>JBKOUV010000209.1:0-8907 GCA_046723555.1 Actinomycetota bacterium | reverse complement strand
GTCGCCGAAGGCGGGATCGTGCTCGGTGTCCTCGAAGCAGAAGAACACCTCGGAGTCGGGTCCACCGGGCTCGCCTTCGGGCATCGACTCGGGCCGCCCCGCCCGCGACCACCAGTTGGAGCCCGAGTCGCACACGAAGATTCGCCCGCCGTCCATGCCCAGTTCGGATCCTGCACACGACGGCCCGGTCACCACGACGGGCGCGTCGATGCCCTCGTCGGCGAACAGCGAACGCCACAGCGCCACGGCTTCGTCGTCGCGCTCGATGCCGTACTCGGGCGCGCCCTGGAACACCGTCACGTAGAGGCGGCGCGGGTCGAGCCGGAGGTGGTCGACGAGAAACTCGAACAGCCACGGCAGCTGTTCGGCCTTGAAGTAGTCGCCCAGCGACCAGTTGCCGAGCATCTCGAAGAAGGTCGTGTGCGTGCTGTCGCCGACCTCGTCGACGTCCTCGGCGCGGAAGCAGGGCTGGGAGTTCGCGAGCCGCTTGCCGGCGGGGTGGTCGGCGCCCAGGAGGTAGGGGACGAGCGGCTGCACCCCGGAACCGTTGAAGAGCGTCGTCGGGTCTCCGCGGGGCACGAGGCTGGCCGCAGGGATGATGGCGTGGCCGCGCTCGGCGAAGAAGGCGAGGAAGCGCCGCCGGATCTCAGCGCTCGTCAGTGCCTGTTGGTGCGCCACGGTATTGCTGTCTCCTTCCTCTCTGGAGGCCCATGCTTTCACCCACCCAATCGTCAGCCGATGGGGCCAGGGCCGCATCAGCAGAACGACTGTCGGCTCGTGTACGTTCCACTTTCCTTAGGAGCCCTCTGGTGCTCATGACCCGCCGGCCAACACGACCACGACCAGGGCGTGACGGTCGCTTGCTAGTAGCATCGCTACCACCGGAGCACCTCACGCCGGTCGAACTCGGCTTTGGTGGGGTGGCCGGTTGAAGATACGCCAGGCCCTCGGCACCGTCGCTGAGCAGCGCGAGGGCCTACTAGCCTCGATCGTTCACGAGAATCCGGTGGGTGGGCGGAATCGTCTTGGTGATGGTGGTTGGCGGTCGGTCAGCTATTGATCTTCGGAGCGTCGGTCATCGCGGTGGTCATTTCGGGTTGTTCGGGTGGTTGTCGGGTGTGTCGGGGCGCGTGTGATGAACGGTTCGCCGGGTTCGGGCCGGTCGTGGGCCGTGCTCAGGTTAGGAGGGCGACCCGTCGGTATGCGTCGATGATCTCGGCGGCGGTCGGCCAGTGGTCGAGGATGCGCACGACGTGTTGACGGGCGTGGCGCACGAGGCGGGCGGGGGTGTGCCAGAGCATCCAGCGCAGTGTCTTGAGTTCGGCGACGGCCAGGTGGCCGTGGCAGCAGAGTTGTTGGAACCAGCGCACCAGGGCGTCGGCCATGGCGACGACGGCGAGCCATGCCCCGGTTGGTGTCGATCGCCCGGAATGGGAAGCGGTCGGCGCCGGAGTCCTTGAGACGGCCGATGCCGTCTTCGACGTGGGCGTGGGCACGCTGGTGTTGGTCCGGCGTATGGTTGCTCATTCCGAGTGGTGACCGTGGGCTGCGTGGACGGCGTCGTGAGTGCGACGTGCTCGACCGGTTGGTCGCCTCGGCGCGGGGCGGTCAGAGTCAGGTTCTTGTTTTGCGCGGTGAGGCGGGGGTCGGCAAGTCGGCGCTGTTGCAGTACGTCAGGACGCGCGCATCCGGGTGTCGCGTCGCGCGCGCCGCGGGCGTCCAGTCCGAGATGGAGCTCGCCTTCGCCGGCGTGCACCAGCTGTGCGCGCCGATGCTGGACCACCTCGAACGTCTCCCTGGCCCCCAGCGCGAGGCGCTGGCGAGCGCGTTCGCCTGACCGCCGGCAACGGCCCCGCTCGCTTCCTGGTCGGGCTGGCGGTGCTCAGCCTGCTCGCCGACGTCGCCGAGGAGCAGCCGCTCATCTGCCTCGTCGACGACGTGCAATGGCTGGACCGGGCATCTGCGCAGACGCTGGCGTTCGTCGCCCGCCTCCTGGCAGAACCGATCGCGCTCGTGCTGGCGTCGCGGGTCGCCCGGGACGACGAGGAGCTGGCGCGGCTACCGGACCTCGAGGTCACACGACTGAGCCCTGGCGACGCCCGCGCCTTGCTGGACTCGGTGATCACCGGCCCGATCGACGAGCGGGTGCGTGACCGGATCCTCGCCGAGGCGCGCGGCAATCCGCTGGCGTTGCTCGAGCTGCCCCGTGAGCTGACGCCGGCCGAGCTGGCGTTCGGCTTCGGGTCGCCGGGCGGGACGCCGCTGACAGCCGCATCGAACAGGGCTTTCTCCGCCGGATCGAGCGACTGCCGGTCGACACGAGGCGACTTCTGCTGACGGCCGCGGTCGAGCCGGTGGGGGACTCGACGGTGTTGTGGCGCGCGGTCGAGCAGCTCGGGATCGACCCGAGGCGGCGACTCCGGCCGAGGCGGCCGGATTGCTCGAGCTCGGCGTGCGGGTCCGGTTCAGGCACCCACTGGTGCGCTCGGCGGTCTATCGGGCCGCGCCGCCGGCCGACCGTCGTTACGCGCACCACGCCCTGGCCGCCGTGACCGACCCTGAGCTCGATCCGGATCGTCGGGCCTGGCACCGGGCCCACGCCACGCCCGGCTCTGATGAGGACGTCGCCGAAGACCTCGAGCGCTCCGCTGGCCGGGCCCAGGCTCGCGGTGGGCTGGCCGCGGCGGCCGCGTTCCTGGAACGAGCGGCCGAGCTGACATCGGATCCCTCCGAGCGGGCCCGACGCGCGCTGGATGCCGCCCAGGCCAAACTCTAGGCGGGCGCATTCGACTCGGCCCTGGCGCTGCTCGCCACGGCCGAGGAAGGGCCCGACGACACCCTGCGCCGAGCGCGGATCGACCTCGTGCGGGCGCAGCTCGCGTTCGCGTCGAACCATGGCAGCGAGGCCACGCCCCTGCTGCTCGCCGCGGCGCAGCGCTTCGAATTGCTGGACATCAGGTCGGCTCGAGCGACGTACTTGCAGGCGCTCTCGGCGGCGATGTTCGCCGGCCGCCTTGCCGGCGGCGTCGGACCACAGGACGTCGCGCGCGCCGCCCGGGGAGCGGCGCCGTCGCCGGAGCCGGTGACAGGCGATCTGCTGCTCGACGGCTTGGCCACCCTTTTCACGGATGGCTATGCGGCTGCGATGCCGATACTCAAACGGGTGTTGGTGGCGTTCGGGCAGGACGACTCCGTCGACCAGGATCTGCACTGGTTGTGGCTCGCATCGGCCATTGCGGCCGGTCTCTGGGACGACGAGAGCTGGCACATCACCGCCACCCGTCACGTGAAGCTCGCCCGAGAGGCGGGCGCACTGAGCGAACTTCTGCTCGCGTTGAACTCGCGGGTGTTCGTCCACCTTTACGCGGGCGAGCTTTCGGCGGCTGCCGCGCTCGTCGAGGAGATCGCGGCGGCGAGGGACGCGACCGGGACCAACCTCGCCCCGTTCGGTGCGCTGGGCCTGGCAGCCGGGAGGGGTCGCGAAGGCGAGGCCGGCGAGCTGATCGCCGCCACCATGGGCGAGGTGTTGCCCCGCGGCGAGGGGATCGGCGTGAGCGTCACACAGTGGGCGGCAGCGTTGCTCTACAACGGGCTGGGCCGGGTACGAAGACGCCGTCGCTGCCGCCCGACAAGCCGCCGAGTTTCCTGCGGAGCTGGGCGTCGCCAACTGGGGGTTGGCCGAACTCGTCGAGGCCGCCGCCCGGAGCGACCGGCGAGAGCTTGCCCTGGACGCCGTCGATCGGCTCTCTGAGATGACAGGAGCCAGTGGCACCGACTGGGCGCTCGGGGTGCTGGCGCGCTCACGCGCCCTCGTCAGCGATGGCTCGGCCGCACCCGTGTCCGGGTCGAGCTCGCCCGCGCCCATCTCGTCTACGGGGAGTGGCTGCGGCGTGAGCGCCGACGTGTCGACGCCCGCGAGCAGCTCCGTGGTGCGCACGAGATGCTGGACAGCATGGGGGTGGCCGCGTTCGCCGAGCGTGCTCGCCGGGACCTGCTTGCGACGGGGGAGACGGTTCGCAAACGCTCAGCCGACACGAGCCACGCACTGACCGCGCAAGAGGCGCAGATCGCCCGGCTCGCGGCCGCCGGCGAGACCAATCCCGAGATCGGCAGCCGTCTCTTCATCAGCCCGCGCACGGTCGAGTACCACCTGCGCAAGGTGTTCACCAAGCTCAACGTCAGTTCCCGCAAGGGGCTGCGCCGGGTACCGCCCGATGCGGGGCTCGCGGGGACACTCGCCTAGGCCGCCGTCATCGAGTCCTGGGCGCAGTCCTCGAACGAGATGGTGCCCAGCTGGGCGTCGTCGTCGGGCACCAACGAGCGCTCGCCGAGTCGGGTGCCGAAGTACGGGGCGTCGGGATCGGCCACGACCTGCCGCGGGTCACGCCGGGCGGCGAGGGCGTCCCGAACGATGTCGTCGAAACGGAACTGCTCGGGCCCGCCGACCTCGACGATGCCGTTGAGCGGTCGGTTGACGGCAACCCTCCCCACTGCTGCGGCGACGTCGCCGGCCGCCATCGGCTGGAAGAGCACCGGTGGCTGGCGGACGGTGTCGCCATCGGTGGCCTCCTGCGCGATGCGGGCGAGGAACTCGAAGAATTGCGTCGCGCGCACGATCGAGTAGGGGATCGGCGAGCCGATAATCAGCTTCTCCTGCGCCACCTTGGCGCGGAGGTAGCCGCTCGCCGGCAGTCGGTCGCTACCGACCACCGACAGCGCAACGTGGTGACCCACACCGGTGACGCGTCGGCGTGGAGCAGGTTGCGAGTTGACGTCTCGAAGAACTCGAGCACGGCGGCGTCGTCGAACGACGGCGAGTTCGACACGTCGACGACCACCGACGCGCCTACGAGTGCCTCTGACAACCCTTCTCCGGTGAGCGTGTTGACGCCTGAGTCCGGCGAGGCGGCGACGGCCTCGTGCCCGTCCTCGCGGAGCTTGGCGACGAGCTACGAGCCGATCAGCCCAGTCCCGCCGATGACGACGACCTTCGTGATGAACCTTCCTTCTGACTGCCGGTTGGACGCGGGAGCCCACCCTTCTAGGCGAGAAGACCGAGCAGCACGTCACTCTGTGACAGGCATCCCATAGGTCGTGTCACACCCGGACGAGCTCGTCGGTCCGTCCTCGCC
Source organism: Actinomycetota bacterium (assembly GCA_046723555.1). GTDB lineage: Bacteria > Actinomycetota > Acidimicrobiia > Acidimicrobiales > Ilumatobacteraceae > JALZMG01. Next base: position 3,775 of record JBKOUV010000209.1, on the reverse strand, counting down.
GTGATCATCGACCTCGACCAAGCCCATCTCGTCGCCGGTGCGTTCGACGCCGCCCCCCCGGGTGCAGGGTGGCGCAACCGTTCGCGCCGCCTACGTCAACCTTGGCGCACAGGCGAACCGATGGTTCGTCCGCCTCACCGCTGCGCACGCTCGCAACCCGCTTCGAGTGGTGTACACCAGGACTCCGCAGCCATACGGGTCGGCGCGTGAACTATCGGAATCGGTCCGCCAGCAACGAGTTCTCGAGATCTTCCCGGCGAGTCGAGATCTGACCGCCGGCACCCACTCCTCGACACTTCCGTCGGTGGCGCCTACGACCAGCTTCGTGCCGTCCACGACATCGTGAGCCACGGCCGATGTCGTCACGGGTTCGATCGTCACGGCGAGTTCTCCGCCTGGCTCACCGAGGATCGCAGGTACACCGGACTCGCCCGCTGGGGCTGGCGACGGAACTCCACGGTGAGCACAGCGTGCGCTGGACCACCGGCGAACTCGCCGACCGCAAGGCGATCCTCCTCGACCCCAGGCTTCTCGACGCCTCCCGGAAGCGCGCCGGCCGGTCGCTCCGTAACCCCGGCTGAGCGCCCTCAGTCCCGCTGGGCGAGCCGATCGCGCGGGCAGGCGCCGGCCCGTTGGTCTGCGCGTCCCCAGTCACCGCCCTGGGCACGCGACTGGGGTATGTCACGGAGGCGATGAATGTCGGCGTTTTGCGAAGGTGGCCCCAAACGATCCATCGGCAGCGATTGGCGCAGAAGAATGAACGACACACCTCGCGAGCAACCAGATCGACACCTCGAGTTCCTGCACGAGCTGATCAACGACAACGTCACCATCGCCGGCGACGTCACCGAGGTCGGCAGCAACAGGTGGGCCATTCACGGCGTCATCCCAGTGGACGGTGGCGTCATCGTCGCCGAGTTCGACACCTACGACCAAGCACGGATCGTCCTCGACGAACTTTCCGCCGAAGCGGACGACGAACCCGCGCTCTGACCATCCAACCGGGAGACAGCCAAAGGCCCAAGCGCCGGAGCAAACGCGTAGTCGAACGCGGCTCGCACGCGAGTCCACCGGATCGGCACAACCCCAAGCGTGGTGGCGCCGACGGACGTCAAACCCCGAACCCACAACTCGATCTACATTGCCTGACGCGGCGGCCGACCACGACCCTAAGAAATCGCAGACCAGCAGCAATGCTTACTCCCCACACACCCACCACCAGGAGGACCGCGATCCGTGTACGGTACAACCAACAAGTGGTCCAACCGCTCGACGACGCCGCCGCGGTCTTCGCGAGCTTGCGCCGTCGGCTTTTCGGCATCGCCTACCGGATCGTGGGCAGCTGGACCGAGGCCGAGGACGTCGTGCAGGACGCGTGGCTGCGGTGGCAGCGCTACGAGCGCACGACGGTTCTGAACGCAAGCGCGTTCCTCGTCACGACCACCACCCGCCTCGCGATCAACGCGAGTCAATCCGCGCGGGCGCGCCACGAGTCGTACATCGGCGCATGGGCTCACGAGCCTGCCGACCCTGGCGTCGAACCGGCCTTGGGCGCCGTCCAGAACGACGAGCTGGAGCTCGGGATCCTGCTCCTGATGGAACGGCTCTCGCCGAGCGAACGCGCGGCGTACGTGCTGCGCCACGCCTTCGGATACCCGCACTCGAAGATCGCCGACGTTCTGCAGTTGACGGAGCCCACCACGCGTCAACTCGTCAGCCGTGCCGGCAAGCACCTCGCCGGCGGGCGACAGCAGTCCGTCGAGCCGCACAGCAGCGAAGACTGCTGTACGCATTCCTTGCTGCGGCCCGGGCCGGAGAATTCGGCGCTCTCGAAGAGTTGTTCACCCGAGCACGTCGTCAGTCGGTCTGACCGCGCGGCTGACGTCCAACGAGGCCGAATCGGACAAGTCACCCAGCGACGAGCTGCAGTCGATCGCGGCTGACTCATCGTCAATGCCTGCTAGTGATCCCTAGCCGTGCCCTCCCCGAGCGAGGTACCGCGCGGCCACCACTGGTGAGCACCCTCGGGGTCTCACGGATGCGATCACCGGCGTCGAGCGCGACGTTGGTGATCGCTAGCCGGCCCACAGCGGCCCATGCACGACAAGTGGAGACCACCATGATGAACACATCGGGCAGACCACGATCGCGGCGCAGCCCACTCAACAGCGCTCACAACGTCGCATCACCGAGTTGGGGCGGCCGCCACGGTGCCCAGGGCTGTCAGGGTCGACGCTCCGACCCCGAAGCTCGCACACGGGCAACCGAGTTCCTCCACACCTTGTCCGGCGCGCACTCGACCGAGCTCTCGTGGGACGACACGTTCCGTCTTCAAGGACATGCCCACGTCGACTGCCGGGAGCTGATCGTCATCGCATCTCGCGACGATCAACACGAGCCCGTGGTGTTGACGATCGAGGACTGGGATCAACTCCGTCGCCAAGGCGGCAACTCCGCTGCCCTCATCGCCGAACGCGCCATCGTGTCCCCCCGGCATCTCGAATCGGCGCTCGCCGAGCCCGGAGCGTGAAGGAGCGGCGAACCACACCACATTGTCGTGCGGTGCCACAGATCGAACGCAGAAGCTGTCTCAGTAGTTGGCAATCGACTCGTAGCGACGACAGCTCGGCATCGCCAACGAGTCACAACCCACAGAGAGAACCATGATCCAACAACAACCGGCGCTCACCGCGGCCACAGCACTCGAGGCCACACTGACCGACCTCATCGCTCTCGGCATGCTTGCCAAGCATGCCCACTGGAACGTCGCCGGCCCGACCTTCACGGCCCTCCACGCCCTGCTCGACGACGTCGCCGACGTCGCCCGCGACGCCGCCGACCGCGTCGCCGAGCGTTCAGCGACCATCGGCCACTACCCGGACGGACGGGTGTCGACCATCGCTCGTGACAGCGTCCTGCCAGATCTGGACGCCGGCCCGATCGGGGACCGCGACGTCATCGCCGCATTCGAGAACGTCCTCGAGACCGTCACCGCCCGCCTGCGCGGCGCCATCACCGTCACCGGCGACGACCCTGTCACCCAGGACGTCATCACCGAGATCACGGCAGACATCGAGAAGCGGGCCTGGATCATCAGGTCACACCAATGAGCGAGCCCCACGTCGCTGAGCCTCTAGGAGGCGACTGGGATGGCGACCCGAACGCGCGCAGGCGACACCGCGACGGTGCGGACGCTCCACCCGACGCGGCGACGAAACCTCTCGCGCCGCCTGCGGCGTGGCGGCCGGCGAGACCCTCAACGGCACGGTCAGCGGCGGGCCCAGTGACCTGGCTGTCACCCGACGGCGACGGACTGGCCGGTCGCGCTGTGTACTGGCGGATGCGACGCCACCCTGCCGGAGTGACGATGAGTCGCAGGATGCCGCAGACACGAGGAGGGTGCGGCGTGGCCTCGACCGCTCTCTGCCTGAATGATGACATTGAGGGTGACGCCGCGACGCTCGCCTCGTCCGCGCGCAGTCTGGCGGAAGCATGCGGTTCCTTGCCCGCTCCGGCTATGGTCGGTCGAGAGCGTGAACTGGACGCACTTGACGCGTTTCTCGCCAATGCTGCGAACCGTGGCGGTGCTCTGCTGCTCCGGGGTGAGCCTGGAGCGGGGAAGTCGGTCCTTTTAGCAGCCGGGGCCGACCGAGCCGAGAACCTGGGGATGCAGGTGTGGGCGGCGTCTGGCGTGCGTTCCGAAGCCAGCGTGCCGTTGGCCGGACTTCATCAGATCTTGAGACCGCTGCTCGAAGCGGCGCAGGGACAACCGCAG
>JBKOUV010000323.1:0-3901 GCA_046723555.1 Actinomycetota bacterium | reverse complement strand
CGTCGGTCAGAAAACTTGAGTTGGAATGACTTAATATCTCTATAGAGTAGATGGCGTAGTAATCGCTTCACCCAGTGCATCACGATCATCTGGAGGTCACCGATGTACAACCTCGTTCGTACCCGTCCGTTGAGCCTGAGGCTGCGACCGTTCGACTGGACGTTTGACCGCTCGTTCGACGCGTTCGTCGATTCGTTCTTCGCGCCGAGCCGGGTCAGCGCGGCGACGCCCGCCGTCTCCTCGGGCTGGGAGGACGGCACGCTGAAGCTCACCGTCGATCTGCCCGGGATCCCCCAGGAGGCCGTCGACGTCTCCGTCGCCGGTCGGGCGCTCACACTCAGCGTGAAGACCGATACCCTCAGCTGGCAGCGCACCGTCAGCCTCGGCTCGAGTCTCGACCCCGAGCAGGTCTCGGCGCAGTATGCCGACGGTCGCCTGACCGTCGTCGTCGCTCCGGTTCCCGAGGCCCAGCTTCGCCGGATCGAGATCGAGTCGACCAAGGCCCCGGCACTCGAGGCCACCTCGTCCGATCAGGGCGAGGCGGACACCAACACCACCTCCTGAACGAGCAGCCCGGCCAGCTCGGCCGTCACCGACACGAGGTCGCGGGGCGGCACGACGACCAGCGTCTCCGTAGCTTCCCTCCCCCCACCGACGCCCGGCCGGTCCTCCTCGGACCGCCGGGCGTCGGCCGCGTACGGGATCACGTCGAGGTCGACACCGACCGAGCACACGACCAGCACCGCCGACCCGTCGGATCGCCGACCTCGAGCGGTGCACGGCGTCCGCTCCTTCACCCCGGGTCGAGGCACCGGCGGCTCGCTCGGGGCGAGCGACGCCAGACCGATCGACTCCGGTGCCTGCTCCAGCCGCCAGCGCAGCAGACGCTCCGGAGCCAGCCGGTTGAGCGGGTGGTCGGACTCGGCGCCGCGGTTGCGGGTCACGGCCCGCACGACCTCGGCCAGCGCATCGACGGTGGGTACGTCGCCGTGGATGAGGGCGAACGCCTCTCGGTCGTGGGCGCCGACGCCGACCTCGAGGCGCACGTGGCCGGTCACCGGATCGTCCACGACCCGACAGACCTCCAGCCCGCGCACCTCCCCGGTCACGACTCCGTGCTCGACGACCGGGACCGCGCCGCCGGCTTCGATCGTCGGGACGAGGGCGAGGTGGGCCGGTGCCGCCGGCGGTGGCGGCACGAGCGGCTCCGCGGCGGCCGGGATCAGCTGGCGCTGCTCGGCGCGCCACACCGTGATCGGGAGTGAGAACGCCTGGGCCCGGCGGGCGAGCAGCCCGGTCTCCCGGTCAGCGACGAGTTGGAGGCTGCTCGCACCCTGGCGCCAAGCCCACGCCAGCGCCGGACCGAGCCCGCGGCGGGGGTCGTCCTCGACCAGGACCCAGGCGATGGGCTGGTCGTGATCGTCGTGATCGTCGACGAGCGCCGCGCCCGGCGGGTACGGCGCCAGGTCGCTCGTTACGTCCCGACCGAGATGGTCGGCGACGAGGGTACGCAGCTTGACGCCGCGGAGGCGCGCCCGCCGATCGGACTCGCCGGTGACGATGACCGCTACTTCTTGGCGCCGGCCTTGCGGGTGCCGTAGCGCTTGTTGAAGCGCTCGACGCGGCCGCCGGAGTCGACCAGCTTCTGCTTGCCCGTGAAGAACGGGTGGCACTCGTTGCAGAGCTCGATGTGCAGCTCGCCGCTCTTCGTGGAGCGGGTGGTGAACGTGTTGCCGCACGAGCAGCGAACCACGGTCTCGGCGTAGGCAGGGTGGATGTCGGTCTTCATCATCGAACTCCGAAAAGGCGGGGCGTACCAGTGTACCGGCGGGTCACATCGACGGCTGCTTGGCGATCTCGTTGAGGAACTCGTCGTTGGTACGGAAGGTCTTCAGCCGATCCATGAGCAGCTCCAGCCCGGGGGCGGCGTTGCCGTCGGCAGCGAGCCCGGACAGGACCCGGCGCAGCTTCCACACCATCTGCAGCTGCTTGCGGTCGAAGAGCAACTCCTCGTGGCGGGTGCTCGAGGCGTCGACGTCGATCGCCGGGTAGATCCGGCGCTCGGCGAGCTTGCGGTCGAGTCGCAGCTCCATGTTGCCGGTGCCCTTGAACTCCTCGAAGATCGCCTCGTCCATCCGGCTGTTGGTCTCGACCAGGGCAGTGGCGAGGATCGTCAGCGAGCCGCCCTCCTCGACGTTGCGGGCGGCGCCGAAGAACTTCTTCGGCGGGTACAGCGCGCCGGCGTCGATACCACCGGACAGGATCCGCCCGCTCGCCGGGGCGGCCAGGTTGTACGCCCGGGACAGGCGGGTGATGCCGTCGAGGATGACGACGACGTCCTCGCCCTGCTCGACGAGGCGCTTCGCCTTCTCGATGGCGAGCTCGGCGACGTGGGTGTGCTCGTCGCTCGGCCGGTCGAACGTGGAGGAGATCACCTCGCCGCGCACGTTGCGCTTCATGTCGGTGACCTCTTCGGGCCGCTCGTCGACCAGCAGGATGATCAGCCGCACTTCGGGGTTGTTCAGCTCGATCGACTTGGCGATCGTCTTCACCACGAAGGTCTTGCCGGCCTTCGGCGGCGACACGATCAGGCCCCGCTGACCCTTGCCGATGGGCGAGATCAGGTCGATGATCCGGGCGGTCATGTTGCTCGGGTCGCCCGGATCCTCGAGGCGCAGCTTCTCGTCGGGGAACAGCGCGGTGAGGTCCTCGAAGCGGGGTCGCCGCTTGGCGGTCTCGGGATCGCCGCCGTTGACGGTGTGGATCTCGAGGAGCGCCGGGTTCTTCTCGTTGCGCCCGGCCGGGCGGCTGAGCCCGGTGACGTGGTCGCCCTTGCGCAGGCCGTACTGGCGGGCCAGCTTCACCGGGATGTAGGAGTCGTCGCGGCTCGGGAGGTAGCCCTTGACCCGCAGGAACCCGTAGCCCTCGTCCCGCATGTCGAGGTACCCCTCGACCGCGACCGGCTCGTTGGAGACCGTTTCGGACTCCCGCTCGATCACGACGACGTCGTCGCCCTGGGGGCCCTCACTGCCACGCGAGCCGCCCTTGCGGCGGCGGCGACGGCGGCGGCTGCGGCTCTCGCCCTCGTCGCTGAGCTGCGGCGCCGACGCCGAGGTTGTACCGGCGCCCTGCCGGGTCGCCTGCTGCCCACCCGACGACGAGCGGTCCTGCCGCTCGCCCCCGCCGCTGGACGTGCGGCCGGCCGGACGGCTGACGAGCCCCTCGTTGGCGGCAGTGGTGGCGTCGTCGGTCGCCGTGGCACCGTCGGCGGCGGGACCGCCGTCGGAAAGGGCGAGCTCCCACTCGGCAAGCGGCTCGCCGTCGGTCGTCGCGTCGGGGGCCTCGGTCGGCGCGGCCGTGGCGGCCGTGGCGGCCGTGACGGCCGGAGCGTCGCCGTTGCCGCTCGAGGTGTCGGCGACGTCGGGCACCTCCGGAACCTCGGCGACCTCGGCGACGTCGGTCGCCCGGGCCGCAGCCGCTGCGCCACGCCCGGCGCCGTTGGCGCGCGGAGCCGGCGATCCGGTGGTCTCCAGGATCTGGACGATGATGTCCGATTTCTTGGTGCGTGTGCTGGCCTTCAAGCCGAGCGCCTTGGCGATCGCCAAGAGTTGGTCCTTGTCCTTGGATTCGAGGACGGACTGTTCAAGTGCCTCTGCGGCCACGGGTACCTCTCTCCCGATGCGACTCCGTTGGGTTCTCAGGCCTCGATGTGATCAGTGTCGGAACTGCTCGCCCGATACCGGCACTGATGACCCCACGGTGACATGACTCGCACCCGTGCAGCACGCTCGGGGGGAACGTGGAAACGGGGTGCTACCTGCAGTCCAGGTGGCTACCACGATACCGACGCCGACGCCTTGTCGCAAACACCCGAGGGTTTGCCGTCACCCGAGGGTTTCGC
>JBKOUV010000059.1:0-12325 GCA_046723555.1 Actinomycetota bacterium | reverse complement strand
ACTACGACGGCCCACCATGCGCGTGACCGATGCCTCGCGACCAGACAGGGCCACACCCTGCGCACCCGGGCGGGATCGGCCCGATAGGCCCACCGCTCGCAGGCGCTCCGGCAATCCTCGAAGCGCCCGACAGGCCAATCGGTCTCGTCCGCCCGTCACATCCTTCGCTTCCGGCGTGTCATCAGTGGTGACCCTTCGGAACGGAGCGATGTGACAGCGCCTTACCACACAAGTCTGCGGACGCCACGTTGGCGTCCGCCGTCGTGCGCGTGGCGGACCACAACGCCCGAACCCCCGTCTGAGCGCGGTGCGACCGCGTGATCTTCAACCACCTATAGGAGGTGACATGTCCAGCACAATCCGCCCTTCCACGCTGACCGGGACCTACGCCATCGACCCAGTACACAGCAGTTTGGGCTTCATCGTCCGTCAAGCCATAGCCGGCAAGGTTCGCGGCTCCTTCACCGAGTTCGCGGGCATGGGCTACTTCGACGCCGGGGACCCGACCCAGTCGCACCTCGAGCTGACCATCCAGGCTGAGAGCATCGACACCCGCAACGTGAGACGTGACGCCCACCTCCGCAGCAACGCCTACTTCGGCGTGGCGGAGCATCCGGAGATCACGTTCGTCTCGACCGCCGTGGAGCGCATCGACGACTCGAAACATCGCGTCACCGGCGACCTGACGATCAAGGGTGTCACCAAGCCCGTCAGCGTCGACTTCGAGCTCACCCACGCGGCCGACGACTCGTCCGGCGACCACCGCATCGGCTTCGAGGGCAAGGCCGTGGTCAGCCGCAAGGACTGGGGCGTCAAGTGGAACGCGTTACTCGAGGGCGCCGGCCTCTTCGTGGGTGAGAAGGTCACGCTCCAACTCGAGGTATCGGCCATCCGCACCGCAAACGACACATAGCCGAACCCACCCGGCCGCGTGCCGGATCCTCGCATCGGCTATAGGTCTCACGCTCGACCGTGTCGCCACAGCTCGGCAGTGACCTCGTATTCGACCTCACCCAGCTCGGTGCCGGGTAGGGGGTCATCGAACTCGAGAAAAAAGGTCCGAACATGGCGCATCCCGCAGCGCTCCATCACGCGCCGACTCCGCTGATTGACCACCATCGTCTGGGCCGTCACGCGCCTGGCCCCAAGCGTCGAGAACGCAGCGTCGATGATCGCCCGCGTTCCTTCGACAGCGAGACCGCGGCCCCACCATCGGCGAGCCAGGCGGTAACCGACCTCGTAGCTGTCAACGTCCGCCGGTACAAGACTGAACCAGCCGACGAAATCACCGCAGGAACAGTCTGTCGCGATCCATCGACACCCGATGTTCTCGCCCACGGCCAGTTCGACCTCGTCGCGAGTACTCGGCCGTCCGGTCAGGTAGCGCATCACCTCCGGGTCATTGTCAAGGTCTACGAGCAGGTCGACGTCCCCGAGTGTGATCGGTCTCAACGCGAGCCGTTCTGTGTCGAAACGGTCGAGCACCGTCACATTCTCCCGCGGGAACCGCTCGGTGGGTCGTGGGTGACAACCACCTGTGGCTAGTTCCTGGAGGGTCCCCTTGCCGCAAGGTGGATCTCGCCGGCTCGTCAGCGGCCATCGCAGCCTGCCCAGCGGCGGCCAACTGGTTCCCGCACGGCGACACGCCGCACAATGTGGCCGACGCGCTTGGGGCCCCTCTCGAGATGAACCGCGATCATTGTGTGGCCGCGAAGGCCACCCGAACCCGGAGCGATCGGCGTGTGGTCTGACGAACGGTGGCTGGAGGCGGTCATCTCAGGTGTACGACTTCGACGTCGATCGTGTTGGCACTGATCGACAGTCGGGCGATGGCCGGGTGGCGCAAGGCCTTGTTCGGGCTGCCGGGGGACACGAGCATTGTTCCGTCGACCACCGACACGGCGTGGTCGTGACCGGCGCCGCCGGCCGGCACTCAAGTTGGGCTTCTCCTCCCCATCATGTTGGTCGCCGTTCTCCGGCTGACGAGGCGCTGCAGCCGAATCAGCTGGCGCGTGGCGAAGCCGGTGATGAGGATCGGCGAGCGGCGCTTTCGGAGCGCCGCCGCCAGCTCTCGCGCTGCGCTCTCCGGCGACTGCACGAGAACTCGCGGAAAGGCGGCGACGGACTTGCCCGCCAAGCCGTGGAATCCGGTGTCGATGACACCCGGGCAGAAGCCGAGGACATAGACGCCCTTGTTCTTGTTCTCCCACCAGAGAGCCTGGCTGAGGGTCGCGACGTACGCTTTCGTCGCCGAGTAGACGGCGTTCCCTGGGAGGGGCGCGTACGCCAGGAACGACGCCGTGTTGACGAGAGCGTCACCTGGCTTCGCCTGCCGAAGGTACGCGTGCGACAGGACGGTCAGGCTCTCCATGTTCAGACGCATCATTCGCAGCTGATCCTCGAGCGCGAGTTCCGCGAATTCGCCGTACAGACCAGCGCCGGCGTTGTTGATCAGGACGTCGTAATGTCTCCCGGCGAGCCGACGCGCGATCAGGTCCATGCCGTCGGAGCGGGAGAGATCGGCGACGATGAAGTCGTGACCCGCTCCTGGGACCTGAGCGACCGCTTGTCGGAGTTTTCCCTCGCTTCGTGCGACGAGCGTCACACGGGTGTCGCCATCGGCGGTAAGCACCTTTGCCACCGCGAAGCCGATTCCGTCGCTTCCTCCGGTGATCAGGATGTCAGTCACGGCTCTACTCCCATCACCCCGCGACGCGTTTCAGTCGAGGATCGTCATCATCATCTTGCCCGTTTGCTCGGGGTGCAATTTTCGAGCTGGTCGGGCCGCATCCGTCAGTGGCCGTCGGGTGTCGCGGCGTCCGCGTCCGAGGAGACGCCACCCGCCGTCTCGGATTACCGGATGATGCGGACTTCTGATCGGGGCCTGACCTGCGCACTTCCGGCGGGGTCGAGTGGTACCGGTGGTCGATCTGTCCGAAGCGGTGATCAGGGTTTGGCTGGAGGCGGTGGCGAGGAAGGCGGCGACGCCGTGGGTGGGCGTGACGGTCCAGGGACTGGCGACCACGGTCGGAGCGCGTCGACGTGCGCGGTCGGCATCGGAGGCGGCCTCTTGCACGTCGCGCTGCGGCACGCCGGCATCGACGGTCCGGCCAGCGCCGGAGCGTTTCTCGGTGACCGTTGACGTTGACGAAGACCGGGCCGTTGACATGTTCACCGACCCCACGCCGAACTCCGTGGAGGCGCGCGGGCGAGCGGGATCGTTGCGTCGCAACAGGCCGTCGACGGGCCGTGACCCGACCCTGCCCGGGTTGGGACGAGGTTCGACCCAGCCATCAGGGCCCAATTTTGAGCGCACCGTGAAGCGCCGTTGCCGTCCGCCTGCACCGACCATGGCCGGGCTATTGCTCGCGCGTTACCAGGCGGCTGGCGGTTCGGTTCGGGGCCGACGAGCGCTACGCGGCGCCGCGCTCGACGGCATCGCCGGTGGGTCGTTCGCTATTCCGCACCGACGTCGGGCACACCGCCGACCTTCCTCGCCTGGTGCCCTGACGAGTCGGGCCGAGCGCCTCCCGGTAGGTGTGTCCGGCGCGGCCGGTCATCAGTACGAGAACCCCGGCCGTCGCGCCGCCCCACCTTGCCACGGTCCGAAGCCGTCGCCGCACCCCCAGCTCGGCGAGCCGGTCGGCGACGGCGAGGCTGAACAGGGCGACGCCGGCTCCGGCGAGGCCGTCGAGCACGAAGTGATTGGCGGTCGCCATCACGACCAGGAACATGACACCTGCCGGGAACAGCAGTAGCGGGCGCAACGCTCCGCGATGGATCGCCGGCATCGTGACGACGCCGACGAGGACGAGCCACCCGACGTGGAAGCTGGGCATCGCCGCGTATTCGTTGGTGAATCCGGTCGGGTGGGCGAGTCCACCGGTGCTCGAGAACACGTGCACCGTGTCGACGTACCCGCCGAGCATCCGCGGCGGGGCCACCGGGAACAGCGCGAACACCACGAGACCGATCGCCCCGGACAGGAGCACCGCGTTGCGGTAACGCCGGTAGAGCGTCGGCCGAAGTAGGTAGAGGGCGAACATCATGCCGGTGACGACCGGCCAGAACGCCCACGTGTACCAGGCGTTGGCGACGTCGACCAGGGCACCGTGACCCAGCGTGACCGATTGCACTCCGTGCTCCCAGGCGAGGCCAACACGATGCTCCCAGCGCAGGATCAGCTCGCCGTGGCGCAGCGCTCTCGTGCGGTCGCCCTCGGTGGCCAGTCGCACCAGCCTGTAGGCTTGGAACGCGAGGACGACGAGGAGGATCTCCCCCCACAGCCGGAGCATCCGCCGTGGCGGCCGATCAGACCCTCCTCGATCCTGAGCCGTCGCCGGTCGCGGCGCACGGGAACCGGACGTCGCCTTCGCGTACTCGGTCGCCAACGCCACGGATCGCCGATGCGGTGCCCTGGGCGCCTATCCGACGCCACCCAACTGGTCGCCGGCTGTCCCGTCACCGGCCGTCACGACGTGACGAATGGTTCGTACCATGCCGACCCTCCAATGGTCGTGCTCGTTTGGGCCGTGGACGCTACCGAGCGCCCTCGACAAGCAAACGGGCAGGTGGTGCGACGTTGATCACACCTGTCGCCTGCGCTCCCGGTACGAGAGGAGCGGTGAATCGGCGAGCGGCGCTGTGCGGGTGACGAGGGCCGGCTCCGAGAGCCGGTCGACCACGAGCTCGCCCAGATCGCCCGCCAACGCGTCACCTGAGACCTCACGGCCAGGGAGTGCCATCGCTACCTCCGCCAAGCCGACTGCAGTCAGACTCGATCGTCACAAGATTTCTCCTCGGCGTCGGCTTCCTGGCGCTACGTAGATGTGGCGCCTCGCGTCTGAGGGCGGGATCACGGTGCGGTAGGGGTCCGCGTTCGCGGCACAGGGACCCGTAACTCTGACGGTGTTCGAAGCCGGTCCGAGTCGAGGAGCCACCCTTGGAGATGGAACCTACGCGCCCTGCTCTACCCCGGCCGCCCCAACTGGCACCTCCTCGAACGGCTCACGTCACCCGAAATCCGAAGCGCCCGATATGGCGCGCCGGCGGCGAAGCGTCCGATCCGATCGCGACCGCGGAACCGACGATCATGGTCACCGAGCACGGCCCGTACCGGGTCGTTGGTGAGCTGGCGATCTACAACGCCGAGGGGACGTTGCTGCGAAGCGCCGGGCGTCGACCAACCGTCCTGACCCGCCGACGGCGCCGGTGAGCGCCCCTACCCCCGCCGCCCGCCGATACGGGCCAGCGCGCAGCCCGCCGTCGGCCGTCCACGTCGCCGCCATCCCCGATCCCTCGATGGTGCCGACGAGCATCGGCGTCGGCGTCGGCGCCTCATGACGCCCCGTGCAGCAGGTGGACGGTGACAGTGGGCGGCGTGACCGGACCGGTGCGCACGGTCTGCCGGGCGACGACGCGATCACCGGGGCGGTCGGTACCCTCCGGCACCCCGGTGGATTCGGGTGGCGAAAGGCCGCCGCGACGTTGCCACCGCGCTTCAACGAGTGATCGATGCGCATCAGCAAACGCTCGGATCCGTCGATGAGGGGTCGGAGGCGTGACTACGTCGGTCGGTCTCGACGACAGATCGGGAGCCGTGAGCATCACGTCAATCGGAATGCCCGGCGATCATGCGGCCTCGTCCCTGGGTCAGTCGAGAGTTGGCGAAACGTGGGGAGTCGGCGTGACCCGCCGCGATCGCCGACGCGTCGTAAGGCTGTCCCCGACACAGAACGGCGACAACATCGGCGGTGGGCTCGGTCACCGGTACTCAGGCGGCTCGCAGTAGGCCGATACCCAGGGTGAGCATCCCGACGGTCAACGAGAACGCGCCGAGGTAGGCGAGGTTGACCACGCTGGTGGGACGTTCCGCATCGGTTCGGACGATCGACAGGAAGAAGGCGATGGGCAGCAACAAAGCTGCGGCGGGAACGGCGGCGCGCACCACCTGCTTCCAGCCATCTCCCAACTCGGCGTCGTCGACGAGTATGATGGCGACCAGCGACAGTATTAGCAATACGCCGGCGTGGGCATGCCCGGCGCGCCACATGCTCCGCCGCAGGGGATGGTCGTAGTAGGTGGTCCGGCGGGTGATCCAGTGCCACAGCAGGCTGACCCCGCCGAACACGACCGTCGGGTACACCACCAGCAGAATCCCGGCGGCACGCAGGCTCTGCTCAGACATCACAGCCTGCCTTGCTCGTTCGCGGCGGTCAACGCGGCGTGAACCGGCTCGATGCTGAGCTCCATCAGGAACAACAGGTCGTCGCTGGGAAGGTGCTGTCTCATCGCCGCGACGACGGCCGTGTGGTCGCCGGCCTCGATGGCGCCGGCCTGCTCGCTGACGGCGGCGATGAACGTTTCGATGTACCGGCCCTGGGCGGCCAGGCGCGGTATGCCGGCAGCTGGGCCGTGGCCTACGTGCAAGGTCACGTCGGCCGGTAGCTCCCGTTCGAGGCGGGACAGGGTTGCCAGCCACTGTTCCCAGTGCCCATCGGCGAGGTAGGCGTGCATGCCGTTGTAGATGACGTCGCCGACAAACACTGTCACGGGATCGAGGCGCCAGAGGCTGTCGAAGTGGGACTCGCCGGCGCCGAGCTCTTCGACCTCCAGCGTCAGACCGCCGAGCCGCACCGTGTCGCCGCTGTCGACGAGGTGGTTGGGGAACCGTCGAGTCGTCGGCCACTCGGCGCCCATCATCGGGCCCACGACCTCGTCCTTGAGGGCGTCGTCCCGGCGGATGACCTCGTCCACCGCTCGGGTGGCCAAGATCGGGAAATCATCATCGCCGATCAGATGCCAGAGGCCGGCGTAGTGGTCGGGATGGGGGTGGGTGATGACGACGCCGGCGAGTGGAGCGTCGGCCTCGTCGATCGCCTGCCGTACCAGCGCCGCATCGGAGATCGTCAGCATGCCGTCGACGACGACGAGCCCGTCGGGTCCGTGAATGACGAAGGCGTTGACCGGCATCACCCGTCCTGCGATGCGCTCGATCCGGAAGTTCATCGTCGGCTCCCCCGCGGGAGGACTCGTTCGCCTGCGATGCCGTACACCAAACCTGCCGTCCGCTGGATGAAATCGTGCGGGAAGCCAAGGTCGATGGCACTGGCGGCGTCGAGCCGCCGCAGGGACTCGGGGCCGAGCTGGCAGTCGACGGCACCCAGGTTGTCGACGATCTGATCGAGCCGCCGCGCGCCGACGATGGGATGAACCAACGGGCTGCGCGCCATCGTCCAGGCGATCGCCACCTGCGACGGTGTGAAACCGAGCTCGTCGGCGACGTCTTGGACGGTTCGGGCGATGCCGAGATCGCGTTCGCTGACCGTGCCGGCGGCGACCCGACTGGTCCCCGGCACCTCACCACGGGTGAATTTGCCCGACAGGATCCCGCCTGCCAGCGGCGACCACCCAGCGAGCGACATGCCGGCTGACTCCGCCATCGGCAGCAGCTCCCGTTCGACGTCGCGCTGAACCAGGCTGTAGGGAGCCTGAATCGCGACCAACGGGCTCCAGCCGCGCCACTCGGCCATCGTGTTGGCTCGCGACGCGACCCACGCCGGGGTGTCGGACACGCCGACGTAGAGCACCTTGCCGCCGCGCACGGCGTCGTCGAGGGCCCGCATCGTCTCGTCGACCGGGGTGTTGGGATCCCAGATGTGAACCCAGTACAAGTCGATGCGGTCGGTGCGCAGCCGTCGCAGACTGAGCTCCAGTGAGCGGATCAGGTTCTTGCGGTGGCTTCCCGAGGCGTTCGGGTCATTAGGATCGGTCGAGAGCGCGAACTTGGTCGACACCACGAAGCGATCGCGCTCCGAGCTCAGCAGCTCACCGACGATTCGCTCGCTGGCGCCGTCGGTGTAATTCACGGCCGTGTCGATGACGTTGCCACCGGCTTCGGCGTAAGCGTCGAAAATGCGCCGGCACTCCCCCGGCGGGGCGCCCCAGCCCCACTCCTCGCCGAAGGTCATCGTCCCGAGTAACAGCTCAGACACCCGCAAGCCGCTGTTACCGAACAGCCGATACCTCATGCGCTCGATGATGAGCGGCATAGCACCCGGAGTCCAAGGCATGCTGTGATAGCCATCAGCTATACGACGGCAGTGCTGCCACCATCGATGCGAAGGTTGGCGCCGTTGACGTAGCCGGCAAGCGGGCTGGCGACGAAGGCGACGAGGTCGGCGACCTCCGACGGCCGGCCGAGACGGCCGACCGGGTTGTCGAGGACCTCGGCCAGCACGCCGGCTTCGACGGTCGTCCAGTCCTGGCCCCAACCGCGGCGCGACGCCTCACGACGGTAGAACTGTTCGACCCCGGGAGTGACGACGATGCCGGGGCTGACCGTGTTGACCGTGATCCCGCTACGGGTCAGATACTTCGACAGTGACACGGTGAGGTTCAACAGCGCGGCCTTGCTGGCGGCGTAGTCGGGCATCGTGGAGAACGGGTTGATCGCCTCGCCGGTGCCGATCTGGATGATCCGACCCCATCCACCAGCGCGCATGGCGGGGAGGAATCCCTGCACGCAGCGAACGACGGCGGCGACGTTGACGGCATACAGCTCGAGCCAGTCCTCCGCGCTGGCCTCGTGCCAGCCGCGGTTGGCGTAGGTGCCGGCGTTGTTGATCAGGATGTCGACCGGCCCCGCTGCCTGGGCGGCCGAGATGAACCGTGCGCACTCGTTCGCGTCAGCCAAGTTGGCCAGCGCGGCCGTCGCCGCACCGCCCTCGGCACGGATCGCTTCGACGACCGCGTGGACCGCCTCGGCGCGTCGCCCGTGGACGATGACCGCGGCGCCCTCGGCGCTGAGGCCACGGGCGATCGCTTCGCCGATTCCGCTGCTGGCCCCGGTGACCACCGCCCGGTGACCGGCGAGTTGCAGGTCCATCGCGGCAATGATGAACAGCGCCGCGCCCGGCGTCCAAGACATGCTGTGATAGCGGTCGGTTATGGACGTGCACCTGCGGGACCTCCGCTATTTCGTTGCCGTGGCCGAGGAGCTCAACTTCACCCGCGCCGCCCGCCGCCTGCACCTCTCCCAACCGGCGCTCAGCAAGCAGATCCAGGGCCTCGAGACGGCGCTGCACGCCCAACTGCTGCAACGCGACCGTCGCCAGGTGAAGCTAACCGGGGCCGGCGAGGCGCTGCTCGCCTCCGCCCGGTCGCTGCTGGAGTCCTGGGACGGCCTGACAACCACTGTGGCCGATGCCGCCGCGCGCGATGCCCGTGTGCTGCGAGTGGGAACGCTCACCTCGATCGGCCGGGCGCTCTATCCCGACGTCATCGACCACTTCGCACGACGGGAGCCCGGCTGGAGGGTGGAACTGCGATCCTTCCCGTGGGGCGACGCCACCGCCGGGTTGCGCGACCGCGTCACCGACGCCGCCTTTCTATGGCTGCCGATCGACGCCGACGACATCTCCTACGAGATCCTCGTCACCGAGCGGCGGGTGCTCGGACTCAGCAGCAAGCATCCCCTCGCCGGCCGCTCCTCGGTCGCGTTCGCCGAGATCGCCGACGAACCGCTCCTCGCGCTCCCCGAATCCGCCGGTCCACTCCGCGACTTCTGGCTCGCCAACGACCAACGAGGTGGCCAGCCGGCCACGATCGCCGCCGAAGTCGCGTCGGCCGACGAAACCTATGAGATCGTCGCGGCGGGCGCCGCGGCACACCTGATGGCCGAAGGCAACGCCAACATCTACGCACGCCCGGGCATCACCTTCGTCCCCGTCGACGGCCTCGATCCTGCCCACTTCGCCATCGGGTGGCGCCGGGACGACCCTCGTGCCTCCGTGAAAGCGTTCGTGCGGGCCTGCCTCGATGCCGTCGCCGCGTCGCAATGATCCCGCGCTGGGCGCCCGTTGTGATGAGGTGTGGGCGGCGCCGACTGGACGGGTGGTTGAGCGCACGTTGGATCAGCCGTGCAGCTTTCGGAATGTGTTGTGCATCCACGAGTGCCCGGTGCCGTCGCTGTCGCGCAGCGACCGCTGGTTCAGGCCATTGGACCGAGTCTTCGCCGCGGTGCAGTTCTCTCCCACTTCGACGGCACGACCTGCCATCTGGATCTCGTGCAATGGGCGACCTCGCCGCTGCGGCGCACCCAGGGGTCATCGTCGGCATGTCCAGCGGGGTCGCGGAGATGCCGCTCGGAGCGGGTCGCGCCGGATTGGTCGATGACATTCTGGGCGGCATGTTCTGTGCGTTCGAGCCGCCTGCGGACGATTCCGACCTCGCGCCCTTCCTGCGTTCGGCCGTTGCGGCAACTCGAGGCGTCGCGCTCGCGATCCCGAGCACCGAGGCGGCAGGGTCCCTTCGCGAGCGCCCGGTGATCCGCCGATCCCGGACGCGAAGGCTCGGCATTATCCCCCGCCTTACTCGGAGACTGCAAGGTGGCGGCGATCAGGCAGCCTGGGTGGATGCCGACCAGTGCGACGGCTGACCGGGGTGACGATCACCACCGTGGGTGCTGCGACGCGGGGTTCTCGATGAGGATGGTCGAATTGCCGAGGGTCATACCCGATCAGCCTGGACGCCCCGAGTGGGGGGACGCCGCTCGTCCGATGCGCGAGTTGACACGCTCGATTGCCATCGACCCCGACGCGTGGACGCCGGGCCGCGCCGCGCAGATCGCCTCGTTGTTCGATTCGCTCGCCTCAGGCTGGCGCGAGCGAGACGTCCCAGAGCGCCACGAGGCCTTGGTGGACGCGCTCGCCCGAGGTGGTTCGTTCCCGAGCGGTTGGTGCGTGGAGGTTGGCTCGGGCACCGGCAACGCGACCGCCGACCTGCGCGCTGTGTTTCACGATGTCGCCTCGGTGGAGTTGTCACCGGAAATGCTCCGACTTTCCTCGGTCAAGGGGCGCCAGATCCGGGCGGATGCCGCTGTGCTACCCCTGCGCACCGGCTCGGCGGCCGTGGTCGCGCTGATCAACATGTTCCTGTTCCCAGTGGAAGTCGCCCGTGTGTTGGCCGAGGACGGTGTGTTGTTGTGGGTGAGCACGAACGGGGACCAGACGCCGATCTACCTCCCGCCCACGGAGGTGCTCAACGCGCTGCCCGGAACCTGGGACGGCATCACCTCCCAGGCCGGCTGGGGAACCTGGCTCACCGCACGCCGGACCCACGGCGTAAGCCGATGAGTCGCCAGGCGTGCACGCCGAAAGCGTGGAGCGCGGAGTGAGCGCTCGGCGTCCCTGCGACGACGGGCCGCGATCCCGCACGCGGACGGGCGGAACTACTGGACTCGACGGCGTGCTGCCCGAATGGCAGCTCGAGGGGCTCCTGGAGGACTACGAGCACTATGCGGGGGGAGAACCCGCTGCTGTGGTCCCCACGGCCGACGAGATCACCGGACAGGAACCACGTGATATCGCCCGCTTCGCGCGAGACTACGCCGCCTGCTTCAGCGGCCCCGGCCGGCTGATCGCCGCCGAGGCGCGTCATCGGATGCTGGGCCGCGTACACACGCTGCGTGGGTAACCCGGTCCTCCGGTGTCGACGTGGGACGACGGTCGCAACAAGATTCAACACTCGAACACTGACCAGCAGATCTCGTTGCGCAACCGCTGGTCATCCAGGACGAGCTGGCGGATCGCATCAGGGAGTTGTTCGCGCTGCCACCGGCACTCGAGCCGTCCGGCGCGCTCAGCCGTGCGTGCGGGCCCCACCGCACGCGCCGCCTTGATCGCGTAGGCCGCCGCGCCGAGCTCATGTGCAGCGACGTGCGCCACCACCGCGGCCTGGCCGGCAGCGAACGCTGCGTCACGCGCCGCTCCGCTCGACACTCGTGCCGCGGCCATGGAATGACCGCCCGCCCCACGGGACTGGGACATCTTGATCTCTCCGCGCGCCCATGCCCGAATCTGCTCGATCGCCCGACGGGGCCGGAAGTCCGACGGCTGCACCGACTCGAAGAGGTGCAGAACGTGCTCCGCGCAAGTGGCCGCCCACAGCGCGAGCAGCCGATGGTCGGAGTCGGTGAGTGTCCCCCCGCGACGGACGGTGATGAACCGGGGATCGCGGTCCCTGGGGAGGATCACGGACTCCACCATATGGCGGGGCCCCACGAACCGTCCGCGCCGGGATCCACGCGCTCATGCCCCAGCAGCCGGTCAACCCACTCTGGGTCCCGCAAATGTCAAGGGCCCGCCGGCCCAGCGGGGCTGCTCGTACACGGGCACAACGGTCGTGTTCCGCCAGGCCCTGGCAACCGCAGCGGCGGTGACGGGTGTGGCGATCGCATCGCGCCGGCGCGGCCGGCGCGGCCGGCGCTGCCGGCGCGCGTGCGGCGGCTGCGGGCGCAGCCGCGGTCACGTTCATCGTGCACTCC
>JBKOUV010000259.1:0-16584 GCA_046723555.1 Actinomycetota bacterium | reverse complement strand
CCGCGGCCGCGCGACGGCTGGCGGCGATGGACTACCTCGACGTGCAGATCAGCATCGACGGCATCGACGCAGCGACGAACGACGCCGTGCGCGGGGCCGGTTCGTACGCGACCGCCCGGCGGGCGATGGACAACCTGGGCGCGGCGGGCTTCGGGCCGTTCAAGATCTCGATCGTGGTCACCCGCCACAACGTCGATCAGCTCGACGCGTTCAAGGCGCTCGCCGACTCCTACGGCGCCCAGCTGCGGGTGACCCGGCTGCGGCCGTCCGGGCGCGGCGTCGACGCCTGGCCCGAGCTGCACCCGACGGGCGAGCAACAGCGGCAGATCTACCGCTGGCTCCTCGCCAATGGCGCCGAGGTCCTCACCGGCGACTCGTTCTTCCACCTCAACGCCCTCGGCGAGCCGCTGCCCGGACTCAACATGTGTGGTGCGGGGCGGGTGGTGTGCCTGATCGACCCGATCGGTGACGTCTACGCCTGCCCGTTCGTGATCCACGACGAGTTCAAGGCCGGGTCGGTGCGGGACCCCGGTGGGTTCACCGCGGTGTGGCGGCACAGCGAGCTGTTCGCCGAGCTGCGCCAACCGCAGTCGGCGGGCGCGTGCGCCTCGTGCGGGAGCTACGACGCGTGCCAGGGCGGCTGCATGGCGGCCAAGTTCTTCACCGGACTGCCCCTCGACGGTCCCGACCCCGAGTGCGTCAATGGCCACGGTGAACCGCTGCTCGCCGGCGTCGCCGCCGGCGGCGCGCCCCGGCCGGCTGCCGACCATTCGCGGCCGGTGCTGTTCGTACGGCGCTGACCCGCAAGAGTCGCTGACCGCATGCGTCTCCTGACCCCGCTTTCCCTGGGGCCGCGCACCGCCGTCAACCGGGTGATGTTCGGGCCGCACGTCACCAACCTCGGCGACGACGACCGCCGGTACACACCGCGCCACGTCGCCTACTACGAGCGGCGGGCGCGGGGCGGCTGCGGCACGATCGTCGTCGAGGGCGCGAGCGTGCACGAATCGGACTGGCCGTACGAGCGGGCGCCGCTGGCGGCGCAGGCCGGCGACGGATGGGCCGCGATCGTGGCCGCGTGCGGGCGCCACGGCGCGCTGGTCGTGGCGTCGCTCGACCACGCCGGCGGCCAGGGCTCGTCCGCCTACAGCCAGCTGCCGCTGTGGGCGCCGTCGCGGGTCCCCGAGGTCGTGTCCCGCGAGGTGCCGAAGTGGATGGAGCCCGACGACATCGCCGCCGTGATCGCCGGGTTCGGGGCGGCCGCCCGCATCGCCCGGGAGGCCGGTTGCGACGGCGTCGAAGTCAACGCCGGCCAGCACAGCCTCGTCCGCCAGTTCTTGTCCGCGCTGA
The DNA here is from genome assembly GCA_046723555.1 of Actinomycetota bacterium. Lineage (GTDB taxonomy): Bacteria > Actinomycetota > Acidimicrobiia > Acidimicrobiales > Ilumatobacteraceae > JALZMG01. The sequence continues at coordinate 15,234 of JBKOUV010000259.1, read as the reverse complement.
CCAACCACCGCGACGATGAGTGGGGCGCCGACCGTGAACGGCTCGCCCGGGAGGTGATCGCCGCCGTCCGGGAGGGCGTCGGTCCGGCGCGGATCGTCGGTCTGCGCCTGTCTTGCGACGAGCTCGCCCCGTGGGCGGGGGTCACGGCGGAGATGGCGCCGGCGATCGCGGCGTCGCTGGCGAGCGCGGGCGTCGACTACGTCGTCGTCGTGCGGGGGTCGATCTACTCCTTCGAGCAGACGCGCCCCGACTTCCACCAGCCGACCGGGTTCAACGCCGCGGTCGCCGCGGCGGTGGCCGCCGCCGTCGACGTGCCGGTGATCCTGCAGGGCTCCGTAATCGACGTCGGGCAGGCGGAATGGGCGCTCGGTCAGGAGGTCGGCTGTGCCGGCGTCGAGATGACCCGGGCGCAGATCGCCGACCCCGACCTCGTCGCCAAACTCCGCGCCGGCGTCGCCGACCGGATCCGCCCGTGCACCCGCTGCAACCAGATGTGCCAGGTGCGCGACGTGCGCAACCCGATCGTGACGTGCATCGGCGAGCCGACGTCGGGGCGGGAGACCGAGGACCCGGACTGGTACGTGCCGACCGCGTCACCGAAGGCGGTTGCGGTCGTCGGCGCCGGCCCGGCGGGGCTCGAGACCGCGCGCGTGGCTGCGGTGCGCGGGCACGCGGTGACGCTCGTCGAACGCTCGGATCGGCTCGGCGGGTTGGCCGCGGTGGCGGGGCCGAACGGCGCCCTCGTCGCGTGGCTGGCGGCCGAGGTCGGCCGGCTCGGTGTCGACGTGCGTCTCGGGGCGTCGGAGGTGCCGGAGGGCGCCGAAGCAGTGGTGCAGTGCACCGGGTCCGTCGCCGGCCGGCGCGAGTACGAGATCGCCGACGGAGCCGAAGTGCTCGACGTGGCGGACGTCCGACGCGGCGACGCCGAGCTGCCCGACGATGGCGACGTCGTGCTGTTCGACCCCGTCGGCGGGCCGATCGCCGTCGCCCTCGCCGAAGAGCTCGGCGGCCGGGCGATCCTCCTCACCCAGGACCACATCGCCGGCAACGAGCTCTCCCGCACCGGCGACCTGGCGCCGGCGAACGCCCGGCTCGCCCGGGCGGGCGTGCGCATCGAGCGACGGTCGCTCCTGCGCGCCGTCCGACCGGGCGAGGTCGAGGTCGAGGACCGCTTCGCCGGGACCCGCCGCACGATTCCCTGCACCGCCGTCGTCGACTGCGGCTTCCGCCTCCCCGCCGACCCGCTCCCCGGAGCGACGGTCCAGGCCGGCGACTGCGTCGCCCCCCGCACCGTCCACGAAGCCATCCTCGAGGGCCGCCGCGCCGCCCTCTCGCTTTGAACCCGACGGTTCTGATCGCGATCAGCTGTCACCGGCGGTCGAAATCGCGCGGGAGAATCGCCGCGGCCGACGGACTCTCGATTCTCCTGACCGATTCCGACCAGTCCTGACACTGGATCGCGATCAGAGCCGGGTTTTCAAGGCCAGGCGGGCGGCATGGAGCCCGCACATCCCGTGGACGCCGGCGCCGGGCGGGGTGGAGGCGGAGCAGAGGAAGAGGCCGTCGACGGGGGTCTTCCACGGGTGGAGGGAGAGGGTCGGGCGGGCCGCGAACTGGCGCCAGTCGGTCACCCCGCCGGTGATGTCGCCGCCGTGGTAGTTGGGGTTGTGGGCCTCGAGCGCCGCCGGGCCCATCGTGTGGCGGGCGATGACGAGATCCCGGAAGCCGGGCGCGAACCGCTCGATCTGGGCCTCGATGCGGTCGGTCATGTCCACGGTCGAGCCGGCGGGCACGTGGCAGTACGCCCACAGGGTGTGCCGGCCCTCCGGCGCCCGGCTCGGGTCGAACAGGCTCGGCTGGGCGACGAGCACGAACGGTCGCTCGGGATGCTCGCCGCGCGCCACCGCCGCCTCGGCGGCGGCGACCTCGGCCATCGTCCCGCCGAGGTGCACGGTCGCGGTCCGCGCCACCTCGGGGTCGGCCCACGGCACCGGGCCGGACAGGGCGTGATCGAGCTTGAACACGCCGGGCCCGTAGTGGAATCGCTGGAGCCGGCGCCGGTACCGAGCGGGCAGCCGGTCGCCGGCGATCGCGACGAGCTGGCGAGGCGTCACGTCCGCCAGCACGGCCCGCGCCGGGGGCAGGGTGTCGAGCGAATCGACCCGGTGGTCGCAGACCACCTCGCCGCCGTGCTCGACCAGGATCGCCACGAGCCCGTCGGTGAGCGCCTGCGACCCCCGTTCGGGCAGCGGCCAGCCGACGAGGTGGCCGAGGGCGCCGAGGGTCGACCCGAACGCCGTCGTGAGCGGCCGATCCAGCGGGAGGATCGAATGGGCGGCGAGCCCGGCGAGGAGCCCGGCGGCCTTGTCCCCCGTGAAGCGCCGGCCGACCGCCGTCGCACCCCGCAGCCCGGTCAGGCCGAAGCGGGCCATCGCCACCGGGTGCCGCGGCACCGACAGCGGCGACAGCAGCCCGTCGACCAGCGGCATCCCGGCCCGCTCGAACGGCGCCATCAGTCGCTTCCACGCCGGGCCGTCGGGGCCGAGTCCGGCCGCCGTCTCGTCCACCGAGCGGTGCAGGATCGCCGCCCCGCCGGGCAGGGCGTGGGCCAGTGGCACACCCGGCTGGATCCACCGCACCCCGTGACGCTCGAGCGGCAGGGCGCGGAAGGCCGGCGAGCCAAGCCCGAGCGGATGGATCGCCGAGCACACGTCGTGGTGGAACCCCGGCTCGGTCAACTCGGCGGTGCGGCAACCGCCGCCGGGTGTGGACCCCGACTCGAACACGACCACTCGATGGCCGGCCTGGGCGAGCGTGATGGCTCCGACCAGTCCGTTCGGTCCCGCTCCGATCACGACGGCGTCGAACTCGGACGAGCGGGCCATTGAGTTCAGGGTACGTGCGCCCGATGGCCACCGCCGCGGTGGTCGAAGCGGGCGTAGTGCTCCTCCAGCAGGTCGGCGCCGTAGTCACCACCATTGGGCGTGCGCACGACCGTGTGCACGTGGTTCCGGCTCGGCACCTCGTTGTCGAACACCACCCCCGGATGGTGGTCGAACTCGATGAGGACCACCGGGCTGTGCACCCGGTAGTAGAACGGCGCCTCGTCGTCGTACCCGCCGTACCACGAGAACCACGTCTCGTCGAGGTGGGCCTCGACCTCCCGCGTCTGGACCGCGGCGTGACCGTCCGCCCACCACCCCGCGTAGGTCGACGTCAGCGCCCGCAACACGCGCCGCTGTGCGTCGGTCATGTCGCCTCCCGCCACGCCTTGGTACGGCGCGACGAGGTTGTCGTGGAAGGCCCCGGCCTGCATTCGGCCGTCGAACAGGTTCTGCAACCGCGTCGGGATGTGGTCGGGATGGATCGACGGATACTTGATCGCCCGCTCGCGCTGGGCGGCGTCGAACGAACGGATCAGATCGAGCCCCAACGCCTCTTCCGGGTCGAACAGCGACGTACCCGCCAACGACCCCCGCCGGACACGGCGGGGCTCGGCGCCCATGAACGACGGCGTCATCACGATCCGCCCGTCGAACACGACCACGTTCAGGCACAAGTGGTGGCCGTCGATCTGCCACCCCCACGGCTCCTCGCCGCCGGGCGCGCCGAAGATCGACATGAAGTACGGCCACTCGCCGAAGGCCTCGCGGTCACCGGTGAGCTCGGCCAGCAACTCGTTCAACCGCATGATCGACCGGGCGTGATCGAACCCGCGGGTCGACATCGCGGCGCGCAGCACATCGAGGGCGAGCTTTCGTTGCGCCGGTTCGAGATCCTCCAGCATCACACCGTGACGGAAGTGGTTCATGTGGACGTTGATCCACGTCCTCCACTCGATGGCGTCCATGCCGAACGTCGCCTGGTTGCGCTGCGGCCCCGTCAGCGCCTGGAGGAACGCCCGCGCCGCGTCGGCGATCGGACCGGTGTCGACCTTTGGCGCGTCGAGCGTCCGGAGGCCGCGCCGCACCACACCGTCGGTGGTGACGCCGACGAACGGGTGGGCCAGCTCGGCCGCCCGCTCGTCCACGATGTCGAGGACCATCGCCGGCGCGTGCACGACGCGAACTCGCGCCGACATCGACGGCATCGGCCGGATGCCGAACCGCCGCCAGTCTTCACCGTCACCGTCGGCATCGGGGTCGCCGAGCGGCGAGCTCGTCGTGCGGGCGAGCCGGGCGTGGTCCGGCTCCGGCGGGCGCATCGTTGCGAGCACCGCCAGCACCTGGTCGACGAGGGCCGAGTTGGTGAACACCGCCGTCGCGGTGTCGATGCGCGCGCCACCCCACGCGTCGCGGAACACACCACCGGCCTCCCTGACGATGAGGCTGGTGGCGGCGAAGTCCCAGATTCCCCCGTAGGTGAGGATGGCGACGTCGAGCCGTCCGGCGGCCACCATCACGGCGTCGAGCGCGAACGACTGGCTGCGCGGTGACGCGGGCGGCGGGAACCGGCGCGCCACCTGATCGCGCCAGCCCGCCATCACCCCGGTCCAGGGCACGACGATCACCGACGCCGCCTGCAACTCCCGTTGCGCGGACACCTCGAGCCGGGTCCGGTCGTCGACGTCGAACGGACCGCCGTTCGGGCGCGGCGCGGTCCACGCCCCCTCGTTGACAACCGCCCACCAGCGGTGACCGAGCACCGGCGCGGTCACCAACCCGACGGTGACGGCACCGTCGACCTCGAGGGCGACGATCGAGCCCCAGCCTGGGCGCCCATCGGCGTAGTTGTGGGTCCCGTCGATCCCGTCGAGGATCCAGCGCCGCGACCCCGGCTGCGGGTGAGTGCCGATCTCCTCACCGACGACGCCGTCGGCGGGACGCCGTTCGCGCAGCATCTCGAGCATCGTCCGCTCGGCCGCCAGGTCGACCTGGGAGACCGGCGTCCCGTCGACCTTGGTCGTCGTCCGCATCTCCTCCGCGTGGTAGTGGGCCAACGTGACTTCATCGGCGGCATCGGCGAGCCGGAACGCCAACGCCAGATCGTCACCCCAGTCGGTCACCAGGCGGAGTCTCCCACGACGAAGGGGCGGGAGATCAGTGCCGTGTACCGCACTGACGAACGACAACGTTGCATTTCGGGCGTTGATGTACCCTTGATCGGCGCCGGGGGTTCGCCACCATCGAACGAAGGGGGAACAGATGCTCAGAGCATTTGCACTCGTTCGGCCGCGGCATCGCCGCGGCCTCGTCCTCGCCGCGGCCGCACTGCTCGTGGTGGCCAGCTGCGGCGACGACGATGACGACGGGGCCGGGGGGCCGGCGACGACGGGCGGTACGAGTCCCGCGGCCACCACGGCGCCGGCCGCCGACGAAACCACCGCACCCGCCGCGGGCGAGACGACGGCGCCGGCCGCGGGCGAGACCACCGCACCGGCAGGTGGCGAGACCACCGCACCGGCAGGTGGCGCGACGACGGCCCCGGCGGGGGGCGAGACCGACGTCGTCACCGACTACCTGGCCTACGTCGGCGGGCCCGGCGGAGCGGCCGACCAGAGCATGACGCCGATCAAGGTCGGCTACGTGAACCAGGAGGGCGGCCAGATCGAGGTCGGCCCGACCAACGACGACGGTGTCGAGATCGGCGTCAAGTTCATCAACGAACAGGCGGGCGGCATCGGTGGTCATCCGATCCAACTCGTCAAGTGCTACATCGCGGCCACCGAGGAGGACGGTCAGCAGTGCGGACAGGAGCTCGCCAACGACCGGGACATCGTCGCCGTGATCGAAGGCGCCGTCGCCGTCGGCGCCGAGTCGCTGTTCGCCGCCCTCGGTGACCGGCCGGTGGTGTCCGGAGTGTCGGTCAACTCGATCGACACGTCCAAGGCCAACGCCGCCGTGCTGTACGGAGGCGCCCAGTACATCCTGGCGCCGTACGCGACGTTCGCCCGCGACACCCTCGGAGCCAAGTCGGCCGCGCTGGTCTACCCGGAGGCTCCCGGCACCGCGCTGCCGGCACGGGGCCAAGCTTCGGCGTTCGAAGCGGCGGGCATCCCGATCAAGGTGGTGCCCTATCCCCCCGATGCGTCCGACCTGACGGTGCCGCTGCTCGCCGCCGACGCCCAGAATGCCGACGTGGTGATGCCGGTGATCAACCCGAACGAGTGCGTCAAGTTCGAGCAGGCCGTGCAGCAGTTGGGCATTCCCGACGAGAAGGTGCTCGCCAGCCCGATCTGCCTGACGCCCACGACGATCGAGGGTCTCGGTGACTTCCCCAAGTGGATCTACGCGATCGCCTCGGCGCAGACCTTCGACACCAACGATCCGGGCGTGCCGCCGTATCAGGAGATCCTGACCAGCCAAGGCCAAGACGCGCTGATCGGTGACCCGTGGGTCAACGTCGGCTTCGGCCAGGTCCTCACGTTGGCGAAATGGCTCAACGCGCTCGGGCCGGACAACATCACCAACGAAGGGATCATCGACCAGATGAAGGCCTTCAAGGGACCGCTCGCACTCGGCTCACCGGTGATCCAGTGCGGCAAGTACCCGGAGGCTCCGGGCGTCTGCAACGACTACACGCAGTTCTACCGATGGAACGGACAAGGCAAACCGATGACGAAGGCCGGCGACTGGGTGCCGCCGCCGGAAGGCTGGACGGCCCCCGACTGACCACGCTGATCACCACGTCTGACACGCGCGCCGGCCTCGGGAGGAGCACGGGCAGTTGACGCAACTAACCCTGTTCGCCCTGCTCGGCCTCGGGGCCGGCGCCCTCATCGCCGGGGTCGCGCTCAGCGTGGTCTTGACGTACCGCGGCTCCGGCATCATCAACCTCGCCGCCGGCGCCGTGGCCATGGTCGCCGCCTACACCTTCTGGGCGCTGCGATCCGACTTCTTTCACATCACGCTCGCCACCGGGCCGGCGTTCGTCGCCACCGTCCTCGTCGCCGTCGTGCTCGGCGCGCTGATGGAGTTCCTCGTCTTCCGCCCGCTGCGGACGGCGGCACCGCTGGCGAAGCTGATCGCGTCGCTGGGCATCCTCCTCGCGTTGCAAGCGACGATGCTGCTGGTCTTCGGAACCGCCGCCAAGCCGATCCCCAACATCCTGCCCAAGGACAACGTCGAGCTGCTCGGCGTGAGCGTGCCCGTGAACCGGTTCTGGATGGCCGGCATCGTCGTGGTGATCACGGTGGTCCTGATGGGTTTCTACCGCTGGACCCGCTTCGGCCTGTCCACGCGCGCGGCCTCGGAGAACGAGGTCGTGGCGATGCTCATGGGGCTCTCGCCGAACCAGCTCTCGCTCGTCAACACGGTGCTGGCGTCGGCGATCGCCGGCATCGTCGGGATCGTCTCGGCGCCGCTCGTGCAAGCGGATTCGATCACGCTCCCGCTCGTCATCGCTCCGGCCTTGGCGGCGGCCCTGTTCGCCCGGTTCACCTCGTTCGGGATCGCGACCATCGCCGGCCTGCTGATCGGTGTCGGCCAGTCGATCATGTACTACGTCACGACGCTGTCGTGGTTCCCCAAGATCAAGGGGAGCCCGATGCCGGGCGTGCAGGCGTTGCTCACGTTCCTGATCCTGGTCGTCGCGATGTTCGTGCGCGGGGCGAGCCTGCCCTCGCGTGGTGAGCTCGTGGAGAAGCGACTGCCGGCCGCCCCACGGCCACGGCACGTGCTGCGGCCGAGCCTCGCCCTGGCCGCGCTCGGTGCCGTGCTGCTGGTCGTCCTGCCGTACGGCTACCGCCAGGCGCTGATGCTGTCGCTGATCGGCAGCGTGGTGTGCCTGTCGTTCGTGGTGATCACCGGGTACGTCGGTCAGGTGTCGCTCATCCAGGTCCCGCTCGCCGGGGTGTGCGGCTTCACCGTGTTCCACCTCACCGCCGACGCCGGGATCGGATTCCCGTGGGGACCGTTGATCGGTTCGGTCGCCTCGGTCGTGGTGGGCATGCTCGTCGGCGCGTCAGCGCTGCGCGTCCGCGGGGTGAGCCTGGCGGTCGTGACGATCGCGGGCGTCGTCGCGATCGAGCAGTTCGGCTTCAGCAACGAGAAGTGGGGTGCGCGGACCGCCGGCTCACCCGTGGAGCAGCCGCGACTGTTCGGGATCGACCTCGGCTCGAACGCCGGGTTCCGCGGGCTCGACAACAAGGTCCCGAGCCCGGTGCTCGGGTTCATGTTCCTCGTCGTGCTCGTGGCGCTCGCCCTCCTGGTCGCGGCCACCCGCCGCAGCACGCTCGGGCAGCAGATGCTCGCCATCCGCTCCAACGAGCGGGCGGCTGCCGCCTCCGGGGTGAGCGTCACCCGGGTCAAGTTCCTCGCCTACGGGATCTCGTCGTTCATCGCCGGGACGGCGGGGTGGATGTACGCCTACAACTTCGGATCGATCAATGCCGCCCGGTTCGGCTTCCTGATCGCCCTCTCGTTCGTTGCCTTCGCCTACATCGGAGGGATCACGATGGTGTCCGGGGCGATCCTCGGCGGGCTGTTCGCGTCCGAGGGCCTCCTCCCTCACACCGTCGAGGACGTCTTCGACATCTCCGGGAGGTGGACGCTGCTCGTGGGCGGCCTGCTGCTGATCGTCACGTTGATCCAGAACCCGGAGGGCGTCGCCGGCACCGTCTATCGCAAGGGGATGTTGAGGCGGAAGTCCGAGTCGAGGGCGGAGTCGCCGGCGCCGGCGATCGCCCGCGCCTCATGAACGCCTCGTCCGTCCTGTCCGCCCGCGGCATCACCGTCTCGTTCGGCGGCCTGCTGGCGGTGTCGAACGTCGACCTCGACGTCGGGCCGGGCCAGCTGGTCGGCCTGATCGGACCGAACGGCGCCGGCAAGACCACGTTCATCGACGCGGTCACCGGCTTCGTGTCGTACTGCGGCACGGTGACCCTGGCCGGCGAGGACATCACCACGGCGCCGGCGCACGTGCGCGCCCAGCGAGGGCTGGCCAGAACGTGGCAGGCCACCGAGCTGTTCGACGACCTGACGGTCCGCGAGAACCTCACCGTCGCCGCCCGGCACCCGTCGGTGTTCGGGACGTTCAGGGAGCTGTTCTCCAGGCCGGTCACCCAGATCGAGGCCGTCGACGAAGCGCTCGCCGCGCTGGCGCTCGAAGACCTCGCCGACGCCCTGCCGAGCGAGCTCACCCAAGGCCAGCGCAAGCTCGTCACCGTCGCCCGCGCCGTCGCCGCCCGACCCAAGCTGCTCCTGCTGGACGAGCCGGCCGCCGGGCTCGACACCCGGGAGTCCGAACAGCTGGGCCGGATCCTGCGGGCGATCGTCGATCAGGGCACCCCGACGCTCCTCGTCGACCACGACATGGGACTGGTGCTGGGCATCTGCGACCAGCTCGTGGCGATCGAGTTCGGCCTGGTGATCGGCCGGGGCAGCCCGTACGAGATCCGTCGCAACCCGCAGGTGGTGGCCGCGTATCTGGGGTCGGCCGCCGGCGAGTTGTCGGCCGCCGACACGGGGGGTGGCGCGTGACCCCGGTCCTCGCCTTGGAGTCGTTGACCGCCGGCTACGACGGCGCACCGGTCGTCCGCGACCTCACCGTCGACGTCGGGCCGGGCGAGGTGATCGCCCTGCTCGGCCCGAACGGCGCCGGCAAGACGACGACGCTGCGGGCGATCTCCGGCGTGGTCCGCCCGCTCGCCGGGTCGATCCGGCTCGACGGCGAGGACCTGGCGAAGCGATCACCCACCGCCCGTTCCCGGCTCGGGATCGCCCACGTGCCCGAAGGTCGGGGGATCCTGTTCGGACTCACCGTGGCGGAGCACTTCCGGCTCCGCTACCGGAACGAGCGGCTCGACCAGGACGTCGCGTTCCAGTACTTCCCCGCCCTCGCCCGTCTCCGCGAGCGCCGGGCCGGCCTGCTGTCAGGCGGTGAGCAGCAGATGCTGGCCCTCGGCCGGGCCCTGGCCCGCCGGCCGCGGCTGCTCCTGCTCGACGAGCTCTCCCTCGGTCTGGCGCCGATCGTGGTGGAGGGACTGCTCCCCGTCGTGTCCACGTACGCCAAGGAGAGCGGGTGCGCCGTGCTGCTCGTCGAGCAGCACATCCACATCGCCCTCGCCGTCGCCGAGCGCGCCTACGTCCTGTCCCACGGGGAGTTGGTGGTGCACGAGTCGGCCGAGGTGCTCCGCGCCGATCACCAGCTGATCTTGTCGAGCTACCTCGGCGGGGTGGAAGAGGCGGCGCTGACCGCCGAGTGATCGTGGTGCACGCTCACCACAACCCGTCCGACGCCAGCCGGGCGCCCTCCACGAGCACCTTCAACTTGGCCCACGCGATCGACGGGTGCACGCGCAGCCCCAACCCGCAGTCGGTGGACGCGATTACGTTCTCCCGGCCGACCAGCTCGGCGAACCGCTGGATGCGGTTCGCCACCAGCTGGGGATGCTCGAGCAGCGGGGTCGCATGGGTTACCACACCCGGGGCGAGGATCTTGCCTTCGGGCAGCTTGGTGTCCTCCCACAACTGTGCCTCGTGCTCGTGGCGGACGTTGGCGGCCTCGATGGCATAGGTCTGGGCCTTGATCGAGAGCATGATGTCGACGACATCCGGCAGGGGCAGGTCGGCCGAGTGGGGGCCATGCCAGCTGCCCCAACACAGGTGGTACCGGATCTGCTCCTCGGGGATGTTCCGCAGCGCGTGGTTCAACGCCTCGCACCGCATCTGGCAGTACTTGCGATAGCCGTCCATCCCCATCGGGATCCCGATCCGGTCCCACAGCGCACCCAGCCACGCGTCGTCGACCTGGACCTGGAAGCCGGCGGCGGCGATCGCCTCGTACTCCACCTGCATCGCCTCGGCGATCGCGTAGACGTGCTCCTCGTCGGTCGCGTAGATCCCCTTCTCCCGGCCGGGCTCCACGCTCAGCGGCGCGGTCGTGGTCAGGAAGCCGTCGGACACGGGGGTCTCACCCAAGGCGTCCTTCATCACCGCGATCTCGCGGTCGAGCGCGGCCTGACCGCGGTAGTGGATCGGCTCCGCCGCCACCCAGTCCTCCACGGCCTGGCTCGTTTCCTCGGCGCCCTCGGGCACGTGCTGCGCCTTTCCGGACTGCTCGAACAGCGTCCCGTTCTGGAGCACGGCGAGGTAGAAGTCGCGGAACTCGACCCAGTCGGTGCTCGACAGCAGCAACTCGCCGTACGCGCCGGGGTGCCCGGCCGGCTCGTAGCCACCGAGGCGAGCCGGGAGGTACTCGATCCAGTGCCCGCCCTTGGTGAGCTCGCCTTCGTTGATGAAGTCGAGCCCCGCCTCGCGCTGCGCCGCGCACACCTCGGCCACGGCGTCGCGCAAGCGTTGCTCGTCGACGTCAACTCGACCCCATACGTCGGGCGGCGCCGGCAGCGCACCGACGTGGGTCGTCAGGATCCGATCCGTACTCCGCCTCACTGGCGTCACCCCCAAGCATCTTCACGTCGGCTGACCGCGATCGAAACCGGCCCCGACGGTTCGGTACGTTCGGCGCAATGTACTGGCGGCGGATCGCGGCAGCAATGGTCGCCGGAGCGCTCGCCGTCACGGCCTGCAGTTCCGGCCGTTCGGGAACGACCGATCGTGGCCTCGACCTGCCGGCGCTCGCGTCCGTCGCCGCGACCAACCCGGCGGCACCGCCGGCACCGGCCCCGAGCCTGGCCCCGGCGACGACCGCCGCGCCGGTCAGCACGACGACGGCGGTCCCCTCGACCACCACCACCGCCACCACCACCGCGACGCCGACCACCGCGACCGCTGCTCCGCCGACGGGGGCGGTGGCGCCGTCGACGACGGTCCCCGCTGTCGACGCCAAGGCGTACGCCGTGTTCGACATGCGCTCCGGCGAGGTCCTGGCGTCCAAGCGGGCCAATGCCCAGCTACCCGTCGGCAGCCTGATGAAGCTGCTCACCGCCGAGGTTGCGTACGCGGCGGGACAACCGACGAAGGTTGTCACCGTCCCCGATCACGTGCTGATCGACCCAGAGGAGTCCAACATCCAGCTCGTGCCGGGCGAGAAGTACCCGCGCGACGTGCTGATCCGGGCGATGCTCATCGTCAGCGCCAACGACGCCGCCCGCGCCCTGGCCCACGACATCGCCGGCGGTGAGGACGCCTACGCCGCGCTGATGAACTCGACCGCCCAGGCGCTGGGCCTAACCAACACGCGGGCCGTCAACGTCACCGGCCTCGACGCCCAGGGGCAGCACTCGTCGGCGCTGGACATGATCAAGCTCGGCACCCACCTGATGTCGAATCCCTCGTTCCAGCTCACCGTGAACCGGGTCGATGCGGTGCTCCACGACCTCCGCTATCCGACGACCAACGACCTCCTCAACCTCTATCCCGGCGCCGACGGGATCAAGAGCGGGCACACGACCGGGGCGGCGTGGTGCCTGCTCGGCTCGGCCAGCCGCGGCGGCCGGCGCATCGTCGTCGCCGTCCTCGGCGCGCCGACCGAGGAGGCCCGCAACGACGCCGTGATCTCCCTCCTGAACTGGGGCTTCTCCCAGCGATGAGCGGTGAGCGGCCCAGGCGCGCTCACTGCTCACCGCGTAGCGTGACGCGATGGCCGAGCCGCGAGCTGAACGTCCACACATGCCCGACTACGGCGTCGACACGCCGTCGTGGAGCCCGCTGCCGTGGTCGTGGGCGGCGGAGAAGCTGGCCACCGGCCGCAACTATTGGGTCGTCACCGCCTCGGCCAGCGGACGTCCGCACGCGCTGCCGGTGTGGGGAGTGTGGGACGACGGCGAGCACCGCTTCGCCTTTTCGTGCGGGCCCCGCTCGCGCAAGGCCGCCAACCTGGCCGCCAACCCGCAGGCGGCGTTCGCCGTCGACGACACGGTGGAGTGCCTGTCGATCGAGGGCCGGGCCGTCCAGGTTGCCGACGGCGATCGGCGGGAGACCTGGATCGCCAGGTACCTCGCCAAGTATCACCCCATCGCCCCGGACCTGAGCGCTGACTTCCTTCGCGCCAATCTCGTCTTCGAGCTCGTCCCCGAGCGCGCGTTCGCGGTCATCGAGCGGGAGGACGAGTTCGCCGCGCGGGCGACGAAGTGGGCGTTCGGCGACGACCACTAGGGTTCCGGCCCGATGGCGTTGCGGGTGGTGGTCGCCGAGGACGTGTTGATCGTGCGCGAGGGCATCCTGCGCATGCTCGGATACCAGGAGGGCGTCGAGGTGGTGGACGCGGTCGACGATCTGCCGCATCTGCTCGCCGCGGTCGACGAGCACGATCCGGACGTCGTGCTCACGGACATCCGGATGCCGCCGACGGGTACCGACGAGGGGATCCAGGCCGCGCTCGCCCTCCGCGACAGCCACCCCGAGCTCGGCGTGGTCGTCCTGTCCCAGCACGTCGACGCCGGCTGGGCGCTCGACCTGTTCGCCCGCGGCTCGGAGCGCCGCGCCTACCTGCTCAAGGAGAGAGTCAGCGAGCCGGGCCAGCTCATCGGCGCGATCCGTGAGGTCGCCGCCGGCGGGTCGGTGGTCGACCCGAAGGTCGTCGAGTCGCTCCTCGCCTCGCGCACCCGCCGGCAGTCGGCGCTCGACCAGCTCACGCCGCGCGAGCGCGAGGTCCTGAGTGAGATCGCCCAGGGCAAGAGCAACGCGGCGGTGGCGAAGTCGTTGTTCCTCAGCGTGCGGGCGGTCGAGAAGCACATCAACTCGCTGTTCTCCAAGCTCGGGCTCACCGAGGAAGCGGACGTGCACCGCCGCGTCAAGGCGGTGCTGCTGTACCTCTCCGACCGGGCGGCCGGCGAGGGGGGTTAGCACCCCCGCGGCGCGATTGCTGGCACCCTGGGACGTCGCCTCGCGAAGTGCGACCATGGGGGTGGATGAGTGAGCCCGCCCGCCCCTCGCCGAACGGTGACGTGCCGGTGCTGATCGTCGACGATCAGGCCCCGTTCCGTTCCGTCGCCCGCACGGTCGTGGCGCTCGCGTCCGGGTTCACCGTGGTCGCCGAGGCGGAGAGCGGCGAGGACGCGATTGAGCTGGCCGGCAAGCACCACCCGAGGCTGGTGTTGATGGACATCAACCTGCCGGGGATCAACGGCATCGAGGCGACCAGCCGCATCCGCGCCGCCGACGCCTCGACGACGGTGATCTTGCTCTCGACGTACACGCAGGCCGACCTCCCCGCCGACGCCCGCACCTGCGGCGCCGCCGCCTACGTGCACAAGGAGGACATGAGCCCGGCGCTCCTGCGCCGGATCTGGGACGACCGCCCGGCGTCCTAGGGTTTGTGTCACCGCATCCGCGTTCGACAACGGATGCGGTGACACAGATGGGGACGGGTGTTACGGCGTCGTCTCGAAGACCCCGTTCGGCTCGAAGTCGTAGACGACGTCGTTGACCCGCAGGGCGTCGACCGCACCCGAGTAGGCAAAGTCGCGACCCTTGGTTATTTGCACCGTGAAGATCACAGGTGCTTCACCGCCATCGTCCAGCCTGTCGAGCACCTGTGCGAAGGTGCATTTTCCGACGCCGAGGGCGCATTCGATGGCGATTCCCTCGTCACCAGTCAAGAACCAGTTGGGGGTGGAGGTGCCAAAGGCGTTGTGCTGATGCCACCCCGGCGCCTGCGCTGGAGGGGTGTACACCATCGAAGTGAAGTCCGACCCGACCCCCTCGAGATGGGCGTTGATCTCGATCGTGAGGCTGGGCAGATTGGTCACATCGGTGGCGCGGTTCTCGAACGTCGTGAACACCCAAAAGCTCAGCGCCGTGACCTGCGAAAGGGGCATGCCGATGAAGTCGACCTGGTTGCCGAATGCGGTCTTGTCATCGCTCGGTCCACCGGTTGCAGTGTCGCGCCCCCCGGTACGGATACCGAGGCTTCCGACTCCAAGCGGTGGGGCGGACGCGGCGATCTCCGGCACGTCGGCAGCGACCGGCCCGGCGCGAAGGTAAGCGTCACCACCGTTGATCACGTTGCGGTCCACGATCCCCCAGTTGCCGCCGGTGTAGGCGGTCAACGCGTCTTGGGCGGCGGCGTTGATGTCACCGAGTTGGATCGTCCCATTGGCGATGTCAGCGGACGTGATCGAACCATCGGCCACCTTGCCCGAGTTCACCGCGTTCGCAGCGAGGTCGGCCGTCTTGACCTGGCCATCGGCGATCTTGGCCGAGTTCACCGCGTTGTTCGCCAAATCCGCGGTCTTCACCTGACCGTCGCCGATCTTGGCCGAGTTCACCGATCCATTCGCCAGATCGGCGTTCTTGACCTGACCGTCGCCGACCTTGGCCGAGTTCACCGACCCATTCGCCAGGTCGGCGTTCTTGACCTGACCGTCGCCGATCTTGGCCGAGTTCACCGACC
>JBKOUV010000265.1:0-7325 GCA_046723555.1 Actinomycetota bacterium | reverse complement strand
GTCGATGGCCTCCAGGTCGCGGACCCGAATCCGGGTGCCGTCGACGGCGACGACCTGCACCCGGTGGAGCCCGATCGGGTTCGGCCGGTCGGGCGAGCGGGTGCTGAACACGCCGAGGACCGGGTTGCGCACGTCGCCGCGCGGGTGCACGGCCAGCACGTCACGGCGGGCGCGGTCGAGCCACGTCAGCACGAGCAGGTCGTCACCGGCCTTCACGTCCCGCATCGCCGTCGCCACGGTGGCGTCGAACACGATGGCGGCGTCCGGTGCGCCCTCGTCGCCCTGGCAGGGGGCGTCGTCGAGCTCGACCAGGGGCGACTCGACGCGCCCGATCGGGTGCACCTCGAACGACGACGTCATCGGATCATCCTTCCATCCAGTCGGCGATCGGTCAGAATGGGCACGTGGAGCCTGAGGGACCGAAGGCGCGTCCGGAACGTCCGCCGCGGCGCGGGCTGTTCGGCTCGCTGATGGGCGGGGCGACGGGGATCGTCCGCAACGTGGCCAAGGAAGTGGCGCCGGGGGTGGTCGACGCCGTCGACGTCAACGAGGTGGTCGAGCGGGTCGACATCCAAGGGGTGGTCGATCGGGTCGACATCCAGGGTCTCGTCGATCGCGTCGACGCCAACGCGCTGCTCGCCGACCTCGACGTCCAAGCCCTGATCGACCGGGTCGACATCGACTCCGTGCTGAGCCGCGTCGACATCGACGCCTTGCTCGCCCGCGTCGACGTCAACGCGCTGATCGACCGCGTCGACGTCGATCGCGTGCTCGACCGCGTCGACATCGACGCCGTGCTCGCCCGCGCCGATCTCGATCGGATCATCGCCTCGATCGACATCAACGCGGTGATCGACCGGATCGACGTCGACCGCGTCGTCGACAAGGTGGACATCGACGCGGTGGCCCAACGGCTCGACATCGAGGCCCTCATCGGCCGCACCGAGATGGGTTCGATCATGGCGCGGTCGACGACGAGCGTGGTCGTCAAGGTCCTCGACATCGCGCGGGACGAGGTCGTCGTGGTCGATCGCTTCGCCCACCGGGTGATCGACCGGATCCTGCGACGGGAGACGGACGTGTTGCGCGGCCCGCCGCTGCTGCTCGACCTCAGGACGGAAGGACCCCCGCCGTGACCGTGGACGCCGCGGCGATCCCGCGCCGGCCGGTCAGCCAGCGCCGGCTGGAGCGCTGGCGACTCGAAGGCACCTACGCGGGCGGAGTGAGCCGGCTCATCGGCTACATCATCGACACCGTCATCATCACCACGTCCTTCGCTTTGGGGGCCACGGTGGTCGAGTACGTCGTGTCGACCGTCTTCCCGGTCGAGCTCGACCTGAACGACACGGCCCCGTGGATCGCGGCGGTCGCGCTCTTCGTCTGGTCGTTCGTCTACTTCGCCTACTCGCTCGCCGCCACCGGCCGGACGATCGGCAAGGCGATCGTCGGAACCAAGGTGTACCGCAAGGACGGCGCCGACCTCGGCGCCGGACGGGCCGTGGTGCGGGTGTTGGCGACGTCGCTCAGCTTTGCGCTGCTCCTCTTCGGCTTCGTGTTCATCATGTTCCGCAAGGACCGCCGTGCGCTCCACGACCTCATCGCGGGCACGTGCGAGGTCTATTGGTGGCGACGCCGGACGTGACGCTGCCGCGCCGACCCCTCGGTGGGTCGGGCATCGAGGTCTCGATCATGGCGCTGGGGTCCTGGCGCACGTTCGAGCGCATCTCCCGCGACGACGGTGTGGCCGTGATGCGGGCCGCCCGCGACGCCGGCATCGACTTCCTCGACGACGCCCGCTACAACGACGAGACCGGACGGGCGCCGATCCCGACGGGCTACTCCGAAGTGGTGTTCGGCGAGCTGTTCCGGGCGGCGGGATGGGTCCGCGACGAGGTCACGGTCTCGAACAAGCTGTGGTGGGAGCACTGGCCCGAGGAGGACGCGGTCGCTGAGCTCGACGGCTCGCTCGGGCGGATGGGGCTCGAGCACGTCGATCTGATCTACGCCATCGCTCCACCGCCATCGCTCGAGGTGCCCGAGGTGGTCGGCCAGGTCACGGAGCTCATCGCGACCGGTCGGGCGCGGGCGTGGGGTGCGGGCATGTGGACGGCCGCGCAACTGGCCGAGGCGGTCGAGGTCTGCGACGCGACGGGCGCGCCCCGACCGGTCGCGGCCCAGATGGCGTGCAGCCTCGCCGATCACGCCCAGGCCACCGATCCGGAGATGGGTCGCGTGCTCACGCGGAGCCGGATCGGGCTCGTCGCGGCCTACGTGCTCGCCGGGGGCACGCTCACCGGCAAGTACCTCGACGGCCCCGGCACCGGCCGCGCGACTGATGACGGGTCGCCGGTGATCTCACGCGGCAAGCAGATCGCCGCGCGGCTCGCCCGGCTGGCGGCGGACTGGGGCGTCGCCGCGACGCACCTCGCCTTCGCCTACGCCTTCGACCACCCCAACCTGGCGAGCGTGCTGTTCGGGGCGACGTCCCCGGAGCAGCTGCGCACCAACGTCGACGCGGTCGCGGTCTACGAGTCGCTGTCGCCCGATCAGCTCGAGGCGATCCGCACCCTCGGCTGAAGGCGCGAGAAACTTTCGCCAGACTGTCCGAATCGCGCCACGCCGTTCGTCGTCCTGGTGACCGGGACCGACCCGGCGGAAAGGATCACAGAGACCATGAAGTACCTGCTGTTGCTGTACGCCGAGCCCAACGCCGGACCCGCCCCGGGGACGCCCGAGCAGGCCGCCGAGATGCAGGAGTGGTGGGCGTACACCGATGCCCTGGCGACCGCCGGCGTGCTCCTCGGCGGTGAGGCGCTCCAGGGCACGGAGACGGCGACCACCCTCACCAGTCGCACCGGCTCGGTGGTGTCGACCGACGGCCCGTTCGCCGAGACCAAGGAGGTGCTCGGCGGGTTCTACCTGATCGACGCCGAGAACCTCGACGCGGCGATGAAGTGGGCGGAGCGGTGCCCGATCATGACCTACGGCTCGGTCGAGATCCGGCCGGTGATGGAATTCACCCGCGACGACGACGAAGGCGGCGCGGCGCCGTCGTGATCGACCCGTCGAGGATCGCCGAGGTCTTCCGCGCCGAGTGGCCGCGCCTGGTGGCCACGCTGATGCGGGACCTCGGCGACCTCGACCTGGCCGAGGATGCTGCCCAGGACGCCTTCCTCGAGGCGGCTCGCCGGTGGCCGGAGACCGGCCGGCCGGACGTGCCGGGAGCCTGGCTGGTGACCACGGCACGGCGGAAGGCGATCGACCGCCTGCGCCGGGCCCGGCGGCTCGACGACCGCCTGGCGCTGCTGGACGGCGCGTCGGTCTCCGACGAGCGCGGACCGAGCGGTCTGGTCGACGACCAACTGGCCCTGCTGCTCGGCTGCTGCCACCCGGCGCTCGACAGCGAGGCGCAGCTCGCCCTCACCCTGCGCTCGATCGGCGGGCTCTCCGTGGCCCAGATCGCCAAGGCGTTCCTCGTCTCGGAGGCGGCGATGGCCCGTCGCATCGGGCGGGCGAAGACGAAGATCCGCGCCGCCCGGATCCCGTTCACCCTGCCCGACCGGGACACGCTCGTCGAGCGGCTCGAAGTCGTGCGCCGGGTCGTGTTCCTCATCTTCACCGAGGGCCACACCAGCTCCACCGCGGCGACGCTCGTGCGCGGCGACCTGTGCGACGAAGCGGTCTGGCTGTCCGAGCTGCTCGTCGAGCTGGTCCCCGACAACGCCGAATGCCACGGGCTCGCCGCCCTCGTGCTGCTGACCGACGCGAGGCGGCCGACCCGGCTCGACCGGAGCGGTGGGCTCGTCCTGCTCGAGGACCAGGACCGTTCGGCGTGGGACGGGGAGCGGATCAACCACGGACTGGCCCACCTGGCCAAGGCCTACGAGCTGCACGACTGCGGGCCGTTCCAGTTGCAGGCCGCGATCGCTGCCGTCCACGCCAGCGCGCCCTCGTTCGCGGGGACGGACTGGCCGCTGATCGTGCGGTTGTACGACTCGTTGCTGCGCCGCGAGCCGACGGCGGTCGTCGCCCTCAACCGGGCCGTCGCGGTGTCCTACGCCGACGGCGCCGAGCACGGGCTGCGGGCGATGTCGCCGCTCGGCGACGAGCTCGCCACGTACCCGTACTTCCACAGCGCCCGGGCCGAGCTGTTGCTCCGCGCCGGACGGCCCGCGGACGCCACTGACGCCTTCGACGACGCCCTGCGGTGGTGCCACAACGAGGCTCAACGGCGCCACCTCGCGGCCCGGCGGGCCGTCGCCGCCCGCTGACAGCGGACGGGCCCGCTCGATACGCCTGGTGAAGGGACGCACACGTCGAGGCTCGACCTACGCGGTGACACATTCTTCGAATCCGTGGAGGACCTCGAGCACGAGGGGGCCGAGCGTCGGGAGGTCGTAGCCACCTTCCTGGACGAACACGGTCGGCACTCCCAGTTGGGCGAGTAGCTCGCCAGCGGCGCGGAAGCCGGCGGCGGTGACCTGGAGCGGGCTCTCCGGATCGCCGGCCGCGGCGTCGACTCCGAGCGAGACGACGAGGGCGTCGACGCCGCGCACGGCGCGCACGGCGTCGACCAGCCGGCGAAGGGCGTCGAGCCACTCGGCGTCGCCGGAGCCGGGTGGCAGCGGGGAGTTGAACGTGGCGCCGTGGCCGGCGCCCCCTCCCACCTCGTCGGCGAACCCGACCAGGTGGGGGAACCAGCCCGCACCGGGATCGACGTGGACGCTGGCGTAGACCACGTCCGGCCGGTCCCAGAAGATCTCCTGCGTGCCGTTGCCCTGATGAGCGTCGATGTCGACGACCGCGACCCGGGCGAGCCCGCGGGCCCGCATCCGCTGGGCGGCCGCGGCGGCGTTGTTGAGGTAGCACGATCCGCCGAAGAACGCCGGGCCGGCGTGGTGCCCGGGTGGCCGCACCGCCGCGTACACCGCCGGGGCGCCGTCGATGACGAGGTCCGCCGCGGTGACGGCGCTGTGCACCGCGGCCGACGCGGCGTCGAAGGTGCCGGCCGAGATCAGCGACATCGTGTCCATCGCGTAGAGCCCGGCTTCGGCCCGGATCG
This sequence comes from Actinomycetota bacterium, assembly GCA_046723555.1. Classification (GTDB taxonomy): domain Bacteria; phylum Actinomycetota; class Acidimicrobiia; order Acidimicrobiales; family Ilumatobacteraceae; genus JALZMG01. Next base: position 2,263 of record JBKOUV010000265.1, on the reverse strand, counting down.
TCGCCGGGCGGCGGTCGGAGCGGCGGCGGGCGGCGAACGGTCCGGTCGCGAACAGGTAGGGCACGACCTGGGGCTGGCCCGGATCGTCCAGGTGGCCTTCCGCCACCCAGGCGCCGTAGGCGCGGGAGAGGAAGTCGACGTACGCCGCGTTGTGCACCGCGAGCACCGGATCGAGGCCGAGGTCGGCCGGCTCGACGATGGTTGCCCCGGCGGCGGCGAGCTGGTCGCGAAGGACGTCGCCCCGTTCCGGCTCCTCGTCGCCGGCGAGCCGGACGCCCAGCCAGTAGCCGCCGTTCGGCGCGTGCCCGCGGTGCCGCGGGCTCCAGACGACCGGCATCTTCAGCGACACCGCGGCGGACGATAGGCGCTGGGTAGATTCCGGCGATGCCTCCGCCGTCACCTCGTCCCCGCGCGCGCGACCTCGGCCTGACGTTCGGTGACCTGCAACCGGGCCCGCACAACGCGATCACCGACGTCACCCCGGTGCGGGTCGGGCAGGTCACGCGCTGGAGCGAGGATCCCGACGACGTGGCCCGCACCGGCGTGACCGCGATCGTGCCCGACGACCTCCGCGACCTCTACGAACGCCCGATGGCCGCGTCGCCGGCCGTGCTCAACGGCTGCGGCGAGCTCACCGGGTCGATCACGATGGCGGAGTGGGGGACCATCGACGGTCCGGTCATGCTGACCGGCACGTCGTCGATCGGGCGGGTGTTCGACGCCGTCGTCGACGCCGTCTTCGAGGCCGTCCCGTCCACCGATCCGGACGACGAGGTCGTCCCGGTGCCGGTGGTGGGTGAGTGCGACGACTCGTGGCTCGACGAGTCCCGCCGCCGCCACGTCACCGTCGCCGACGGTCGGGCCGCGCTCGACGCCGCGGCGAACGGAGCGGTCGCCGAGGGGGTCGTCGGCGCCGGCACCGGGATGATCACGATGGAGCTCAAGGCCGGGATCGGGACGTCGTCGCGCGTGCTCCCCGACCTCGGTACGGTCGGCGTGCTGGTGCTCGCCAACTTCGGCGGGCTGCGTCAGCTGCGGCTCGCCGGATACCCGGTCGGGGCGATGCTGGCAGCCGAAGCGGACGCTCCGGTTCGGGGCGACACCGGGAGCTGCATCGGGGTCGTCGCCACCGACATCCCGCTCGATGCCCGCCAGCTCACGCGGGTTGCCCGCCGGGTCGGGCTCGGGCTGGCGCGAATGGGAAGCGTCGGTGGCCACGGGTCGGGCGAGATCTTCTGCGCCTTCTCGACGACGAACCGGCGGCCGCGGGTCGCCAAGGGCGTCGGGCCGGTCCAGCTCCTCGGCGACGACTCGATCAACGCCGTCTTCACCGCGACCGTCGACGCCACCGAGGAGGCGGTGACCAACGCGCTGTTCGTCGCCGACACCGTCGCCGGCCGCGACGGCCACGTCGCCCCGGGCCTGCCCGTCGAGCGGGTCCTCGAGCTGGTCGGCGGCTGAGCGCTCAGGGAGCCAGCGGCCGGCCGGTGCCGATCATCGAGTTGCGGGTGACGAGCGCGGCGAGCTGCCCCTCGCTGAGGTCGTCGGTGCCCTCGGGCCGGAGGGGCAGCACGAGGTAGCGCTGCTCGGCGGTCGAGTCGTGGACCCGCAGCTCGACGTCGGGCTCGACCTCCATGCCGAACTCGGCGAGCACGGCCCGCGGCTCCCGCACGACGCGGCTGCGGTACTCGAAGCTCTTGTACCAGGCGGGAGGGTTGCCGAGGAGGCCGCTCGGGTAGCACGAACAGAGCGTGCACACGATCACGTTGTGTACGTCCGGGGTGTCCTCGAGCACGGCGATCGGCACCGTCTGGGGGTGGTACTCGGAGATCGTGTTGACCGGATCGTGGAGGAGCCGCGTTCGGAACTCGGGATCGGTCCACGCCCGCGCCACGACGCGGGCCCCGAGGGCCGGGCTCGGCCCGCCGCCGGTCTCCATCGACTCGACCACCGCGTCGACGGCGGCGTCGACGGCATCGGGATCCACGTGGCCGTGGTCGTGGAGATGCCGCTCGAGGATCTCGGTGCGCTGCGCAGGGGTCAGTTCGGTCATGGCTCCTCCAGGTCGCGCTCAACGAAGTCGGCGGTGAGGGTGTGGTCGGCTTCGGGGCCGAACAGGTCGGCGGCGGCGAACGCCACGGTGTACACCAGCTCGGGTTCGCCGTAGGCGCCCGTGGCGGCGGACTCGCCGGGGTTCGGCCAGGCGCAGGCGATCCGCTCGACGGTGCCGATGTGGTTGCGGGTGTACCGCGGGACCCGGGTG
>JBKOUV010000023.1:0-43305 GCA_046723555.1 Actinomycetota bacterium | reverse complement strand
CGGCTACGCCGAGTGGGCGGTCGTCGACGAGGCGTACGCCTACGAGCTACCCGACCGCTTCGACGACGGCCACGCCGCGCCGCTGCTGTGCGCCGGGATCATCGGCTACCGCGCGTGGCGTCGCGCCGCCCTGCCGCCGGGTGGTCGCCTGGGGATCTACGGCTTCGGCGCCTCCGCCCACCTGACCGCCCAGCTCGCGCTGGCGCACGGGGCGACCGTGCACGTGCTCACCCGCTCCGCGGACGCCCGCCGGCTCGCCATCGAACTGGGCGCCCACTCGGCGGGGCCGGCCGACGGCGCACCACCCGAGCCCCTCGACGCGTCGATCCTGTTCGCCCCCGCGGGGGCGCTGGTCCCCGTTGCCCTCGAGGCACTCGACCGCGGGGGGACGCTGGCCGTGGCGGGCATCCACCTCAGCGAGATCCCTCCGCTCGACTACCAACGCCACCTGTTCCAGGAGCGCCAGCTGCGCAGCGTCACCGCCAATACGCGTCGCGACGGCGAGGAGTTCCTCACCCTCGCCGCCAACCTCGGCCTCGCCGTGGAGACCACCCCGTACCCGATGAGCGCGGCGGACCAGGCGCTCGCCGATCTCGCCGCCGACCGCGTCCGCGGCGCGGCCGTCCTGCTCGCGGACTCCCCTTGAGGCCGCCCTCAGCCGTCGAGAACAATCGCGCCCAGATCGGGCGGCGGTGAATCCGCGGCGGGCCCGGCAGCAGTAATCCTGGGCATGCAACAGACCATCGACGTCCGCCGCGGGCTGCGGTGGGGGTGGCTCGTGTTCCGCTTCCTCGGGGCGATCGCCGTCATCGTGTCCGGCGTGGTCCACCTGCAACAGTACTTCGGCCCCTACCGGGACATCCCGACGATCGGCCCGCTGTTCATCGTGGACTTCGTCGCCGCGGTCGTGATCGGTGCGGCGCTGCTGGCGCCGATCGAGCACCTCGCTGGACGGTTTGCCGGCGCGGCGATCGCGCTGGTCACCACGGCCGGCATCGGTCTCACCGCCGGCTCGCTGGTGATGCTCGCGATCAGCGAGCGCACGCCGCTGTTCGGGTTCCAGGAGCCGGGCTACGACCCGGCGGCCATCGACCTCACCCGCCAGGCCGAAATCGCGGCCGTGGTGCTGCTCGGCCTCGCGCTCCTCACCCGCTTCGCAACCAAGACACCAAAACAACGGTGGTGACCAAGGAGAAACCCCCCATGATCAAGGGACTTCGATTCAAATCCGTCTCGTTCGCCGTCGGGGCCGCAGCCGCCCTCGCGCTCGCCGCGTGCGGCTCCGACAACAACTCGGACAACGCCTCGGGCGGCACGTCAGGCGGCACGGCCGGCGGCGGCACCGACACCGTGTCCGTCGCCGACGTCAACGGCGTCGGCGACGTCCTCGTCGACTCGTCGGGCATGGCACTCTACGCCGCCGATCAGGAAGCCAACGGGCAGGTGCTGTGCACCGACGGCTGCACCTCCTTCTGGATGCCCCTCGAGCCGGGTTCGGGCGCACCCACCGCCGGCCCAGGCGTCCCCGCGCTCGCTGAGGCCGAGCGCCCCGACGGGACCGAGCAGGTCACCGCAGATGGCAAGCGGCTGTACACGTTCTCCCAGGACTCCCCCGGCCAGGTCAAGGGCGACGGGTTCGAGGACGACTTCAACGGCCAGCACCTCACCTGGCACGTCGTGCGCGTCGACGCGGGCGACGCGATGACCCCCGGTACGACCGCGCCCGGCAGCTCGGGAGGCGGCTACGGCGGCGGCTACGGCGGCTGAATCCGGGCACCCGAGGGTTTCACGCGACCCGTGCCCGCAGGAAACCCTCTGACGGCACGAAACCCTCGGGTGTGGTCGGTCAGGTCATCACCGGCGCGCGGAACACGCACCGCGCGCCGGTGACCACCCGGGATCCGAGCTCCCGCCCGAGCTCGGGATCCGCTTCGGTGATCGTCGCCAGCGCCCGCTTGATCGCCTTGCGCACCGCGATCCGGGCCCGCTCGGCATCGTCGGCGAACGACCGGCTCTTGCCCGCCAGTCCCATCGACCGGGTCAGCTCGTCGACGAAGCGGTCGAGCTCGGCGCGGGCCCGGGCGAGCCGCTCGAGGTCGGCGCAGGCCTCCGCCTCGTCCACCTCCGCCTGCAGCTCCTCGATCCGCTGGCGGTACTCGGCCTTGGCCCGAGCGTCGAGCAGGGGTTGAGCAGAGCTGCTCGGGCCCGGTCCGGCGTAACCACTCGCCAGCGCCACCGCGGCGATCTCGACGTCGGCGTGGGTGACCATCTCGGCCAGGTAATGCATCCCGATCGTGTGCGGGACGAGCACCGCGCGGTCGCCCTGGCGGACCCGCCACACGCGGCCATCCCGCTGGAGGATGATCGCGGCGTCGTCGCCTTCCGGCCGGGTCCGCTCCCACGGTTCGGCGCGGGCGCGCATGCCAAACCGGTGAGCATCCTCGATCGCGCCGCGTCGCAGCTCGCCGGCTCGCTCGGCATCACCGGCGCCCCGCCGCAGTTCGAGCGCGTCGGCGAGCGCCGCCCGGTCGATCGCGTGGCACGGCAGGTTGCCCACCGCGAGGTCGGCGGCCACGGCCGCCTCGAGGTGGGCGATCGCCCGGTCCAGATCGCCGACCGTCAGGGCGGCCAGTCCGAGCGGCCGGTGCGCCGACCCGAAGCAAGCCACGGCGAGGCTGGCCATGACCGGAAGGTCGGCGAACGGGACCAATAGGTCGTAGGCCTCGGCGGCGGTCTCGGCGTCCCCGAGGGCGAACGCCGCCTCGCACGCCCCGAGCATCGTGGCCGACCAGATGCTCGAGGGCGGCACGTTCCTGAGCCCGTCGGCGCGCAGCGCGGCCAAGGCGCTCCGGGCCGTGTCCAGGTCTCCGGTCGCCGCGGCCAGCGCCGCCTGCGCGGCGATGAAGCCGGTGCACGGCTCGGCCACGGTTGGCGAATTGACGAGATCGGCGAGGAGCGGGAGCACGTCCTCGCCCCGCCCCTGCATCCACCGGATGGCGACGAGTTGCGCTCCGTACCAGCCGAGGGCGTCGGCGTCACCGACGTCGACGCCGAGCTCGTAGCAGCGGCCGGCGAGCTCCTCGGCCTCGGCGAGCCGGCCGGCGCGCATCGCCAGCATCACGTCGAGGGCGGCGACGAGGTAGTCCAGGCAGTCGCATCGCTCGATCGCCAGGTGGTCGCGCAGCTCGGCGAGCGAGCGACCGGACCGCCGGTCGCCCGCGAGCAGCAGGTCGACCGTGCGCCAGGCAATGCCCATCAGCCCGTCGATGGCGCGGCCGGTCGAGGGTGAGATCGCGATCAGCTCTTCGGCGAGCCGCAGCCGGGGCTCGCGGTGTTGCGGTCCGAGCAGGCAATGGTGGGCCAGGGACAACGCCTCGGCGTGCGCCAGGGGGTCGCACCCGTCGCGGGCCTGTTCCAACTCGGCGAGGATCGGCCGGGCGTCGCCTATCGCGTACGTCTCCTCGGCGGCGAGGCGGACGCGCAGCCGTCGGGCCAGCGAACTCGCCGGATCGAGAGCATCGAGGGCCTGACGCTGGAGCCCGTCGACCCGTGCCCGCTCGAGCGTCAAGCGGTGCTCGTGGACCCACAGCCCGCCGAGACCGAGGGCGGCAGTGGCCAGTCGCTCGGCATCGCTGGCGGCGACGGCGGCCTCCGCGTCGAGCCAGAAGTGGTGCCGCGCCTGCCCCAGGCGCCCCTCCTCCAGCAAGGCGAGTCCGGCAGTCACCGGGTCCCGTGACGGCACGACGCTCAAGAGTCCTGACGCCCCGTCGAGATACCGCCCTCCGGAAAGATGCGAGAGTGACACGGTGCTCTCTACGATCCCAACTGACCTGGAGGTTCTCGACGAGCGGTTCCGCGGCTGCCGAGGCGACGCCGAGGTGGAGCGCTTCGGGTTCGGCTGCCGGTGGGCCGAAGGGCCTGTCTACGTGCCGGCGGGTCGCTACCTGCTGGCCAGCGACATCCCCAACGACCGCATCCTGCGCTGGGACGAGCTCACCGGCGCGATCGGCGTGTTCCGCCAGCCCGCCGGGTACGCCAACGGCAACACGCTGGACGCCAACGGGCGGCTCATCACGTGCGAGCACGGCACGCGCCGGGTGACGAGGACCGAGCACGACGGTTCGGTGACCGTGCTCGCCGACCGGTTCGAGGGCAAGCGCTTCAACAGCCCCAACGACGTCGTCGTCCGCTCCGACGGATCGATCTGGTTTACCGACCCCGCCTACGGCATCGACAGCGACTACGAGGGCTACCGGGCCGAGAGCGAGGTTGGCGGCTGCCACGTCTACCGCATCGATCCGGCGACGGCGGCCTGCACGATCGTGGCCGACGACTTCGACCGACCCAACGGGCTGGCGTTCTCGCCCGACGAGACGATGCTGTACATCGCCGACAGCCGGCTCGGCGTCATCAGGGTGTTCAAGGTCGGCGACGACGACCAGCTCTCCGGTGGACAGGTCTTCGCCGACGGCGGGGACGAGTCCTTCGACGGCGTGCGCTTCGACGACGCCGGTCGCCTGTGGACCGCCTCCGGCCAGGGCGTGCGCTGCTACGACCCCGACGGCACGCTCATCGGCCGGCTCCGCCTCCCGGAGCGGACTTCGAACCTCGTGTTCGGCGGACTCAAGCGCAACCGCCTGTTCGTCACCGCCACCACGTCGGTGTACTCGATCATGCTGACCGTCAACGGCGCCCGCGCGATCTGGGCGTCTTGACCGTCAGCGGGACAGGACCTGTGGCGCCGCTTGCTCGAGCCGGGTCCGGAGCCACTGGCCCTGGACGGCCGTCTCGGTCCCGCACGCGTCGACGAGTGCCGTCAGCTCGTCGTCACGGCGGGCCTTGATCCCTTGACCGATCACCGTCCACGCGATCTCGCAGTCGTGGGCGAGGCTGGAGAGGGCGCGAAGGTGGGCGAGCAGGATGGGGCCCTGATCGACCGGTCGCACCGCCTTCCGGGCGCGGGCGGGGCCGGGTGGCGCCGAAGGCATCGGTTCCGCCCGCAGCTTCTCGCCGTACCGGTCGGCGGCCTCGACGACGGCGGACGCGTGGCGGTCGCACTGGCCGGCGAAGTGCAGGCAGAGCTGGAAGACATCGGCCTCCGCCGCATGCCGGAGGGCCACGCGACGGTACTCCCGGGCGAGGTCCGTCTCAGCCCGGTGCAGGTCCCGGAGCGCGAGGCCCATCCGGCGGCTCATCCGCCCACCGTTTCAGCGACGAAGGCACCGATAACCACGACGAAAGGTTCGGGGCACGAGTCCCCTCGGATTGAACACCCACGATTCACGACACATTCGTGATACCCAGGACACGACCCATGACAGACAAACTGGTGGGGTAGCTGGCGACGGATTCTCTGGTATTCAGGCACACGGTGGCTGAGCCATCGCCCTATTCCTGCGGCGGTTCTCCGCTCCCGACGTGGCGGTTGAGCGTGAGGTGACCTCCGAGGTATCCCGACGCCAACGATGCGGCCGCCCCGACCAATGAGATGGTCACGCCACGGAGGTCACGGTTGTGGCGGCGAAGTGACCACGACCAGACGTACGAGCCGATCGCCAATCCATTGAGCGCGGCGTGCAGCCCTCCCACCCGGCTTGCTCCGCGGTCGTTGACAGTGGCCCAATCGGACAGACCGGACAGGGCTGTCGGAGCGGCAAAGAGCACGCCGAGCCCGACGAGGCGTTGCGCGGCGTGCCGGTCACGACGCCGGCCGAGTGTGTCGAGCAGGCCGGCGCTGAACCAGCATCCCAACGGCAGATCCGTCAGGAGCGGATGGAGGGCGTGACCGAGCCACTGGCCACCCAGGATGCGGCGGGCGAGTGGGCCGCTGAGGAGGCGAGCGGGCCGCGCGAGTGCGGACGTCACCACGTCGAGCCGCTCGTCTCGTTCGAGCTGCGTTGTCACTCGCAGCAGCGGCGACTCGGGCGACGTCGGGATGATCGGTCCGGACTCGGCTGAGCGGGAAGCGGTCGAGCTCACACCGCCTCGCTGACGGCGGTCCGGGTGGCGGCGGGGAAAGCTGCGGCGGCGGCCCGATCATGGAGCGCGAGGACCCGTTTCCGTTGCGACTTGGCCCGCTCGATCAGCCCGTCGAGCAACGACGCATCGACCCCAGCGTCGTCCACGTGCCGTAACGCGCGCCACAGATTGCGCTTGGACTCGATGCCGGCCGCCAAGGTCTCGAGCTCGATCAACCGGCTCAGCGGCGAGTAGCCGAACATCCGGGCATTGGGCTTCAGTCGGCTGAACCGTTCTCCGACCGCGCCGAGCGCTGACTTGATCGGACTCGGTTCGACGCCGAGCTCCTTCATGAGCGATTCGAGCGTCTGCCCATCCTCCGCGATCTCGTCCTCGATCGGGGCCAGCATCGAGTCCCACGTGGTTCCCCGGTTGGCCTTCCGGCACCGTCGGACGAGCGAGAGCCCGGCGGTCGCACCGCCGTGGTGATCCCGCAGATAGATCTCCAGGAATTGTCGGGCAGAAGGATCCATACCATTCCGATCACAGCGCCTCGCGACGCGTCAAGTGAAGACGCTGACCCCGCCCGGCCCGACGAGGAGCCCGATGATGATCAGCACGATGCCCGCCAGGATGGCCCCGCGTATCAGGGCCACGATGCCGGCGATGACCAAGATGACCGCCAGGATCCACAACAGAAACGCCATGTAGCGATCGCTCCTTTCACCGACCGCCCGGAACCGTGGGTACCCGCGAACACGCTCCGCCATACCAACGTGGCGTGATGAGCAGTCGCCGCCCCTGCGACCGGGGCACCGGAACGGCGCCCCGGTCGTCACCCGGGGGTCGGGTTGCTGCCCGGCTCGTACCCTGCGGCCCCGCTACTCATACGGCGGAGCATGACCCGCTCCATCGACGGGTACACCCGTGTCGCAGACGTCCTTCGTGGAAGGGAGGTGGCATGACCGCCGAATCGGGTGCCGCAACCGAATCCCTCACCGAACTGGGTCGCCAGTTGCGGGTCAGATCGATCCGGCTCGCCGACACTGCCGGCTCCGGTCATCCGACCTCGTCGATGTCGGCCGCCGATCTGATCGGCGTGCTGATCGCCCGCCATCTGCGCGTCGACCCTCACCGTCCGTCAGCCCGGGGCAACGACCGACTGGTGTTCTCCAAGGGCCACGCCAGCCCGCTGCTGTACGCCGCGCTGGAGTCCATCGGAGTCCTGTCCGACGAGGAGCTCGGTACGTACCGGAAGCTGGGCAGCCGGCTCGAAGGGCACCCGACGCCGCTCGTTCCGGCCGTCGACGTCGCGACCGGCTCGCTCGGTCTCGGCCTGCCGATGGGAGTCGGGATGGCGATCGCGGCCCACGAGCTCGAGCACAACGGCGCCCACGTCTGGGTCCTGTGCGGCGACAGCGAGATGGCCGAAGGATCGATGTGGGAGGCGATCGACCACGCCGGCTGGATGCGGCTGCCCAACCTGACCGCGATCCTCGACGCCAACCGCCTCGGCCAGACCGGTCCGACGCGATACCAATGGGACCTCGACGCCTACGCCCGGCGATTCGAGGCCCACGACTGGGCCACGGTGACGATCGACGGCCACGACGTCGACGCGATCGACGCCGCCCTGGCCGCCGCACGCGAAGGCGGCCGGCCGACCGCGGTGATCGCCCGGACCGTGAAGGGCAGCGGGGCGTCCGAGACCGAGGATGTCGAGGGCAAGCACGGCAAGCCACTCGACGACCCCGAGAAGGCGATCGCGGAGCTCGGCGGTGAACACCCGCTGCGCGTCGATCCACCGTCGCCCGACCTCGCCGTCCCGGTGGGTTCCTCCCCCGGGCCGCTCGAGCTGCCGCGGTGGGACGTCGGTGACAGCGTCGCCACGCGGGTGGCGTTCGGATCGGCGCTCGTCGCCCTCGGTCGCACCCGCCACGAGGTCGTCGCCCTTGACGGCGAGGTCGGCAACTCCACGGGACTGGAGTCGTTCGGCAAGGAGTTGCCGGAGCGGTTCATCCAGCTGTACATCGCCGAGCAGCTGATGGTCTCGGTGGCCATCGGGCTGCAGACGACCGGGTGGCGGCCCTTCGCGGCAACGTTCGCCGCCTTTGTCACCCGGGCCCACGACGTGTTGCGCATCGCCACGGTCAGTCGGGCGAACCTGTGCATCTGCGGCTCCCACGCCGGAGTCAGCATCGGCGAGGACGGGCCGTCACAGATGGGGCTCGAGGATCTCGCGATGATGCGGGCGCTCAATGACAGCACCGTGCTGTATCCCTGCGACGCCAATCAGACCGCGGAGCTCGTGGCCGCCCTCTCGACACGCGAGGGCGTCTCTTACCTGCGTACCAGTCGCGGTTCGACGCCCGTCATCTACCCGCCGGGCACCGAGTTCCCGATCGGCGGCAGCGTCGTGGTGCGACGGTCCACCGACGACTCGGTCACGATCGTCGCCGCCGGTGCCACCGTCCACGAGGCGCTCGCGGCGGCGGATCGGCTCGCCGGCGAGGGCATCACGGCACGGGTCATCGATGCGTACTCGGTCAAGCCGATCGACGGCGGCACGCTGGCCGTGGCGGCGTCCGAGACGGGACGGTTGGTGGTCGTCGAGGACCACCGGCCGGAAGGAGGGCTCGGCGAGGCCGTCCTCTCCGCGCTCGCCGAACACGGGGCGACGATCCCGTTCAGGCACCTCGCCGTGCGGATGATGCCGGGGTCGGCGACTCCCGAGGAGCAACGGCGGCTCGCCGGTATCGACGCCGAGGCGATCGCCGCCGCCGCCCGCGGGCTCGTCCCAACCGAGCGCTGAGGCACCGCCCGGGCGCGGCGGAGCGCCCGGGCCCCGCGGATGACGGGTCCGGGCGCTCCCAGCACCGGATTCGGTTCGTGGCTCAGAGCCTGATCACCGAGTTGATCGCGGTGAGCAGCTCGTCGAGGATCGACAGGAAGCGGGTGAGGACCACACCACCGTCGAGGATCCCGACAAGCCCGCAGAGCAGGTTGCCGAGCAGGTTGCCGGCTCCGGTCTGACCGACGATGTTCAGGACGACCCGGTTGAGGTCGATCACCAGCCCGAGCACGTCGAGGTGCAACGGTCCGAGCACGAGGCTGAGGATGTCGCAGCTCGGGCCGGCGACCTGCTGGGGAGCCTGGAAGCCGACGATGCCGCCCAGGGTGCGGACGCCGATGACCCGCTTGTGGAACGGGATGTGCACCCGCGGGTGGTTGCGTGGCGTGATGTTCCCGAACGCAACGACGCGGTTGCCCCGCCGTTCGAGGCGGCGGACCCGCATCACGCAGGTCGTCGGAACGCCCCGGAACACGCACGGGTGGGCGCCGCGGAGCGCGACCCGGTTGCGGACGGCGCCGGCTGCGGCAGCGGGGCCGGCGTCGACCGTCCCCTGGCTACTCGTCACCTCGACGCTCCGGCGAGGCGCCTCGATCGACGGGTTCCCGGCCGTGGCGACGCTCGCCCCGGCCAACATCCCGAGGGTCACCGTGGTCGCGGCGACCTTGGTTCTCAGCTTCATGTTGTGGTTTCTTCTCCTGGTTCGGGCGCCCCGGTAGGACGCGTTTCCGCTACCAACCGGGCGCGCCCGGAGGTGCATGGCGGGCTCGTACGGAGCTACGTCCGCCGAGAAAGCACGGAGACGATGATCTAGGTGAAGACCGAAACGCCGCCGGGTCCAACCAACAATCCGACGATGATCAGCACGATGCCGGCAAGAATCGCCCCGCGAATCAGGCTGACGATCCCGGCAATCACCAGGATCACCGCCAGCACCCAAAGCACAAATTCCATCCCCGTGTCCTCTCTCTCCCCGCCCCCGATACCCCGAAGGCGTCGGGTCGATACACGAAGTGTTCGTTCGCCTCGGCGATCAGGGGAACCTCACCTCGACCATCGGGGCGACCGCGACCAGGTCGGCCATAGCCGACTGGTCGCGATACCAACGCGCCGACAAGTGCTCCAGGACGCGCCGGCGGGTGGGCTCGTCCGTGACTGGTTCCGCTCGCGCGTCGAGATCGAGGTGCGCGTGACGCTTGAGGTGGATCACCAGCCTCGGATCGGCGCGCAGGTTGGCGAGCCAGTCCCGCGGTCCGGGCGTTCCGGTGATGAAGTAGCGACCGTCCACGTCGAGCATCCAGATCTCGATCCGTCGCGGTCGTCCCGAGCGACGACCAATCGTCGTGATGTCGATCGTCGGATCATCGGCCAGCTCATCTCGAACGACGTCCATCGCCGGGACGTTACGGCCCACTGTGTCGGCGGGGACACACAACCGGTGTGCCCGCGCTCACGGTGTGGACGCCGGGAACGGCGCACACTGCGCGCCATGACGATCGTGATCAACCTCCCGTGGCTGGGAAGACGGTCCCGGCCCACTGACGCCCCCGACCGGCGCACCACCTATGTGCCGCGCGAGCGGGCGTTCGTGGTCCCGTACGCGTCCCTGCGCCGGAAACCACTCGGCTCCTAGTCGCTCACCCGTTCGCGGCAGACGGCGTCACCCAGCGGCGTCGGGGTGGTCCGGCGAGACGAAGATGCAGAACGGGTGGCCGGCGGGATCGGCGAACACGTACAGCGGCTCGTCCGGGTCGCCCGACCGATCCTGGAGGATCGTCGCCCCTAACGACAGCGCCCGCTGTCGCTGCCTGGAGAGCTCCTCGATGTTCGGGACGGTCAGGTCGAGGTGCAATTGCTGCGGGATCGTGGCGTCCGGCCACGTCGACCGCGGAAGGTCCTCGACGTGCTGTACGGCGAGCCGGGCCTCGCCGGTGCGGTCCCGCAACACGAGCCAATCCTCCCCCTGCGGGTCGGGCTGGCCGGGCGGCGGGGCCTCGTCGCCGGGCCGATAGTCGTAACCGAGCAGCTCACGGTAGAACTCGGCGACCGCACGGGAGTTGGTGGCATCGAGGGCCACGGCGCGTAGGGCGGGATACGTGTCCGGCATCGCCGCATCCTCGCGCCCCGATCCCGCGGTCCCGGAGCGCGTTTGTCCAGGGACGCGGGGCTGTGTGCCGGCGCGCACACAACGGGTGTCGCGGCCGTGACAGACGGGCCGCCGCCGATTCCTCACCATGACGGGAAGTCGGGACGCGAAAGAAGTGATGAGGGTCAGGATGTTGGTCGCTGGGAGACGAGTGGGCCGCGTGGCGGCACTTCTGCTCGCCGGCGTGTCGGCGATGCCGGTCGGCGCCCACGCCGAGCACAGCGAGCGCCGGGTCCCGCATCGCTTCGCCGTGGTGGTCGACCAGGTGCTGAACGGCGACCTGGTGGTGGCCGCCAACTCCAACCTTCGCTCCGCCGGCGGGTGGGATCTCACGGCCGCCGCCGATGCCGACGTCGACGGCGATCGGTCGCGGCTGTGCGTGCGGCGTGGGGATGCCGAGCCGGCCTGCGCCGACAACTCGAGCTCGGCGACCCTCGACATCCCGGACGACGCCCGCATCGTCGAGGCTCGCCTCTACGTCGAGACCGCGCTGTCCACCGACGCTGGACCGTTGCGCGTCCGCGTGGACGGACCCGCGGCACGCTTCCGCTACACCGTGCTGGGCACCCACACCGCCCGGGTCCCCAAGCTGTACGAAGCGTCGGCCGCCGTGTCCAGCCGCGCCGTGATGCGTCAGAGCGTCTGGGACGTCACCAAGTACGTCGCCGCGCACGGTGGCGGGCGCTACACCGTCGCCGACATCGTGAGCGAGCGAGCGGGGCCCTACCTGCCGTACGCCTCGTGGGCGATCGTCGCCGCCTACGAGCTCGACCCCAGGGTCGACCTCGGCGACGTGGCGGCGCGGGACCGGCCGCGGTTCGCCCGCCGGGCGATCTCCTGGCACGACGGGTTCGTGCGCCCGGCCGACTCGACGCGCGAAGCCCCGATCACCGAGCTCGCCATCGAACCCGGAGCCGCCACGTTCGCCAAGTCGCTGCACATCGTCGCCGGGGCGCGACGCGGGTCGGCCGACAACCTGCTGTTCAACGGTCAGCCGCTCGGCAACAACGACACACCAGGTGACGGTGCGCCCCCGCCTGGCGTGACGCTCGGGCACCGGCGGACCTGCAACAGCACGATGGACGTGTTCAACGAGACGATCTGCGTGCTCGGGACGCCCGTCGCGGCAAAGCGGCCGGGGCCGCGCGCCTACCTCGCCGCGAGTGATGGGGCGAGCTCCTCGTCGGGGTCGGCGGTGGACCTGGACGTCGTCCGCGTCCCGGATCGCTACCTCGTCCCCGGGCCGACGTCGGCAGTGATCTCGGCGAGCACCACGACCGACCCGCTCAGCATCGGGATGCTGGCGATCTCGGCCGACCTGACGGGTACGAAGTGATGAAACGGACCGTCGTGGCCGTGCTGTGCGCGGTCGCTCCGTTGTGCACCTGGCGGGTGGCCGCGGCGGACTCGACCGAGCCGACGGATCCGTCCACGACGACGAGCACGACGATCCCGCCGTCGACGAGCACCGTGCCGCCGGACTCCTCCACCACGACGTCCACGACGTCCACGACGACGAGCACGACGCCGCCGACGTCGACCCCGTCGGTCCCGCGGACCTCGAGCACGACGACAACCACCACCGCCCCGACCCCGACCACAACCACGACCACGACGCCGCGGACGACCGTTCCGCCGACCACCACGCCCATCACGACGACGACCACCACCACCGTTCCGCCGACGTCGAGCACGACCACGACCTCCACCACCACGACCACGACGACGCTCCCGCCCGCCGACCCCGACGTCCTCCCTGATGACCGCACCCGCGGGATCCCTGGGCAGCCGCCTTCGACCCGGGCGGGCACGGGCGTTGTCGACGGTGAGCTCCGCCCGATCACGTTCCCGGTGGCCGGCCCGGTGACGTACTACGACGACTTCGGCGCCTGCCGCGACGGCTGCAGCCGGCATCACGAGGGCAATGACCTGATCGGCGATCGTTTGCAGCCGTTGCTGGCGATGCACGACGGGGTCATCGACCACCTCGTCGACCACCCCACCGCCGGATATGGCGTGGTGATCCGGGACGCCGACGGCTGGGAGTACCGCGCCTACCACGTCAACAACGACCACCCCGGCACCGACGACGGGAGTGACGACGGCACGTGGCGATTTCCCGAGGGGATCGTCCCCGGCGCAACCGTGCACGCCGGGCAGCTGATCGGCTGGATGGGCGACAGCGGCAACGCGGAGGGATCCGTGCCCCACGCCCACGTCGAGATCCGCCGGCCGGACGGCACCGCCATCAACCCGTATCCGAACCTGCGCTACGCGCAGCGTGACGTGAACTGCCGTATCGAGCAGAGCACCGGGGACACCGCGGCCGACTGGACCGGCGTCGACCTCCCGAGCGGGTGGCATCCCCTCGACCTCACCGGCGGTCACCCCGGGTCAGACGACGTCGCGGCGCGCATGCTCATCAGCCCGCTCGGTGTCACGCCGCTGGACGCCGCGTCCGTGCGGGTCGGGGACCCGCGCTACGACGACAACGCCGCCTGCCCGACGCCCGATGAGTCGGCAGCGGCGCAACGGCTGCCGGCTCAGCTCGCCGTGATCCTCGCCACGATCCGCACGCTCGAGTCAGGCGGTGACTACACGGCGGCGGCCAGCTCGTCGACCGCGTCCGGCGCCTATCAGTTCCTCGACAGCACGTGGGGCGGCTACGGCGGCTACCGCCGGGCGACGGATGCGCCGCCCGCCGTGCAGGACGCCAAGGCGGCGGCGTGGGCGACGGCCATCCTCGGTCGCAACGGTGGCGACATCACCAGCGTCCCGGTCTCGTGGTACATCGGCCACGTGCCGGTCGGGGACGAATGGGACCGAGTGCCGGCGTACCCCGGCAACACGCTCACCCCGCGCGAGTACCAGCGGCGGTGGTTGGACATCTATGCCGCCATGATCGGCCGCCCCGGGACCGCGATGACAAGCATCTCGAACTGGACACCCGTCGACACCAGCGCCGCCTGCGGCACGGTCCTCGTCCTCGTCGGTGGGCCCGACTCGGCGCGCGCGATGTTGACCCAGGCGCAGCAGCTCGCCGTCGACGCCGGAGGGAACGCCGTGCCGGCGCCCGACGACCCGTGCGATCCGGCCCGCCGTCCGCGCCCGGCGGTCGTCGACGCGGCGGTGATCCCGGAGCGGCCGCGCCTCGGCAGCTCGTGACGCTCTCAGCCTCAGCACCCGAGTGTTTCGCGCCGCCGAGTGTTTCCTGCAACCACGTCGCGACGGCAAACACTCGGATGCCCAGCGCGAGCTGGTCACTGCCGCGGGATGAGGGCGAGCTGACGGCTCTGGGCGACGAGACGCCCGGTCGGGTCCCAGATCTCGCCGTCCTCCTCGAGAAAGCCGCCGGTGACGAAGCGGGTCGTGAACGCGCACCGCAGCCACCCCGACGCCGGACGGGCTCGCACGTGGGCGGTCAGCTCGACCGTCGGGGTCCAGGCGACGGGTAGACGGGCGTTGAAAGCCGTCGGTGGGAAGGCGTCGACGGCGAGCACCAGGGCGAGGGTGTCGATCGGCTCCTGCTCGCGCAGCCGGAACCATCCGCGTACGCGCGGCTCGCCGCTCGGCGTGCCGCGGCCGAATCCGGCGTCGTCGGGATGCAGACGCAGCTCCACCCGCCCCATGAACGGTGGTGGGAACGGATCGGCCGGCTCGATCGCCACGCAGTCATCCGGCGGCGGAAGTTCGGGCGGCGCCGACTCGACCCGCTCGGGCCCACGCGGCTTCGACACGTCCCCGAACGTGCCGAGCACCTGCAGCAGTCGCTTCCCGCCGGCGTGCAGCGAGCCGGTCGCGGTGGTGAACGTGTGGCCCCGCTTCACCACATCGGTGACGACGCTCGCCGGCCCGACCCGACCGGGGAACAGGTAGTGCCCGGTGACGGTCACCGGGTCGGGACGCCGGGTGGCGTCCTGCAGCGCCCGTCCGACGATGCTCAGCAGGTAGCCGCCATTGGCCCGCCCGGCGATGTCCCACCCCGGCCGGATCTCGGTGGCGTAGCGGCCGTCGCCGTCGGCCTGCACCCCGGTGTCGCTGGCGAACCCCACGGCGAGGGAAACGTACTCGGACTGTGCTTACGTCACCCGGATCCGGCCCGATCGGGCCGGTTTTGGGTGACGTAAGCGACGGGCTCCCCGACCAGCTTCATCCTCGACTCCGCCGCCCGCTTTCTTGCCCTCGCCCCGCTTGATCATCGGCGTAACCTGATCCCGCTCCCTGCGTCAGCAAGACTGGACGGGCGAGCGAGACGAAGGACCAGCAGATGGCGGACGGCGAGCGGACACCGTCGCCGCGCCCCGACGCCGCTCCCGCTGAGGCCGAACTGAGCGACGCCACCGGCCTGCGGGCGTTTCTCGACCGGAGCCGCGACCGGCTCGCCGCCGAACAGGAGCGGATCGGCGCGCTGATCGACAAGTACCACGACCGGCCGGTGCTCGACATCGCCCTCCGCATCTACCAGCGGGACCGCGAGGGGGCGGGCTCGATCGTCGGCAGTGCGCTGGCGTTCCGGTTGTTCCTCTTCTTCGTCCCGCTGACGCTGTTCGTCGTCGGCCTGTTCGGGTTTCTCGCCCGCTGGATCGACGCCGAGGACCTGATCGACACCGCCGGACTGGGCGGGACGATCGCCGACCAGATCAACACCGCGCTGTCCCAGCCCGACAGCACCCGCTGGATCGCCACGATCGCCGGACTGTTCGGCATGGCCTGGGCGGGGCGCTCGCTGAGCAAGGTGATGGTCGCGGCGAGCTGTCTCGCCTGGCGGCTCCCGGTCACGACGAAGGCGTCAGTGCGGGTGATCGGATCCGTGGTGGCCCTCGTCGTTGGGATCGCGCTGGTCGCGACGATCGTGAACCAGATCCGCACGGACCACGGTCTCGGCGCGGCGAGCCTGTCGTTCGTAGCTGTCCTCGCCGTCTACGCCATCGCGTGGATGGCGATCTCGATGCTGTTGCCCCGGGCGACGAGAGATCCCGGTGCGCTGCTGCCGGGCGCAGTCGTCGTCGGCGCGGTCATCGCCGGGATGCAGGCGATCTCGCAGCTGTACCTGCCGGGCGCGCTCGGGCGGGCCTCGGAGCTGTACGGCGCCCTCGCCACGACCGTCGTCACGCTCGGCTGGTTCTTCTTCCTCGGCCGGGCGATGGTGTTCGGGATGTCCCTCGACGCGGTCATCTACGAGCGTTTCGGGAGCATCTCCCAGTTCGTGTTCGGGCTGCCGGTCGTACGGATCCTGCCGCGGAAGTCGGCGTGGATCCGGAACTTCTTCGACCTCGAAGTGTGACGTCGGGGCGCGGTGACCCCGCTGACGTCTCGTTGATCAGACGCGGCCGTGCTCGTCGAGCCGGTTGGCGAAGCAGGGCGCTTCGCCGCCCTCGTCGGTGGTGGCCGCCCCGGCCAGCGCCCGGCACGAAGGCCCGGCGTCCGCTCGGCCGGCGAGCCGGTGCAGGATGCCTCGCTCGACGCTGACCGCGCACCCGAAGAGCCCGTCCGAGCCACGGTCACCGTCAACCGCGCCCGACCCGTCGATGATCAGCTGGTAGTCGCGGTCCGGGTGGAGCCACGCCAGGGTCAGCGCCGGACGGGCCAGGACGTTCTCCCGGGTCCGGGCGCCGACTCGCATCGTCAGCTGGTCATCGGCGGCATCGACCGTCACCGTCCCGACGTGCGGCGCTCCGTCATCGGTCACGGTCACCAGCGTCGCCAGCGGGCCGAACCGCTCGACCCACACCGCCACGTCGCTGAACTCGACTTCTCGACCCACGAACGCAGCCTACGGCTCACCTGCTCGAGCCCGGCCGTTCCTAGGCTGCCGTCGGTGGCGACGTTCGAGGAGATCACACGGCACGACGACTTCGATCCGGACGACGACCCGTGGGTCGGCGGTCCGCCGGCCGCCACCCCGATCGCGGTCGTCGATCCGGATCCGTCGTGGCCGGCGCAGTACGAGCAGCTCGCCTGGCGCATCCGACAAGCGTTGGGTGACCGCGTCCTCGAGCTCGAGCACGTCGGGTCGACGAGCGTTCCCGACCTGCCGGCCAAGCCGGTGATCGACATCGACCTCACCGTCGTCGACTCCGGGGACGAGCCGGCGTACGTTCCCGCGCTCGAGCGGACGGGCTACGCGCTGACGATCCGCGAGCCCCGGTGGCACGAGCACCGCTGCCTGGTCGCGACCTCGCCCCGGTCCAACCTCCACGTGTGGAGCCCCGACTGCCCGGAGGTGATCCGCCACCGCATGTTCCGCGACTGGCTGTGCGACCACCCCGACGATCGCGCCCGGTACGCCGAGGTCAAGCGGGCGTCGGCCCACGCCGCCAACGCCGCCCAGGAGGACGTGACCGCCTACAACCTGCGGAAGCAACCGGTCCTGCGGGAGATCCTCGACCGCATGTTTCACGCTCACGGGATGCTGTGATGGAGCGGCTCGCCGGCAAGGTCGCGCTGATCACCGGGGCATCGGCGGGGCTGGGGCGGGTCGGGGCCGAGTTGTTCGCCCGCGAGGGGGCACGCGTCGTCATCGCCGACCGGGACGACGGCGCCGCGGTCGTCGAGGCGATCGGTGCCGCCGGCGGCGAGGCGCGCTACGTGCCCACGGACGTCACCGATGACGGCAGCGTCCGGGACGCGGTCGAGCAGACGGTCGCCACCTTCGGCGGGCTGCACGCCCTCTACAACAACGCCGGGATCTCCCCGGCCGACGACGACGGGCCGGAGAACACATCCGACGACACGTGGCGGCAGGTCCTCGACGTCAACGTCACGGGGATCGCCCGGTGCTGCCGCCACGGGATCCCGGCGATGCTGGCGTCCGGTGGGGGCAGCATCGTCAATGTCGCCTCGTTCGTCGCCCACATGGGCGCGGCGACGCCGCAGGTCGCCTACACCTCGTCGAAGGGTGCGGTCGTAGCGATGACGCGCGAGATCGCGACGATGTACGCGCGCCGGGGCATCCGGGCCAACGCCCTGTGTCCCGGGCCGGTCCTGACCCCGCTGCTCGCCAAGTTCCTGTCCGATGACGCCCGCCGGCAGCAACGGTTGGTACACGTACCGATGGGGCGCTTCGGCGAGCCGATCGAGATCGCCTTCGGTGCACTGTTCCTGGCCTCGGACGAGTCGTCCTTCATGACCGGGCAGTCGCTGATCATCGACGGCGGGATCACCGCCGCCTACACCACCCCGGAGTGACCCGTGGCGCCGAACACCCATGTCCCCGCCGAGCAGCTCGAGGCCGACATCAAGGACAGCACGATCGACACCGTCATCGTCGCCTTCGCCGACCACCACGGGCGGCTGATCGGCAAGCGCACCGACGCCGACTTCTACCTCGACGTCGTCGTGAAGGAGGGCACCGAGAACTGCGACTACCTCCTCGCGTGCGACCTCGACGACGTCCCGATCCCCGGTTTCGCCTGGGCCAGCTACGACCGGGGCTACGGCGACATGCGAGGCATCGTCGACCCGGCGACGATTCGCTACCTGCCGTGGGTCGAGACGACGGCCCTCGTCCTGGTGGACCTCGTCGACGTCGACACGGGTTCTGCGGTGGAGGTGTCTCCCCGCCGCGTCCTGCAGCGGCAGGTCGCGAGCGCCGCCGCGCTCGGCTACACGTCGATGATCGGTAGCGAGCTCGAGTTCTACGTGTTCCGCGAGCCGTACGACGTGGCCCACCGCAACGGCTACCGCGAGCTCACGCCGAACTCGCCGTGGGTCGAGGACTACAACATCCTCCAGACCACCAAGGAGGAGGACCTGCTGGGGCGGATCCGGCGGGGGCTCCGCGGCGCCGGGTTCCCGGTCGAGTTCTCCAAGGGTGAGGCCGGGCGCGGTCAGCACGAGATCAACCTCACGTTCCAGCCGGCGCTGGAGATGGCCGACACCACCCTCGTGTTCAAGAACGCGATCAAGGAGCTCGCCGCCCAGGTCGGCCAGTCGGTGACGTTCATGGCCAAGCCGCACTTCGACGTCGGAGGCAACAGTTGCCACGTCCACTCGAGCCTCTGGTCGGACGACGGCTCGCGCAGCGTGATGGCGGGCGACGATCCCCACCACCTGAGCGACGAGTTCCGCTGGTACCTCGGCGGCCTGCTGGCGACGGCGCGCGAGTTCTCGCTGCTGTTCGCCCCCAACGTGAACAGCTACAAGCGGTTCCAGACCGGAAGCTGGGCGCCGACTGCCGTCGGCTGGGACACCGACAACCGCACGCTCGGCTTCCGCGTCGTCGGACACGGGCCGGGGATGCGGGTCGAGTCGCGCATCCCGGGCGGCGACGTCAACCCCTACCACGCATTCGCGGCCACCATCGCCGGTGGCCTGCACGGCGTCCGCGAGCGCATCGAGCCGCCCGCGCCCTACCGGGGCAACGGATACTCGGCGGCCGACCTGCCCCGCATCCCGTCGACCTTCGTCGACGCGATCGAGCTCTGGCGGACGAGCGACCTCGCCAAGGCGTGCTTCGGTGACGCCGTCCACCACCACGTTCTCCATCACGCCGAGTCGGAGTGGCAGGCGTTCAACGCGACCGTGACGGACTGGGAGCGCCACCGGTACTTCGAGCGGATCTGACGTCGCCGCTTGCCGGGTCCGCCTCCCGCGCACCACGCTGGCGCCATGGCGTACGCGACCAACGGACCGGTGCAGATCTACTACGAGACGTTCGGAGACCCGAGCGACCCGACGCTGGTCCTCGTGAACGGGCTGGGCAGTCAGTGCATCAACTACCGGACGGAGTGGTGCGAGCGCTTCGTCGCCAAGGGCTTCCGCGTCGTGCGGATGGACAACCGAGACGTCGGCCTCTCGACCCACTTCGCCGACGTCACGCCGGATCTCGCTGCCGTCATCGCCGCGGTCACTGAGGGTGAGCCCGCCGACGTGCCGTACAAGCTGTCGGACATGGCGGCAGACGTGATCGCCGTCCTCGACGCCCTCGGCGTCGAACGGGCCCACGTGATGGGGGTGTCGATGGGCGGGATGATCGTGCAAGCACTGGCGATCGAGTACCCGGAGCGCCTGCGCTCGATCATCTCGGTGATGTCCAACACCGGCGAGCCTGAGTACGGGCAGGCGACCGCCGAAGCACGGGCGAAGCTGTTCGGCCCGCCCGCCACCAACCGCGAGGAGGCGATCGAGAACCACCTCGCCGGCCTGCGGATCTGGGGCAGTCCCGGCAAGGTCGACGAGGAGGCGCAAGCCCGCTTCGCCGGCGAGGCGTTCGACCGCGCCTTCGACCCCGCCGGCGCGGCCCGGCAGATCGCGGCGATCACCGCAAGTGGGCCGCGGGCCGACGCGCTACGCGAGGTGCGCGTACCGACCCTCGTGATGCACGGCCGCGCCGACACCCTGATCGACCCGAGCGGCGGGCGGCGGACGGCCGAGCTCATCCCCGGCGCGGAGTTCGTCCTCCTGGACGGGATGGGCCACGACTACCCGGTTGCCTTCTGGGACGAGTGGGTCGAGATCGTCGCCGAGCACGCGGCGAAGGCCGACGCCGGCGTTGACGCCGGCTGACTCGGGTGCGACTGGCACGTCATAACCCCTGGTCGGACGATCGGTAGACGCGGAAGCGGGCGTCGACCGTCGAACGGTCGAGCCCGAACTGCGTGAGGCGGTAGCGGTGGGGTGAGCGGGGGCGGCGGTGATGGCGATCGAGCCATCGCTCCATGTACCGGTGGGCGGCGGGCGTCAGCCGCAGCCCGGCTGCGTCATACAACCGCCGCACCTCACCGAGCGGGTCGGCGATGAGCTCGTCGTATTGCACGTCGTGGAACCGGCGGGGGTCGGCGCCGCCGCGCCCGACCACCGCCCGCTCGGCGGCGTGGGCCCAGAAGTCGAGCCAGCTCTGTCCCAGCGCGTGCAGGTCGAGCGAAGCCACCGTGCCCCGCCCGATCGTCGCCGCCAGGCTGCACCAGCTGGCGAGCGCAGTGGCCGGGTCGCGGTGGGTGTGCACGACCAGCGCGTCGGGCAACGTCGTCATGAGGTCGTCGAGGTGACCGAGGTGGAACGGCGACTTGAGGACGAGGCGCCGGCCTGGTTGCGAGGTGGCCAGCACGTTGAGGTACCGGCGGTACGGGCCGTAGTCGACCGCGCCGGCCCCATCGCTCCGGAGCCAGCGCAGGTATTCGAACGCGGGGAACGGCACCGCCTCGTTCCCGAGGTCGCGGAACAGGAAGATGCACTCCTCCGGCTGGCCGGGGCCCAGCGGGTGGATGCTCCGCAGCCGCGGGAGGATGACCCTCGACGCCAACACCATCAGCGCCGCCCGCGTGTAGCGCGCGCCCCGGTCGAACGGACCCGAAGGCGGCGGTACCGGCCGCTGCAGCTGCCAGAACCGCGGCGCCAACGCGTCGGGATCGCCGGCCAGCAGGACGTGCAACAGCGTCGTGCCGGAGCGGGGGAGACCGACGATGACGATGGGCGGCGGCCAGTTGACGGCATCGAGGTCGGGACAGCGTTGACGCATGTCGACGAGCGCCTCCGTCGTCACGATCCGCCGGCACAGCTGGGCGCGGACGGCGAGCCGCCCGAGGTCGGTCAGATCGGCGACCGCGGGGTCGGCGAGGAGAACGTCCAGCCCGGGGTCGTCCAGCTCGACCGGCCGGCCCAACTGTCTCGCCGCCCGGCGGCGCAGGTCCGCGGCGTCGAGCCGGACCGGCGAATGGCCGGTCACCCTCCCCCGCGCCCGCGCGACCGCGTCGACCCATCGGGCGGGGCGAAAGGGGTCCGCCGGCACCCTCCCGTCGTAGCACTTCGCCTGCGCGATCCCCGTGCTTAACCTGGGCCCCGTGCCCGACCTTCAAACTGCTCACCGGGCAGTCGACGCCATGTCCGAGACCGTCCAGCGAGCGATGCAGACGCTCGCCGAGTACTCGACCGACGAGGGCGGTGACATCTCCGTGGACCTCCTCGAACGGCACGAGATCTTCGCCTACGACCTGGCCCATGCCGCGAGCGCGGTGGAGGCGTGTCGGAGCGTGCTCGCCTACGCCGCGCTCGGGGAGTTCGAGTCGACGCTCGCCTGCCACTTCATCGCCGACGCCGGCTGGGACCTCGAAGCCAGGCTGATCGGGCGGGAGACGGAATGGGGCGTCGACGCCAAGCTGCTCGAGCCTGCCCGGCCGTTCATTGAGGAGCAGCGGGCGCCGGCCGCCATCGAAGCCCTCGGCGACCTGGTGCTCGCCCACGGTGGCGGGCCGACCCACCTCTCCGACGACTACCGGCTCGTGGCCGACACGTTCCGCCGCTTCGCCGAGGACAAGATCCGTCCCGTCGCCGAGCACGTCCACCGCACGAACAGCGACGTCCCCGAGGACGTCATCAGCGGGCTGGCCGAGCTCGGGAGCTTCGGCCTGTCCGTGCCCGAGGAGTACGGCGGGTACTCGCCCGGCGGCGACAGCGAGTACGTCGGGATGGTCGTCGCCACCGAGGAGCTGGCGCGGGCGAGCCTCGGCATCGGCGGGTCCCTGATCACCCGGCCCGAGATCCTCGCCCGGGCGGTCGTCAAGGGCGGCACCGAAGAGCAGAAGCGGCGCTGGCTGCCGCGGATCGCGACCGGCGAGCTGATGGTCGGGGTGATGGTCACCGAGCCCGACGTCGGATCCGACAGCGCCCTCGTCACCGTCAGCGCGACGAAGGCCGAAGGTGGCTGGAGGATCCGCGGCGTCAAGACGTGGGCGACGTTCGCCGGCCGGGCCAACGCGTTGATGCTGCTGGCGCGCACGGACCCCGACCGATCACTCCGCCACCGCGGGCTGTCCCTGTTCGTCGTCGACAAGCCGGAGGCGCCCGGCCACGCGTTCCGCTTCCAGCAGGACGGCGGCGGGACGATGGAGGGCCGCGCCATCGACACCATCGGCTACCGAGGCATGCACTCCTACGAGGTCGCCTTCGACGACTGGTTCGTCCCCGACGACAACCTCGTCGGTGGCGAGGACGGCGTCGGCAAGGGCTTCTACCTCACGATGGGCGGCTTCGAGAACGGCCGGCTGCAGACCGCCGGGCGTGCGCTCGGCGTGATGCAGGCCGCCTTCGAGGCCGCCCGGGAGTACGCCCTCGAGCGCCGGATGTACGGCCGCGACGAGACGACGGCGATGCCGCTCGCCCAGTTCCAGCTCACCAAGGCGAAGCTGGCCCGCATGGCCGCCTTGATCCAGGCCGGCCGGCAGTTCGCCTACTCGGTGGCGCGGAAGATGTCGGGCGGTCGGGGCACGCTCGAAGCGGCGATGGTGAAGGCCTACGTCTGTCGGGCGGCCGAATGGGTGACGAGGGAGGCCCAGCAGATCCACGGGGGCATGGGCTACGCCGAGGAGTACGCGGTGAGCCGCTACTTCGTCGACGCCCGGGTGCTCTCGATCTTCGAGGGCGCCGACGAGACGCTGTGCATCCGGCTGATCGCCCGCCGCCTGGTCGACCTGGCCAGGAACCCCAGCCGCTCCTGAACTCCGCCGCCCTCCGGCGAGGTTCGGTGTTGCGAGCGGGTCGCAACACCTTGATTTGCGATCCATTCGCAACGTAACTTCGAACTACAGCCGTGGATCGGAGACCGCGTTGATCGCCATGCACATCCCCGACGGGTTCATCGACGGCCCGACGTCGCTCGTGGCGGGCATGCTCGCGATCACCGCCATCGCGTGGTGCGTGAAGAAGACGTCCGAGACGTTGAGTGATCGGGACATCCCGGTGGTCGGGCTGGCCGCGGCGTTCATCTTCGCCGCCCAGATGCTGAACTTCCCGGTGGCCAACGGGACGAGCGGCCACCTCCTCGGCGGGGTGCTCGCGGCGGTGCTGGTCGGTCCGTACGCCGGCGCCCTCGCGATCACCGTCGTGCTGGTGGTGCAGGCGCTGCTGTTCGCCGACGGCGGGCTGTCGGCGCTCGGGCTGAACGTCGTCAACATGGCGCTCGCCGGTTCGTTCGTCGGCTACGGGCTGTACGTGGTGCTGCGCAAGGTCTTCGGCAGGCGAACGTGGTCGGTGACGACGGCCGCCGGCGGGGCGGCGTTCCTGGTGCCGATCATCGCCTCGCTCGTCTTCATCATCGAGTACGCGATCGGGGGCAACGATGCCGTTCCGGTGGCGAGGCTGGCCGGAGCGATGGTCGGCGTGCACGCCGTGATCGGGATCGGCGAAGGGATCATCACCGGGCTCGCCATCAGCGCCGTCATGAACATGCGACCGGACCTCGTCTACGGAGCTCGTGACCTCCGGCCGAAACCGGTGCCGGCAACGCTGCGGGAGGTGGCCGCGTGAAGCGGATCTCCACCCTGGCGTTCATCCTCATCGGCATCGCCGCGGCCGTGACACTGGTGATCTTCCTTGCCCCGAACGCCAGCCCGAACCCCGACGGACTGGAGAAGGTCGCCGCCGAGCAGGGCATCGACAGCGGGGCGCGAGCCCACGCCCTCGCCGACGGCCCCCTCGCCGACTACGGGGCGAGCGGTGTCGACAACCGGTACGTCGAGACCTGGGTCGCCGGTCTCGCCGGCGTCGCCGTCACGTTCGTCGTCGGTGCGGGGATCGTGTTCGTCGTGCGGCGGGCCCGGCGCGCGCCGGCCCCGCCGGTGACGTCGTGAGCGTCGTGAGCGCAAGGGTTTGACGTGGGCGGGCCCCACCGCCACCTGCTGATCCACGAACCGGGTCCGCTGCATCGCCTGCCCGCGCAATGCAAGCTGGCCGCGACGGTGCTCTTCGTCTTCGCCGTGGTGGCCACGCCACGCGAACAGTTCTGGGCGTTCGGGGTCCAGGCCGGACTCGTCGCGCTGGCCGCCGTGATCGGACGGGTGCCGCTGTGGTCGGTGGTGCGGCGGTTGGTCATCGAGGTCCCGTTCCTCGTGTTCGCCCTCCTCCTGCCGATCGTCGGCCGCGGCCCACGCGTGGA
Source organism: Actinomycetota bacterium (assembly GCA_046723555.1). GTDB lineage: Bacteria > Actinomycetota > Acidimicrobiia > Acidimicrobiales > Ilumatobacteraceae > JALZMG01. Next base: position 18,480 of record JBKOUV010000023.1, on the reverse strand, counting down.
GGTGCTCGGCCTCAGTCTCTCCGAGGCCGGGCTGTGGGCAGGGTGGAACATCGTCGTGAAGGGGACCATCGGTGTCGCGGCGTCGATCGTGTTGGCGTCGACGACAACGGTCCCCCAGATCCTCGCCGGGCTGGAGCGCCTCCGGGTGCCCCGGGTGATCGTGGCGATCACCGCGTTCATGATCCGTTACGGCGACGTCATCGGCGACGAGGTCCACCGCATGTCGATCGCCCGCCAGTCGCGTGGGGGACGCGGCGGCCGGCTCGGGCAGGTACGGGTGCTGGCGTCGACTGCCGGGGCGTTGTTCGTCCGCTCGTACGAGCGCGGCGAGCGCGTCTACCTGGCGATGGAGTCCCGGGGCTACGCCGGATCGATGCCCGTGCGGGGCGGGGCCGCGTCGAGGCAAGCCTGGTTGATGTGCCTCCTGTGGTCCGCCGCCGCGACCCTCGTCGCCCTCGTCGCCTGGAGCGTCCAATGAGCACACCCGCCGCCCTCGAGCTCCGCGGTGTGGCGTACGCCTACCCCGACGGACACCGGGCGCTGGACGGCATCGACCTCGTCATCGACCCCGGAGATCGCGTCGCGGTGCTCGGTCCCAACGGTGCAGGCAAGACCACGCTCGTCCTCACCCTCAACGGGATCCTCGTCCCCCAGCACGGCACGGTCGCCGTGGGCGGCCTTCCGGTGGTCAAGGCCAACCTGGCCGAGGTGCGCCGGCGGGTCGGGATCGTGTTCCAGGATCCCGACGACCAACTGTTCATGCCCACCGTCCGCGAGGACGTCGCCTTCGGGCCGACCAATCTCGGGTGGGCGGCGGACGAGGTGGACGCGGCGGTGGCCGGTGCGTTGGACGTCGTCGGGATGACCGGCGCGCGCGAGCGCTCCCCGCACCACCTCAGCTTCGGCGAGCGTCGCCGCGTCGCCCTGGCGACGGTGCTGGCGATGCGACCAGACGTGCTCGTGCTCGACGAGCCCTCGTCCAACCTCGACCCGGTCGCCCGCCGCGAAATGGCCGAGATCGTGCTCGGCCTGGACGTCACCGTCGTGCTCGTCACCCACGACCTGCCGTACGCGCTGCAACTCTGCGACCGCGCCGTCGTGCTCGACGACGGACGGCTGGTCGCCGACGGCCCGATCGCGGAGCTGCTCGCCGACGAGGCGACGATGGCCGCCCACCGCCTGGAGCTCCCGTACGGGTTCGGGATCGCCGCGTCGTCCGTGCGATAGTCCCTCGCTCTTGGCCCGCGAACGGAGCTACGCGCAGCTGCGGCAGTGGCCACCCAGGGCGAAGTGGTGGGCGTCGAGCCGGAAGCCGTAGTCCCGCTCGACCCGACGGACGAGGGCGTCGAAGGCGTTCGCCGGCAGCTCGATGATCGCCCCGCAGTCGTCGCACACCAGATGGTGGTGGGAATCGCCGGCGAGGTGGTACACGGCCGGGCCGTGGCCGAGGTGCACGTGGTTGATCACCCCGAGCTCGGTGAGCCGCTCCAACGTGCGGTACACGGTCGACAGGTGGATCTCCGGGTGGGCGGTCCGCACCGCGTCCACCAACGCGTCCGCGGTGACGTGATCATCCGCATCCAACAGCGCCGTGATGATCGCCCGCCGCGGCGTCGTGACCCGCCCACCCCGCTCGCGCAGCTGCCCCAGGATCTCGTCCAGGCGATCGTCAGCCACCGACCACGAGCCTACGAAAGTGTGCGTTCCCCGGCCACGCCGGCGACCGCGGCTTCTCGCGGCTCATTTCGATTTCTGGGCGCAGATCGTCTCAACAGTTGAAAACGATCGCGCCCAGAACGCCCGGACCGGTCCGCGACCAGGCTGCCGTTAGCGTTCGGCCGGTGAAGGCCGCGGCATACACGAAGACCGGCGGACCCGAGGTGCTCGAGTACGTCGACGTACCCGATCCCGACCTCCGGCCGGGTGGGGTTCTCATCGCCGTCGAGGCGGTGAGCGTGCAAGGGGGCGACTTGCTGCACCGGGCCGGCGGCGCGATGGCGTCGAACCCACACGTGGTCGGCTACCAGGCCGCGGGTCGGGTGCGCGAGGTCGGACCGAACGTGACGGAACTCGAGGTCGGACAGCCGGTGGTGGCCACGATGGCGTATGGCAGCCACGCCGAACTGGTCTCCGTGCCGGCTCGAGCGGCGTACGCGATCCCCGAGGGACTGTCGATCGACGAGGCCGCCGGAGTCCCGATCGAATTCGGCACCGCGGATGACTGCCTGTTCGAGTTCGGGCACCTCCAGGAGGGTGAGACGGTGCTGATCCAGGCCGGTGCCGGGGGCGTCGGCCTCGCCGCCGTGCAGCTGGCCGCCCGGGCGGGGGCGTCGATGGTGCTGGCGACGGCGTCGAGCGACGACCGGCTCGCGCCGTTGGGTGAGCTCGGGATGAACCACGGGATCAACTACGTCCGGGACGATGTGACCCGTAGGGTTCTGCAGCTGACCGACGGCCGTGGTGTCGACCTCGTCGTCGACCCGGTCGGCGGGCGCACCCTCGAGACCAGCATCGCGTCCCTCGCCTACCGGGGGCGGGTGAGCTGGGTCGGACGGGCGGGGCGCGATCCATCCCCGCCGGAGGTGTGGCCGCTGATGGAGAAGAACGCCTCCCTGACCGGCGTGTTCCTGGGCGCCGAGATGGGCCGCGATCCAACCCGGGTGCGGGCGATGATCGAGCGACTGCTGCGACGCGTCGCGGCCGGCGAGTTGCGCGTCGTGATCGACCGTGTCTTCCCCCTCGCCGACGCGGCCGACGCCCATCGCTACATCGAGAGCCGGCGGGCGTTCGGTCGGGTGTTGCTCCGCCCGTGACCACGCACCATCTCCACGGGGGCGGCGGTCAGCCGGCGACAATATCAGCGCGGCGCACGCCGGGCGGATCGGTCTCGCCGACGAAGTGGTCCCGGCGTCACGGGCCGAGTTCGACGGATGCGTGCTCGAGTACGCCGCCCGGCTCGCCGGCAGCGATCAGTACCGCCGACTGCTCGAGCAGAAGGAGAAGGCCCGGGCGGCCGCCGAGCGCCGCAAGCCCCTCCAGGCCTACCGCGTCGAGGAGCTCGCCGAGATGAGTCGGGACATCTTCGACGACCGCAGCGGGTTCGCCGAGTTGCGCCGGGCGTACACGACCAAGCGCAAGCCCGAAGCAACGCCGGTCCGGCTCGCCGGCTGAATCGAGCGAAGCACCCGAGTGTTTCGCGTCATCCGAGGGTTTCGCGCAGCCACGTCCCGGCCGCAAACCCTCGGGTGGCGGCAAACCCTCGGGTGTGGGCACTAGCGGGACTTGGCCGCGGCCTTACCACCCTTGCGCCCGGCGGCCTTGTGCTGAGCCGTCGTTCCGCCCTGGCGGGAGCTGCCGCCCTTGCCCGACTGTTGCCCGCCGCGCTTCGAAGCGCCGGGCGAGTTGGCGATCCTTGCCGCCCGCTGCTTCGACATCCCCTTGTCCTTGAGCGCCTCGTACTGCTTCTCGTTCTTGACGTTGGCGGACTTCGACGGCATCGCTCCTCCTTGGTCGGGTTGCGGTACGTACCTGTACATTCCCGATCCCGGCCGGGCGCAGACAGCCGCATAACCCGTATCGACCGCGGCGCCGTCGCGGTCGCTCGAAGGGTGCAATCCCGTTGGCGGCGGCAACAAGGCTATGTTCCGGGCGTGCGGCCCGCCGCGGACACCGCCGACCTGCTCCAGCGACTCGAAGCGGTTGCCGATCCGGACCTGGCCGAGTTCCTGACCAAGGACCTGGTGCGGGAGCTCCTGGCCCGGGTCCAGGAAGTGATGGCCGTCGACACCGTTGCCGTGCTCGTCCTCGATCGAAGCGGGACGCGCCTGGTCGCCCGGGCGGCGCGGGGCCTGGAGCGGGAGGTTCGGCAAGGGTTCTGGCTGCGCATCGGCCGAGGGTTCGCCGGTCGGATCGCGGCGACGAGGAGTCCGGTCACCATCGACGTCGTGAGCCCCGACACCGTCGTCAACCCGATTCTCTGGCGAACCGGGCTCCACTCGATGCTCGGCGTGCCAATGATCGCCGGCGGCCGCCTCATTGGGGTGATGCACGTCGGCTCGCGCACCCCGCGGCAATTCTCCGAGGACGACATCAACGTGCTGCAGGTGGCCGCCAACCGCATCGCCACGACACTGGTCTCCGAGCAGTCGGCCGTCGATCGGGCAGCCGCCCGCACCCTGCAGCAGAGCCTGCTCCCCGACGACCTGCCCGAAGTCGACGGGCTCGAGTTCTGCAGTCGGTTCGTCCCGGCCGAGGACTTCGGCGTGGGCGGCGACTGGTACGACGCGTTTCACCTGCCGGACGGCCAGATCGGCGTCGTCGTCGGTGACGTCGCAGGGTCGGGCCTGCCGGCGGCGGTGGTGATGGGCCGGATCCGCAGCGCGCTGCGCGCCTACGCGATCGAATCGTCCAGCCCGGGTGAGGCCCTCGACCGCCTCCGGCGCAAGTTCAACCACTTCGAGCCGGAGCACATGGCCACCGTGGTCTACCTAACGATCGCGGCCGACCTCGAACAGTTCCGCGTCGCCTCCACCGGGCATCTGCCACCGGTCGTCGTCGCGCCCGGACACGACTCGATGCTGGTCGAGTGCAAGCCCACCCAGCCGATCGGTGTGGGCGACGCCGATCGGGCGGTCGACACCACGTGTCAACTCCTCCCGGATACCACCGTCGCCCTCTACACCGACGGGCTCGTCGAACGCCGGCGGGCCCCGATCGACGATGGCTTGGAACGCCTCCGCTCCGCGCTCCGTTGCGGCCCCGTCGACGACGTGTGCAACGAGATCATGGACGAGCTCATCGGCGACGAGCCTGCCGAGGACGACGTCGCGTTGCTCCTCTGTCGCCGTCTGCCCGCACCCGACCCGCCCGGATGATTACGCAGGTCTCACCTAGTCCGCGGGGAGGTTGTCACCGTCCGCGCTGACGAGTGGGAATCGGTCGAGCAGGCATGCGAGCTCGAGCACCCGCCGCACCGGTTGACTCATCGCCCGCACGCCCAGGCGTGGGCCGACGAGCTCGCCGGCCCGGAGCAGGGCGTTGATCCCGGCCGTGCTCATGAAGGTCACGCCGCCGAGATCGAGGATGACCGGTCCACCGGTCTGGCTGAGCTCGCGGTCGAGGTGCTCACTGAACATGGGCGCCGTCACCAGGTCGATCTCACCGGCGACGCACAGCAACACGCCGTCCGCTGACTCTCGCCGCGAGACCACCACGTCCTGGATGGAGGGTATGTCGTCGCGATCCCACGCCTCCGACAGCTCTGACATTTCCGTCCTCCTTGACCCCCGTGGAGTGGGCGATCCACCCGATCGCCATGAATCGGATCTGTCCTCACTGTTGAAGACGCGCCCAGCATATTCGCCCGCCGCCGATCGTCAGCGGCGCTCGTCGGTGATGTTCCCCAACGGGCCCCTCACGGCCACCGGTGGACGTCGAGTCGCACGCAGCAGTGGTCATCCGACGGCTCGAGGCGGGCGGTGAGGACGTCATCGCCGAGGGCGTCGGTCAGCGCCGCCAACAGGTCGAGGTTCATCCCACACACGAGGTCGCGCTGTTGGTCGGCCAAGGCGCGGAAGGGGCAGTTCTCCAGGACGACCTGCCCGTTCCCGAATCGGGGCTCGTAACCCCGCTCCTCGAGTGCGGCGACGGCGGCTTCGACCAGGGTCTCCCGGCTCGCGTGCTCCCCTGCGGTCTGGCGGGCCTGCGCTCCGAACTGGCGACCTCGATCGGTCGCCACCCTGCGCAGGTCCTCACGAACTGGAGTGCCGGCCGTGATCGACTCGTTCACGGCGGTGGCGAGCAGTTCGGCGGCCAGGTCGTAGCGGCGGGGCGGCAGGCTCACCGACAATTCGCCGGCGGCTCGCCGGTACAACTTCGCCGGCCGTCCCGCACCGGGTCCCTGACGGCCGGACAACCGCCGGAACTCGGTGGTGAGCAGGCCATCGGCGACGAGTCGATCGAGATGGAACCCGGCGACCGAGCGGGCCAGACCGAGCGCCTCCGCCGCCTCGTCCTTGCTCACCGGCCCGCCCTGGGCGACGACGAAGCGGTAGAGCGCCCGGCGCTGCGGCTCGGCCAGGGACGAAACGCCGATGATGCGTTCGTCGAAGTCGCTGGTCACGGGATCCATGTCTACCTGAGCCTTTCTATGTTGAACTATACTTGACGATAGACGGAGCAATGGTCTAACGTCAATCTCATTCGTTTATAGAAGGAGATGACACATGACCACCCTCATCCATGATGCTCCGGCCTCCCCGGTTCGGGCTGGCCGGCTCCACGACCCCACGTACCAGGCGTTCTGGCTGCTGAGGATCGGCTTCACCGTCGCCCCGATCCTGTTCGGGCTGGACAAGTTCTTCGACGTCCTCGTCGACTGGAGGATCTACCTCGCCCCGGAGATCGACGACCTGATCCCGGGCAACGCCCACCAGGCGATGCTGATCGTCGGCGTGATCGAGATCGTGGCCGGGCTCGTCGTTGCGGTCAAACCCCGCTTCGGGGGCTACCTGGTGGCCGCCTGGCTCGCCGGGATCATCATCAACCTGCTCCTGCAGGCCGACTACTACGACATCGCCCTCCGCGACTTCGGGCTGCTGCTCGGCGCGCTGACGCTGGCTCGCTTGGCGACCGCCTTCGACCGTCGGCCGGCGACGACGAGCGGGATGGTGACGCGGTGAGTGTCCCCCGCTTCGCCGCCCTCGGCGCCGTCGCCCCGCTGCTGCTCGCTGCGGGCTGCGGCTCGGCGGCTCGGTTGGAGGAGCCGGCCGCGGCGCTCACGCCCGCCGGGCATCATGCGCCCGTCGAGCCGTCCGGGCGAATCGACGCCGTCGAGTTCCGCCAGGACATGCGCAAGCTGTGGGAGGACCACATCACGTGGACCCGCCTGTTCATCGTCAGCGCGATCGCCGGTCTACCCGACGTCGAGCCGACCGCTGGCCGGCTGCTGCGGAACCAGGCGGACATCGGCGCGGCGATCGTGCCGTTCTACGGCGACGAAGCCGGCGCCGCCCTCACCCAGTTGCTCCGCGCGCACATCCTCATCGCCGCCGACCTCGTGTCGGCGGCGAAGAACGGCGACGAGCAGGCGTTCACCGAGGACGAGCGGCAGTGGTACGCCAACGCCCAGCAGATCGCCGACTTCCTCGCCGCCGCCAACCGGGTGTGGTCCAAGCACCAACTGCGGATGATGATGCGGCAGCACCTGGACCAGACGCTGGACGAGGCGACGGCTCGACTCAACGGCGACTGGGACGCCGACATCGCGGCGTACGACCGCATCCACGACCACATCCTCGCCATGGCTGACGTCCTTGCCTTCGGGATCATCGAGCAGTTCCCCGACCGCTTCCACGGCTGAGACCGCCACGACTCTCGGTTTGCGTCACCGCATCCGCCGAAAATCGACCGATGCGGTGACACAAACACCGGGGATACTGCGGCGATGGCGACGCCGACCACGGAGGACATTCCGTCCCCCGCTCTCGATGAGCTGCTCGATGTCGTAGCCGGCGCGGTCGAGGAGATCGAGCGCAGCCGCCGGCTCCCTGACCGTGTCGTGTCGGCCCTCAGGGATTCGGGGATCAACCGGATGGCGTTGCCCCGCGAGCTCGGCGGGTTCGAGACCCCAGTGTCCGCGGCGATGGACGTGTTCGAGCGGATCTCGGCGGTCGACGGCAGCGCGGGCTGGTGCGCGGTGATCGGCTCCGGGAGCAACATCTTCGCCGGCTTGCTCGCCGAGGAGACCGCCCGACACGTCTTCGCCGATCCCGACCAGGGCAACGCCACCATGTTCGCCCCGACGGGCCGCATCACCGTCAGCGGCGAGGCATACGTGCTCAGTGGCCGCTGGTCGTTCACGAGCAACTGCCTGCACAGCGAGTGGGCCGGTCTCGGCGCGTTCGTCGACGGATCGGACGAGCGACCGCGCGTCGCCTTCGTTCCGGTGAGCACACTCGAGATCGAAGACACGTGGGATTCCGCCGGCCTGCGCGGGACCGGCAGCCACCACGTCCGCGCCGTCGACGTCCCTCTGACGCTCGATCAGTGCTGCACGTTCGCCGACCGACCGTGGCCCGCCGGCACGATGTGGCGGCTGCCGATCTACACGATCCTGCTGCCCTCGCTCACGACGGTGCCCTTGGGCATCGCCCGCGGCGCGCTCGACGAGATCGGCCGGCAGGTGCGCGAGGGCCGCGCCGCCCGCCGAGGTCAGGTGGCCGACGATCCGACCGCGTTGGCCGAGTTCGCCGCCACCGACGCCAGCCTGCGCGCCGCCCGTGCCGCGGTCCACGAAGCGGTCGACGAAGCGCAAGCGCACGCCGAGCGGGGGGATCCTGTCGACCGGGTCCTCCAGGCCCGCATCCTCGTCGCCTGCCTCCATGCGTGCGACACCGCAGCGGCCGCGACCTCGGTCGCCCACCAACTCGGTGGCGGCGCGGCCGCCTACACGGGCAGCCGGCTGCTGCGGGCCCTGGGCGACGTGCAGGCTGGGCGCCAGCACCTGCTGTTCTCGCACAAGCACCTGCCGGAGCTCGCCAAGCCGCTCGCCGGCCTCGACAGCACGTACCCGCCGTTCATCATCTGACCGCTCACTGCGCCCGCTCCCACGCGTTGCGGATCAGTTGCTCGAGCACGCGCTCGTCGATGTCGCTCAGCCGCTTGATGTACAAGCACCCCTTGCCTGTGGTGTGCGCACCGAGGTCGCCGAGCAACGGATCGGCCGGCCAGTCGTACACGAACACGACGGGGGCGAACGACTGGTTCGTGGTTGGTTTCTCCTGATGCAGCGGGTCACCGAGTCTCCGGCCGGAGTCGAGGAACGTGGTGACGTCCTCGTTCGTGGCCCGGGTCTTTATCTTCGCCATCCGTCACCCTTCAGCCGGCGGCCCGCTTGAAGACATCAGGCGGAAAGGCCCGGGCGGCGATGCACCGCTCCGACCAGTCGGCCAGCGCGTCGGCCACCGCGTCGAGATCGGTGCCGAGGGCTTCCACGATCGACCGCTCCAACGCATCGGTCGCCGCCTCGAGCTCTTCCCGGGCGCGGGAACCGGCGGCGGAGAGCTGATCGCCCTCGATGAGACCGGCCGCCCGCAGCGCCGCCACCGTCTGTTCGATCTGGTCCGGGCTCCACCCCCGCGTGACGGTGTAGCTGCCGAGCGGCATCCCCACCCAGAGCTCGGTGAGCACGTTCATCGTGATCGGGTCGAGGCCACGCGCCACGCTCGCGGCGACGTGACTGTCGCCGCGGTGCTCCCTCGCCAGCTCACACGCCCGCCACAGCCGGCCGACCGGCTCATCCGGCCACGGCTGACGGGCGAGGCCGGCGAAGAGCGGCCGACCGGTGGCGTCCGCGCCCACGAGCGCGGCGGCGAGCCGGTCGGCGACGAAGCTCACGTCGACGTCGCCGAGGGTCGCCCCCAAGCTTTCGATCGTGGCGTCGGCCCGTGCCGCGAGCATCGTCTCCCGCGGGCACACCGAACGGGCATGGTCGTATGCCGCCGTGACCATCCCCGGTTCGAACACGGCGAAGGACGAGACGACGACTCCCGCGTCGGGCTCGCCGAGGGCGGCGGCCCGTCCCCATACGTAGGCGCCGAGGAAGTCCAGTCCGAGGCCGGCCAGGCGCTCGTTGGTCGTCCTCGACCAGACCGAGTGCATCGCGATTGGCTCGAGCGCGTCACGCAAGCGCCGCGCCGGCGATGCCTGGGCGACTGGCGCCGGCACGACCCCCGGTGGCGACGGCTGGAAGAACACCTCGACCACGGCGTCGTAGTCCATCGGCCGACACCATATGACGGCGACGGCGTCCACCTAGCGTGGTGTCGTGCGAGGACACGGCGTCAACCTCGGTCGCAACGAACGGATCGCCAACCTGGACATCAGGGTGCTTTCGGATCACTGGTACGTGCTGCGCAAGGCGACCTTCGACTTCCTCCACCGGGACGGCCGGTGGACCAGGGAGGTGCGCGAGGCGTACGACCGGAGCAATGGCGTCGTCGTCCTCCTGCACGACCCGACGGCCGGCACGGTCATCCTCACCCGTCAGTTCCGGCTCCCCGCGTTCGTCAACGGGCATGCCGACGGGATGCTGATCGAGGCGCCGGCCGGGCTGGTCGACGGCGACGACCCGGAAGCGGCGATCCGCCGCGAGGCCGAGGAGGAGAGCGGCGTGCGCATCGGCGAGATCAGCCGGCTGTTCGAGCTGTTCATGAGCCCCGGTTCGGTGACCGAGCGGGTCACGTTCTTCGCCGCCACCTACTCCCACGCGCAGCGGGTCTCCGCCGGCGGCGGGATCCACGACGAGGGCGAGGACATCGAGGTCCTCGAGCTCCCCCTCGTCGACGCGCTGGCGATGGTGGAGCGCGGGGAAATCGTCGACGGCAAGACCGTGCTCCTCCTGCAGTGGGCACAAGTGCAGCAGCTCCAGCCGGGCCCGGCGTAGGTCACCGTTCGCTCGGGCGGCAGCCGCCGAGCAGGTCGGTATCGAGCCACACCCGGGCGAGGGCGATCCACGCCGCGCCGCAGTAGGTGGGGTGCTCGTCGTCGTGGGCGCCGGTGGTGTCGAGGAGCTGGGCCGCGGCGTCCTCGTCTCCGGCCGCGGCGGCCCCCGTGTCCGGGTGCCGCGTCGCCGGTGGACCGGGCCGGGTCCCGGAGGTTCACCGTTCGACGAGCTCGGCGAGGCGCGCCATGGACGCCTGCAAGCGCTCGGTCGTCGTCCACCGCGCCCGGTCGATGCGGGACGGATCGGTGAGTTCGGTCCAGTCGTAGGTGTGAGTGACCCGCGTCTGCCGGTCCCCCAGCGGCTCGAGCACCCAGCGCCACAGATGTCCGGGGGGGTCGCTTCCCGGCTCCGACGGCCGCCACGCGATCCGACGCCCCTCGACGAACTCGACGACGTGATTGTGCCGAACGGACCCGCGGGTCAGCGTCATCGTGAAGACGTCGCCGACGCGCCGGATCCGCTGGCCGTCAGGAGCGGCGGCCAGGTTGTCGTTCGCATCCCACAGGGGCTGGCGCGCCGGATCGGCGATGAACTCAAAGATCACGTCGGCGTCGGCCGCAATCAGACGGCTCGCCTCGACCACTCGCTCATCATCCACGGCCTCGCGCTCCGTTCGTCCCTCCACCGGGGTTGGGTCACCACATACGACGTAGATCAACGTATGCGGTGACACAAACTGGGCGTTCATCCATTGTGGGCGATGCACCCGCGGCCGGGCTCGCCGCACACTGAGTTCGTCGACGGATGTAGAGCTGCAGCGGATATGAACCCCGGCCGAGCACCAGCCGCCCCGGTGCTCATGCCGTGCGGCCCCGGTCACGGCGACGGAACAGACCCATGACCGTTGTCGTGACCGGGGCGACCAGCCCGAGGCTCGGGTCAGCGAGCCGCCGAAAGTGAGCGAATCGGTCCAGCGGTTCGCCAATCGGGTTCGCGCTCCCGAGGACCTACGCCGGCTGTCCGAGTTCGAGCGGCGGATCTATCTGCCGCTGCTGCTCTCGGCGATCCTCCCGATCGTCACCGCGGCTTCGAGGTCGGCAGAGGACTCGTGGGTGTCGATCGCGGTCAACGTGGTGTCCTGGCTGGTGTTCGTGCTCGACCTGGCCGTTCACGTCCACTACGTGCGGCGCTACCTCACGACCCGGGTAGGGATGTTCGACCTCGTCGTGGTGATCATCACCGCGCCGTGGTTCCTCATTCCCGGCTTCAGCGGATCGCAGATCCTCGTCGTGGCGCGGCTGGCCCGACTCGCCCGACTGCTGCTCGTGAGCAAGGGGGCGCGCCGAGCGCTGAGCCGGCTCGGCAAGGTCGGCCTCTTCGCTGTGGGAATGCTGCTCTTCTGCTCGTGGATGGCGTACGTGGCGGAACACCCCACCAACACTGACTTCGCCTCCTTCGGCGACAGTCTGTGGTGGGGCATCGTGACGTTGACCACCGTCGGGTACGGCGACATCGTCCCGATCACCGAGAAGGGTCGCATCGCCGGGACGTTCCTGATGATGACCGGCCTCACCACGCTGGGGCTGATCGCCGGCACGCTGGCGAGCGCCTTCGGGCTGTCGCCGGAGGACACCACGGCGTCCGGCGCCCCGGACGCGGGTCAGGAGCCCGCCGACGCCATCCTCGCCGAGCTCACCGAGATGAGAGAGCAGCTGTCGGCGATCGAGAAACACCTCACCGGCTGAGCAATCCGATCTCCTCCCCCCGATGGTCGGCCTCGCTCCGGGCCGAGGTGCCGAGACTCATCCGACGCGAGCAAGGTCGTTTCTCGTTCGGCGACCGCCCTGACCTGGGAGAACACGCCCCGCCCGAGTGAACCCCGCCGGAGCGTCCGACCTACACTCGCAGTGGGCGGCATCTGAGCAACGATCGACCAGGGGGGCGACGTGAAGATCTCGATGTTCCACCTGATGCCCCATCGGGAGCTGCCGGCAGATTTCGAGCAGCGCTACAAGTCGGTGTGGGTGGACCCACCATTCCATGACCTTGCCGACGCCTCGCGCGTCGGCCAGTACTACAACTGGACGCTCGACGAGCTGCTCCACGCCGCCCACGCCGGCCTGGACGGCATCTGCGTCAACGAGCACCACCAGAACGCCTACGGCTTCATGCCCGGACCGAACCTGATGGGGGCGGCCCTGGCGAAGATGACCAACGGCCTCGACGTCGGCATCGTCCAGATGGGCTCGACCCTGCCGACCACGAACCCGCCGATCCGGGTCGCCGAGGAGTACGCGATGATCGACTGCATCAGCGGTGGTCGACTCGTCGCCGGCATGCCGCTCGGCACCCCGATGGACGCCAACATGGTCTTCGGGATCCCGCCGATCGAGCAGCGCGAGCGCTACTACGAAGCCCACGACCTGATCGTCAAGGCGTGGACCTCGCGCGAGATGTTCTCGTGGAACGGCAAGTACCAGAAGCTCGGCATGGTGAACCTGTGGCCGCGGCCGATCCAGCAGCCGCACCCGCCGGTGTGGGTTCCGGGGCTCGGGAGCCTCTCGACGTGGGAGTTCGCCGCCAAGAACGACCACTGCTACTGCTACCTGAGCTACTTCGGGAACAACCTCGGCAAGAAGATCATGGACGGCTTCTGGGAGTTCGTCGATCAGCGCGGCCTCGACCCGAATCCGCACCGAGCCGGCTTCCTCCAGCTCGTCGCGGTGGGCGAGACCGACGCCCAGGCCGAGAAGGACTACGCCCCGCACGTCAAGTACTTCTACGACAAGTGCCTCCACATCCCCGCGCCTTACCTGGCGCCGCCCGGGCACCAGGACTTCCGGAGCCTCGAGCACGGCATCCGGTCGGGCACCACGGCCCGGACCGCGGAGACCTTCGCCCGCCTCAAGGACCTGACCTTCAAGGAGTTCATCGACGGCCAGTTCGTGATCTGCGGGAGCCCGGCAACCGTCCGTGACCAGCTCCAGAACGCGATCGAGAAGCTGCGCGTGGGGAACCTGATGGTGCTCCTGCACATCGGCTCGATGCCCCACGAGCTCACCCTCAAGAACATCGACCTGTTCGCCACGGAGGTGCTTCCGCACCTGCGCCACAACTTCTCCGAGTGGGAGAACCGCTGGTGGCCGGCGAGCCTGCGCCACGAGCGCCAAGCAGTGGGGGCGTGAGCAGATGGTGACGACGGAAACCTTCGAGCTGTGGGACGGCCAGATCACCACCCGCGTGCACCGCGCCGGATCCGGCGATCCGGTGGTGTTCCTGCACGGCGCCGGTGGGCTGCAGTGGGATCCGTTCCTCGACGGGCTCGCCGAGCGGTTCGCCGTGTTCGCACCCGAACACCCCGGCACCACCCCCGGAGACCCGGACGGCATCCGCCCGCTCGACCACCTGTGGGACCTCGTCCTCTACTACGACGAGCTCCTCGGCGCCCTCGGACTCGACTCGGCGGCGCTGATCGGCCACTCCTTCGGCGGGATGGTGGCCGCGGAGGTGGCGGCTTCGTTCCCGGCGAGGGCCTCGAAGCTGGTGCTGATCAGCGCGCTCGGCCTCTGGCGCGACGACGCCCCGGTTCCCAACTTCATGGTGATGACACCGGAGGAGTTCGTGCCGCTCCTCGTCGCCGATCAGACCGGACCGCTGGCGACGATGCTGTTGGCGCCGCCCGATCTCGAGTCGGAGGCGGGGCAGACCGCGGTCATCCAGAGCGTGTGGTCACTGGCGTGCACCGGGAAGTTCATCTGGCCGATCCCGGACCGGGGCCTGCACAAGCGGCTCCACCGGATCGCCGCGCCGACGCTCATCGTGTGGGGCCACCGCGACAACCTCGTCAAGAGCATCTACGCCGACGAGTTCCGCCAGCGCATCGGCGGCTCGCGAGTCGAGGTGATCGAGAACGCCGCCCACTTCCCCCACCTCGAGCAGACCGAACGCACGCTGGAGCTGGTGAACGCGTTCCTGTGACCGGCCCGCCCCGCCGGCCCGGGGTTCTGTGTCACCGCATTCGCGTTCGACGACCTATGCGGTGACACAAACCGGTCGGTACGTTGGGCGCGTGCCGGCGCCCGCTGATGTCATCCGCACGCCGGATCAGCGGCTGCGCGTGTTCGTCAGCTCGACGCTCGCCGAGCTCGCCGATGAGCGCAAGGCGGTGGCCCGGGCGATCGAGGCCCTCCGGCTGACCCCGGTGATGTTCGAGCTGGGTGCTCGGCCCCATCCGCCGCAGGAGCTCTACCGGGCGTACCTCGCCCAATCCGACATCTTCATCGGCCTCTACTGGCAACGCTACGGCTGGGTCGGGCCGGGCATGGACATCTCCGGCCTGGAGGACGAGTTCCGGCTGTCGGGGTCGCTGCCGCGGCTGATCTACCTCAAGACGCCGGCGCCGGATCTGGAGCCACGGCTGGCCGCGATGATCGCCCAGTTGCAGGCCGACGCCACTACGTCCTACCGCACCTTCAAGACGCCGCGCGAGCTCGGACGGCTCGTGCGCGAGGACCTGGCCACGATGCTCAGCGAGCGCTTCGCCGCCACCGCGGCGGGCGCGGCGCCGCCGCCGGCGGCCGCCCGGGCCGACAGCTCGATCCCCGTGACGTCGACCGCGCTGATGGGACGGGAGGACGACATCGTCGCGGTGACGGACCTGCTCGAGTCGCCGGCGGTCCGGCTCGTCACGCTGACCGGTCCCGGCGGCATCGGCAAGACGCGGCTGGCGATCGCCGTCGCCGACGCGTGGCGCGAGCGATCCGCTTCCACGCGCGCCGTGTTCGTGCCGCTCGCCTCGGTCGCCGATCCCGAGGTGGTGCTGCCCCGGGTCGCCGCCGCCGTCGGCGCGGTGGTCGAAGGCACGCGCACGCCGCTCGACGTCCTCGTCGAGCACTTCGCCGACCACCCGACGCTGCTCGTGCTCGACAACCTGGAGCAGGTCGTCGGCGTCGCTCCCGGACTCGACCAGTTACTGACCTGCCCGGCGTTGAAGATCCTGGCCACCAGCCGCGCCGTGCTCCGGCTACGCGCCGAACGGGAGTATCCGGTGGCACCGCTTTCGGTCCCGGCGTTCCCGGGACGGCCCACGATCTCCGAAGCGGCGCTGCTGCCCGCCGTCCAGCTCTTCGTCGACCGGGCGCAGGCGGTCAACTACCACTTCGAGCTCACGGACGGCAACGCCGCGGCGGTCGTCGAGATCTGCCGTCGCCTCGACGGTCTGCCGCTCGCCATCGAACTGGCGGCCGCCCGCATCCGCCTGCTCGATCCGGTCGCCCTGTTGGCGCGGTTGGAGCACGTGCTCGACGCGCTCGGAACGGGCCCGATCGACCTCCCGGAGCGGCAGCGCAGCCTGCGGGCCACGATCGAATGGAGCGTCAGCCTGCTCGACGAGGACGAGCGGAACCTGCTCGCCGCACTTTCCGCCTTCAAAGACGGCTGGACCGTGGCGGCGGCGGCGACCGTCGCTGAGCTCACCGAGGACCGAGCGCTCGATCTCCTGGACGCGCTCGCCGGGCACAGCCTCGTCAGCGCCGTTGCCACGGGTGCCGTCCCCCGATTCCGGATGCTGACGACGGTGCGCGAGTTCGCCGCCGGGTTGCTCGACGCTGTGGGGGATCGCGATGGCATCGAAGCGCGGCACGCCGAGCACTACCGGTCTGTGGTCGAGGACGTCGACTGGGTCGCGGAACGCCAGAGCGACTGGGTGGATCGGGTGCGGGTCGACGAAGAGAACATCCGGGCCGCGGTGCAGTGGTTCTTCGCTCACGACGTCACCGCCCTGCCCCACCTCTTCCGCGTGCTGTGGCTCTTCTGGCAGATGGGTGATCGGATGCCGGATGGGCGCGAGTGGATCGACCAGCTGCGGCGGCGCGTCGACGAGTTGGCCGACACCGAGCGGGCTGAGTTGTTGTTCAGCGAGGCGGTGACCGCGGTGGAGGTCGGCGACGACGTCGCCGCGCTCGCCTCCGTCGAGGCCATCCGCGACTGGGATGGGAAGGTCGAGGACCCGACGCTCGCCAGCGCGCTCCAACTCGCGGTCTCGTGGACGCTGCCGATCCTCGACGACTTCGATGGCGCTTTGCAGGCGGCGATGTCGGCATTGACCGGGCTCCGGCGCTCCAACGACCCGCTCGCGTCGTTCGCCCTGCTGACGGTTGGCATGCTCGAGATGGCAATGGGCCAGGAAGACCGCGCCCGCGCTCACCTCAGCGAGGTCGACGAGCTCGGCTCGCACCTCGGCAACAACTGGCTCGAATCGAGCGCCCGAACCCAGCTGGCGATGCTGGCCGTGCGTTCCGGTGACCTCGCCCGCGCCGACGTGCTCCTGGCCGAATCGGTGCGGGCGATCAGGGCGTCACAACCGATCACGCTGACGGTCACCTTCGCCCTCGTCGCCCACGCCCAGCTGGCGCTGACGAGCGGCGACCCGGATCGGGCGGCCACGGCGCTCGGTGCCGCCGACGGGCTGCGGGCCCGGGCCGGCTTGCGCGTGTGGCCGACCGCTCGGCGCACCGAGCGGGACCTGGCGGCCTCGCTCGCGGAACAGATGGACGCCGGGACCTACCGCCGCGCGTTCGAGGCCGGTGCCGAACTGTCCATGCGGGACGCACTGGAGCTGATCGGCGAGGACGCGCCCGCCCGGTCGGGCTGACCGGCGGTCAGTCGGTGAGCTCGGAGAGCGGGCGTCCGGCGGCGTCCAGGCCGAGCATCAGCGCCACCGTCGCCTCGCCGAGTGGACGATCCAACGGCGGTGGATCTGGCATCGGCGAGATCCGGGCGGTCGGAATCTGATCGGCGAGGAGGTGGGCGACGCCGAGGGATGCGACGTTGCCCGCCTGGTAGTAGATGACCGATTGGTCGAGGCGCGGCCCCGTCGTGTTGGCCACCGGCGCGGTCGTGTAGCCGTCGGCGGCAAGGTCTTCGGACATCGCCGTCGCCGAGCGGTCCACCCCGCTGGCGTTGGCGACGACGATGGTGGCGTCGGACTTGGATGCGCGGGGTACCGAGGTCGTCGTCGTCGAGCTCGTAGTCGTCGGCGGCTCGGTTGTGCTCGCCGGGGCGGAGGTCACGGTGGTCGGAGCGAGTGTCGCGTTCGCCGTTGTGCCGACCTCATTGCCCGGTTCCTCGGATTCGGCCGGATTGGTGACCGACCGCAGGATGAGGATCCCGGCGATGACGGCGATCCCGGCCGCAACGAGCACGGCCACGTTGGTGACCGGCGCGCGGCTGTCGCCGAGCTTCGGGCTCCGGGGGCGGCGACGGTGGCCGCTTCCGTTGGCGTCTGGATGGTCCGTCATCGTGGGCGCCATCTCAGCACAGCGCTCGGTGGACCGGCTGACGCGCATCATCTGCGACGGGGCTCCCGAGCCGAGTAGACACGGCTGACGTGGTCCCGGTTCCGCTGCTCGAGACGAAGTTCCACGCCCCTCGTCGGCGTCGTGGCGTCGTCGCTCGGCCTCGGCTCGAAGCGCGGCTCGACCCGGCGCGGCTCCCGGCCCTCACGCTCGTGTCGGCGCCGGCGGGCTTCGGCAAGACCACGCTGTTGGCGGAGTGGCTGGCGTCAGTCGGCCAGGACGCTCGGGTCGCCTGGGTGTCGCTGGACAGTCGGGACAACGACCCGCACCTGTTCTGCGCCTATCTCGTCGCGGCCGTGCGGGCCGTCGCCGGGGAGGTTGGTGACGGCGCGGCCGCGATGCTGGAGGACGGAGCGGTCGTGCTCTATCCGGTCATCAGGCGGCACAGCGGAACCGGCGCCGTCGGATTCGTCGCCTCCCGCGTCCTCGAGGCCCCGATGATCTTCGTCGGCGTCGTCAGCGTGCTCGGCGTGTTCACGCTCCGCCAGGACTTCGCCGGCGGCGACGAGTCCGCCATGGTCACGGCGGCCGAAGCGTTGGTTGCCGTCAAGGACTGGACGTTCCTGCTCGGTCCCGGCCTGATGCCCGTCGTCAACGCGCTGTGCCTCGCCACCGTGCTGTACCGAGCCCGACTCGTCCCCCGCATCATCCCGACGCTCGGTCTGATCGGCGCACCCATCC
>JBKOUV010000342.1:0-5811 GCA_046723555.1 Actinomycetota bacterium | reverse complement strand
CCGGCCAGCCGTTCACACCCTCCTCGAAGTAGAACCGGTACAGGATCAGCTGGCGGCGCCCGTCGAACAGCTCGGGCAGCGACCGCTCACCGTCGGGACCCTCGAAGCGGTAGTCGTTCTCGACGCGCACCATCGGCATCCCGCTTGCGGGCGGCGGCGAGATCGCGCATCGCGGTGGAGACGGTCTCTTCGCGCTTCGTGACGGCGGCGAGGGCAGCATCCCATTCGGCTTGACTGACGACGGAGGGGCGAGAGGGGGGACGGGGGACTGAGACCCGCCCGTACCGGTCGGCGAACCTCCGGGCTCCGCCGGGGATGAGCGCTTTGGTCACGGTTTTGCGCCACCATCCGCGCGATTTCGTGACCAAAGCGGCGCGAGAGTGTGCCCATGGAGGCGTACTCGATCCGCGACGTGCGACCACCCTGCTGCGCGACGGCACGTCGGAGGTGGTGCCTACTGCGGGTCGACCGGTCCGCGTTGACGGCTACACCGTCGGCGTCGTGTCGCGGATGGAACACCCGCCACCTCACCGAGGCGAGATGCACCCGGATGGCGACGAGTACTTGTACTTCGTGTCGGGACGTGTGCAGGTCGTGCTGGACGATGGCGATCAAGACCACGTCGGCGATGAGAGTCGATACGACGTCGGTCCGGGTGAGGCCTTCATCGTGCCGCGCGGCGTGTGGCATCGAATCGAGGTGATCGAGCCCGCCCATCTCGTTCACGTGACTCCGGGACCAGGATCGGGACATCGTCCGATCTGAGCGATCGCAAGGATGTCGCGTGCGGCAGGTGGACCGTCACTGTCCGAATGCCCGACGCCGCAACTCGTTTCGCGCTAACTGGTGAAATCGGGCCGGCGGTAGACGCCGGGACTGTCGGGTGAACGGTGAGGGGGGCGCCGCGGGGTGACGTTCTGCTGACGGAGCCCGGTGCGGGTTCCGGACCACGGCGCCGGGGGGGCCACGACGCGGTCGGCCATGCGGTAGGCGAGGTCTTCGTAGTTCACCCGCCATCCCCGGAAGTGCGGCCAGGCCGCGTCCGCGTCCTGTTCGGTCGTGAACCCGACTTCGCGGAGGAGGGCGACCGCAACGGAGAACTCCTCGGCGGTCAACTGGAGCGGGTCGTCGGGCATCGGATCGGGCTCGTACTCCCATCCGATCGAGTCGGCGATCCGGCGCAATGCGGTGTACCCCATGCGCAGCGCCAGACGGGCCTGGGACGGCGCACTGGTCGGGTTCAACGCGAGCTGCATGGCGGCGGCGTCGAGCACCGAGAGCAGTGCGATTGTCCACGACGACCACGGATCTGGTGACCGGAAGAGCAACAACACGGGATAGTTGGAGTGCGACTCGGAGAACTCGGCCGCCCACTGTTCCCAGCGGTCGTAGAAGTCGGGCAGCGTGTCGACGATGCCGACGAGTTGATGCCGGATGAGGATCTCGGGACCCCACGACGGCTCTCCGGCGCGGCTCGCCAGTTGCGCGATCAGTGACTCTCGACGGTTGAACGCGCTGTAGAGCGCCGGCAGGTACGCGATCTGCAACGCGATCACGATGAAACCCGAGGCGGCGGCGAAGATCACGACGGTGTCGTTGGTGAAACTCGACGAACGCGCCAACCCCAGCGTGAACATCGCCGCACCCACTTCGCTCACCGCCTCACCGAGGTTGTGGGTGTAGGGCAGAAGCATCACGACGAAGGCCGCGCCGACCAAGGTGAGCCAGACGACAAGTTGCGCCAGCACCGCGACCGGGCCGATGGGCGCGAGCACCGCGTCCTTGCGCTCATAGGTGCGGGCAAACCGTGAGATGGCGAAGAACAGCCACCGCGTCGACCGGTTGATCCAGATCGACAGGCGGCCCGGGCCCGCCACCGCGCGAGGAAGCACCAACGTGAACACGACGCTCGTCCAGGTCAAAATGAGGATGACCACCCCAACCAGGATTCCGAGCCACACCGGCATCAAACGATCCTGTCGCATTCTCGGCGCGACCGTGAACGATGCTGACTTCCCTCAGCGGCGCACCTTCGCGGTGGCGGCGGCCGCTCTGGCTAGCGTCCCGACGCGTCGCTCGCGGCCGGGCGAAAGCTCCCATGTCAAGAGAAACTGGTGTTCGATTCAGGCAGCTGCTTGTGGGGCAGTGGTGGCGGCACGACGACAACTATCGACGCTGGGCCCCGGTGCGCCTGCCGGTGACGCCGAAGCACTCGCCCGGATTGTCGGTCAGCGGAGCGCCTCGTCGAGGGCACTCGGCGCTAAAGTGCAGAACTTGACCGCGCAGGCGCTCACCGGCGCGAGCGCGCCCTATTGTTCGCTCGGGTCGCTGCCGCGCCACGGCGGCCGCGCACAGAACGTGCGCCTCGCGCTGTCCGGATAACACGCCGATAACGCCCAGCCGTCGTGTCCTCGATCGCCGGCTCGATGGCATTCGCGACCGCCCAATAATTGCGGGTCGCGCCGGGAGCCGGGGCGCGCGATATCCGGCGATACCGACCGGGGTCGGTGACCGATATCAGCCGCCCATAACACGCATCACCACCCGTCGAATGCGGCGTGAATTGGGTACGCCACGCCGTCGCGCCGTCGGTGTCGTCGCGCTTGCATGTCTGCGCCGACCGTGGTCGGCCCGTACCGGGGTTGCACCCCGGCATGGTCGAGTGCTGACGCCAGTTTGAGTTCAGCCGAGTTCAGCCGGCAGCACCTGGAAGTCAGGGCCGGACATGGGCGACGCCCAGTCGGTCGGCCATTGCGCTTCGAGGGTGCAGAGGAGCCGGAGGTGTACGGGCCCTTCACGGTGTCCGACGTGTTCGACACGGACGTCGACGCCGGACGGGCCGAGGCTATCGAGGGGCGTGTGGACGAGTTCGGTGAGGTAGCGCGGCACCCAGCCCAACAGGCGGAAGCCGTCGTCCCGCAGCAGCACGGCACACGTGTCATTTGGGTTCTGCGGGTCGACGAGCACACGCAACCGCTCGCCGCGTGCGAGGGAGTCGATCGCTTCGTGGGCTCCTGGGACGTAGCGGACCCCGTGGACGAGGAACCGGCAGCGGGCGACGCTGTCGCCAACTTCTGGTTGGGGGAACACCTCGATGGTGTCGGTCTGGCGGCGACCTTCGCTGCGGGCCAGCACCTCGAAGGGATCGGCGTCAGGTTCCAGCCCGAGTGCGCCGACGAAGTCGGGGTAGTCGGGGCGGGTGCGAGGCATCAGCCGGTTCTCGAAGAACGGGAAGAGCTCGGATGATCCGTACGCCTGACGCAGGTGGGGGAAGCCGACGAACGGTCGGAAACGTTCGAGGCGCTCGGCGTTGCGGAGATACCGGTACTCGTAGGCGACCTCACCGTCGGTGCAGTCGCGGCCGAGTCGTCCGACGGGCACGAAGGCCCGCGACTCTGGGTCCTGCCAGGCGACATAGAGGAGCCGACGTTGCGTACCTGGGCGTGAAGGGGCAGCTGGTTCAGCCGTCGCCGTTGAGCTCATCGAGCAGCCTCCTTCGGTTCTCGTCCATCATTCTGACCGCAAAGATACGGGAGGGGTGTGACATCCGATCATCGGGAATGGAGTCGAGCAGCGCCTCCAGCCGGTCGCGGCTGAGCGTTTCGAGGCGTGAGCGATAGCCGATCGTGACGGCGGCGCCGCAGGCGGCGGCAGCGTTGACGGCCACCTCTACGAGCGTCGGCGTTCCAGCGAAGTGACGACTGCGCCCACGTTCGGCGAACGCCTCCACCGTGCGGTTCCTGTCCCTTGTCTGTAGCCGTTCGACGCGCTCGTCGTCGGAAAGGAGAAACCCGAGGGAGGATGCGTGGTCGAAGCTCGGGGCCAACCATGGCGGTTCCGTTCCGGCTGGGTCGACGAGGATGCCCCAGTTCTCATGGTGGCGATCGGTGTTCGCCACCAGCGCGTCGAGGATCACATACCCGGCGAACGCGGCGGCCACGTCAGGTGCGGCGTTGCCCGCGGGCAGCTCGGCACCGAGCGATGTGAGCGCGGAGAGCACGGCCTCTACCGTGTAGCCGGCGACGCCGTGGCGGCCCTGACGGTCGTAGTCGGGATCCTGCCCGAACAGCACCTCATTTCCGAAGACCAACTCGCGCCGCGCCGAGATGTCCCCGGAGATGATCCCGGGTGAGCCACGCCGAGTGGCGAGCTCGACGGGTGCCGCGGATACGCCAAGAAGGTGGGCCACCTCGGCCACCAGCTTCTCGGCCCAGTCGTCGCCTTTGAGGAACTCGCGGTCGTGTTCGTGTTGGGTCGTGGTTGGCTTGAACAGTCAGCGCCGCTCCTGGAGCGGCGAGCCCGCCGGGGGCTGCAGCCAGAGCTTGCCTGGCTTGCTGCCCATCGGCTCGTAGTCGACGACTTCCCACTCGTCGACGTCCTCAACCGGGTAGTCGGGCATCAGTCCTCGCCGGGGCCCGCCGAAAAGAGGGCGTCGAGGGCGTCGGCGACCTCGGCGTCCTCGAGCGGAAGGGCATGGGCGTAGTTCCGAAGGGTGGTCGACGCATCTCGGTGGCCGAGCCGCTGCTGGGCTTTGAGGATCTCGCCGCGGTCGACGAGGAACGTCGCAACGCCGTGACGGAGCCGGTGGAGGGTTACGTTCGGGACCTCAGCCTCGGCGCGCAACCGGGCGAACGAATGAGCCAGATGCGAGGTGGTGAGCCGATGTCGATGATCGGGATCCGACGAGAACAGCCACTCACCGAGCGACGCGCCGTCGCCCAGCCGTGCCGTCCACGAGTCGACCAGGCCGTGCCACAGTGAGGCTGTTGTTGCGCCGAGTGTGATGCGCCGAACCTGGCGCGTCTTGGTCGGACCGACCTGGTCCATCGACACCGCCCGGGCGATCGTGAGCACCCGCCTGTCGAGGTCGGCGATCTTGAGGGCAGCGAGTTCGCCACGGCGAGCGCCCGCGTCCGCGGCGAGACGGACGAGCAGCAACACCTGCTCGGCGCGATGCAGGCGGCGAGCAGCGCCGGCGCCGCCGTCGCTGTCGCCGCGGGCCTTCTCGACCCGTTGCTCGGCGTGGCGGATCAGCTGGACCACATCGCCAACCGCGGCGTGCATTCGGGGTGCCGGCTGGGGCGGGCCGCGCATCCCCTCGAGTGGGTTGCGGTCGATGAGACGCTGCTCGTGGGCCCACCCGAGTGCGGCGGCCAGGGCGCGGAATCGACCCGACACGACGGAGTCGGTGACGCCAGTGGATCGCCATCGCCCGATCGCCGCCCGCGCCAGCGGCGGTGCGAGACGTGCGACGCGCACCTGTGCGATCGGATCGGCGCGTAGAGCCCGTGCGTTGTAGCCGTAGCTCGACCACGTTGAAGGTCGCCAGTCGTGGTCGCTGGCCAGCCAGCGTTCCAGGAGCTCGTCGACGGTCAAGAACGGCGCGGCCTGGGCAGCCACGCGGTGGGCGGCGTAGTCGGCGGCCAGCTCGGCGCAGCGAGCCTCGGCGTCGACGCGGTCGCCGCGGAACATGAACGAGCGTTGGATCGCCCGGCCGGTGATCGGATCGGTGGCCACCGCCACCCGGATCTCCCACAACCCCGGCCCGCGCTCCCGCAGCGACCCGGACCGCCATTCGCGCACAGGTGCAATGTAGGGACAGAAGTAGGGACGGAACGCGGATCCCTACCGACACCGGCAACCAGAAACCGGTCGCTACCTGCGGTGATGGTCAGCGCGCTCGGAGGGAGTCGAACCCCCAACCTTCTGATCCGTAGTCAGATGCTCTATCCATTGAGCTACGAGCGCTGGTTGGTGCGGAACGCGAGTCTAGGTGGACGACCGCTCGTTCGGCACTGCCGTTGCCCGGTC
>JBKOUV010000157.1:0-6459 GCA_046723555.1 Actinomycetota bacterium | reverse complement strand
CGACGACGGAGCCATCCCGTTACCACCCCGACTCGTCACCGTGGCCGACGAGCTACGCGCCCGGCTCCGCTGGCGGATACTGCACGGCGAGTTCGACGACCCCGACGACGAACAAACCGGATGAAACGCCGGCAGCCATCGGCGCCGGGGTCGCTCCTCGAGTAACCCGATCGTCTGGTAGCCAGGTGGCGTGGATGACGAGCTCGCCGCCGACGGCTCCTCCTACTGTCCGGCGTTCGCGCTGCTCGACGACGCCAGCGACGAGACCCTCGCCGCGGCCCTGGGTCGCCCGGTCACAGACGGGTGTCCGGAGCCTCGACCGGACGAGACCGCGCCGCAGTGGTGGGCCGTGACGGCGATGGCCGGCGTGGGCACCGACGACGACGGCCGGCCGGCGCACGGTGAGGACTGCCACGTCGTGCGCCTGGGGCGGGGTCGGGGAGTCGTGCTCGTCACCGATCAGTCGGCGGTGTGCGCGCTGACGTCAGGGGAGTTGCGCGACGATGCCGCCGCGCTCGTGCTGTCGTTCGATCTCGACGACGTGGTCGAGGTGGAGCCGGACCGGAGGCGGGCGATCCTGCGTACGCACGTGCGGTCGATGACGGTCGAACTCAGCGGCGCGTCGTGGGGCGCGGTCGGGTTCGCCGTGGCCGGCGAGCTCCTCCGCCAGCCCGGCACGCGCGATGCACCAGTCGAGAAGACCGACGCCGACGTGTTGGTCGCCCGCCTCAGTCGGTCACCAGCACCATGACCGCTATGGCAGGCGCCGCCGACCGCGTCAGCGGATCGGCCGGAAGGCGATGTCGGCCATCAGTCGCGCCCGCAGCCCCGGGAACAGTCCTCTCGCCGAAGTCGACGCCCCGGCCGCGAGATCGAAGGGGTTGAACTCGACCGGACAGACCTCGCCGTCGATCCCAGCGGCGGCCCCGGGGTTCAACAGGTACCGACCGGTGAGGAACCCGGCGCATGCGCTGGCTCCGAGCGAGGTGTGGCCCGGCACGTCGACCGTCAGCAGCGCCGAGTTCGGCAGCAGACCGCGGACCGTCTGGGCTCCTTGGTAGCGAGTGGCCGGGTCGTACAGGTTGCCGATCACGAGCACCGGATTGGCGGTACGGGCGGTGAACGGGCCGAGGTAGCGCCCGCGATCATCGAGCGGCCACTGGGCGCACGGACTCGACGCCCACGTCCAGATGCGCCCGAAGTAACCGAACGCGGCGTCCGCCGCAGCACCTTGGGTCGACCACACGTGGTAGTCGGTCGGGTTGTTGCCGTCCTCGCACGCCACGGCGGGGAACCCTTCGGCGAAGTTCACGTAGTGGGGGAAGCCCCGCTTGTTGACCAGGCCGCTCGAGACCTCGAGCCGGGCGAGGGCGGCACCGATCCTGGCTGGTGACGCCATGGACTCCAACGCGGCGAGCGTCGCGGCGAGGTCGGCGTAGCTGAACGGGTCGTACAGGCTGCCCAGCGTGAACCCGATGAGATCCTGGTAGGTGACGAAGAACTGCTCGCCGGTCTCGGGGTCGGTCACCAGCACCGGCGCGGTGCGCAGCCGCTCCGCCAGCGCGGCGAACCGATCCGCCGAGTTCGGCGCCAGGGCACAGTTCCCGTTCTGGGCCGCCTCGCAGAGGGCGAACAGCCGGTTGAGGGTGACCTGGGCGCCTTGATCCGACCGCAATCGGGTGGAGAACGGAACGACGCCGTTTACGTTGGCCCATGCGGTCGGATCGAGGACACCGTCGATGACGAGCGACCGCACCCGGCTAGGGAACAAGTTGGCGTACGTGACGCCGAGGTATGAGCCGTACGAGAGCCCGACGTAGTTCATCTGCCGGTCGCCGACGGCGTGGCGCAACAGATCGAGGTCCCGCGCCACGTTCGCGGTCGACATGTGCGCGGCGAGCTTGTTGCCGCGCTGCGCACACTGGTCGGCCAGCAGTCGATCACCCTGGGCGACGAGCGCCTCCTCGGCCGGGGTGAGCGGGAAGGCGAACGGCGCAAACACCCGCACCGCCTGCTTCTCGTTGCCGAAGCACTTGATCGCGGTGCTCCTGCCGATGCCTCGCGGGTCGAAGCCGACGATGTCGAAGCGAGCCCGGACCTGAGATCCCCATATCGACGCGACGGCGGGCCCGAAGAACAGTGCGAAGTCGACCCCTGAGCCTCCTGGACCGCCGGGGTTCAGAAAGATCGATCCGATCTTCGCCGCCTGGTTCGTCGCCGGGAGGCGTACCAGCGCTAACTGCACCACCGGACCGTTCGACACCGCGTAGTCGAGCGGCGCGTTGACCGTGGCGCACTCGTACTTCACACCGGTCTCGGCGCTCACTCCCTTGTAACACGTTGACCACTGGATCGTCGAACGCGCCGGAGCGGCGTCCGCGGCCGGCGCGGCGATCACCGACACGACCGCGACGGCGCTCACCAGCGCCAACCGGAGAACCCGTCGACCCGACAAAACCGCCATTGGCCGCTCCCTCTCTGTCCCCGACACGTCCCCGACACGTCCCCGACATGTCCCCGCCGCCATCGTGAACCCCGCGGCTGCCCGTGGCAAGCCCGAATCGTTCCATCGGCTGGCCGGTGGGAGCATGGATGGCAATGGCCTCGCCGGTGGGTGACGAGTTCGAGCTCGCGATCGCGCCGTTCCGGCGCGAGCTCCTGGTGCACTGCTATCGGATGCTCGGATCGGTGCACGACGCCCAGGACCTGGTGCAGGAGACGCTCGCCCGGGCGTGGCGGGCGTTCGATCGCTACGACCCGAACCGGGCATCACTGCGCACGTGGCTGTACCGGATCGCGACCAACGCGTGCCTGACGGCGCTGCAGGCGCGCGAGCGCCGACCGCTGCCGTCGGGGGTCGGCCAGCCGTTCGACGATCCGGACGCGGCGTTCGTGCCGGCGCTGGACGTGCCGTGGCTGGAACCGTTCCCCGATGCCCTGCTCACTCCGCTCGACGATCCGGGGGAGCGCGCGATCGAGCGAGCTCGGCTCCGGCTCGCCATGGTCGCCGCGCTGCAATTGCTCTCGGCACGGCAGCGAGCGGTGTTGATCCTTCGCGAGGTCCTCGACGTTCCGGCCGCCGAAGTCGCAGCAGTCCTCGAAACGACGACGGCCGCGGTCAACAGCGCGCTGCAACGGGCGCGGGCTCGTCTCGATGCCGCCGGTGTCGATCCCGACAGCATGAGCGAGCCGGACGACGCCCAGCGGACGGTGGTGGACCGCTACGTCTCCGCCTTCGAGCGGGCCGACATCAGCGGTCTGACCCAGCTGCTCGCCGACGACGTCGTGCTCGAGATGCCACCGATGCTCAACTGGTACGTCGGCCCAGCCCGCTACGCCGGGTTCATCGCCCGAGTGTTCAACAGCCGCGGCACCGACTGGCAGATGCGGCCCCTCACGGCGAACGGCCAGGCGGCGATGGCCGCCTACGTCCGACCGGGCTCGGGCGATTACGAGCTGCACACGCTCCAGGTGTTCACCGTCGAACACGCCGCGATCCGCCGCACCACCGTGTTCCAGGATGCCGCCGTCTTCGCGCTGTTCGACCTCCCCGCCACGATCTCAGCGCGCCCCGCGGGCTGAGCGCGCCGCGCGATGAGTTGGGGCCGGCCGGTCGGTACATACCTCCATGAGCACTGTCATCGTCATCGAGTTCGTCACGTTGGATGGGATCGTCGAGGACCCCGACGGATCGCAAAGCACACCGGGTGGAGGCTGGGCGTTCCGGCACGGCCCCGATGCGGTCGCCGGCGACAAGTTCAAGCTCGGCCCGTCACTCGAACGCGGCGTTCTGGTGCTCGGGCGGGCGACGTGGGAGCTGTTCGCCCGGATCTGGCCGTCACGCACCGACGAGTTCGCCACGATGATGAACCGCATCCCCAAGCACGTCGCCTCCCGCTCGCTCGGCGACGTCAGCGCGTGGGGCAACTCGGCGCTGATCGACGGCGACCTGGTCCCCGCGGTTCAGCAGTTGGCGCGTGACCGCGACGTCATCGTCGCCGGGAGCGTCAGCCTCGCCCACCAACTGGCCGCGCACGACCTGGTCGACGAATACCGGTTGTTGGTGTTCCCCACCGTGCTCGGCCGCGGCCGCCGGCTGTTCCCCGACGACACCAAGCCGGTCAACCTCGACCTCGAGTCCGCCGAGCCGTCAGGCCCGACCGTCCTGTTGCGCTACCGGACGGCGTGATCGGTCCGCCTCGCTCCGGTCACGGCCCGACGATCGTGGCGACCAGGCGGTGCACGACTGGGCGGATCTCGTTCCGGGCCCGCACCGGGTCGTCGGCGAGCGCGACGTAGAGGGCAGCCTCGTCGAGCGCCCCGATGAGGACGTGGGCCAGCGGCTCGATCGGCTGCACCGGGATCGCACCGGCGTCCATCAACTCGGTGAGCAGCGAGGAGACGAGGCCGAACCCGTACCGCATCCCGACCTCCCGCCAGCGCTGGTACCCGAGCACGGCCGGTCCGTCGAGCAGGGCGATCTGGCGCACCTCGGGCTCGGCGCTGGCATCCAGCCAGGCGTCGGCGCCCGTGACGAGCATGGTCAACGGATCCGCCGAGTCGGCGTCGACGACCTTGGCGACGGCCTCGATCAGGCGACCGGTCAGGTCCGTCTCGACGGCCTCGAGCACGGCGGCGAAGAGGTCCGCCTTGTCGGCGAACTGGTGGTACAGGGCGCCGCGGGTGACCCCGGCGGCGTGAACGATCCGCTCCGTTCCGACCTCGGCGTAGCCGTGCTCGGCGAACAGGGCGCGGGCCGCGGCGACGAGCGCGCCGCGCGTCGCCGCGGTGCGATCGGCCTGCGTGCGGTGGGTCAGCATTACCCCCTTGAATTCCGTACAGATAGTACGTAACTTACAGACAATCTGTACGCAACTTAGCAGGAGGTCCGATGCCGACCCTGAGTACCCCCGCGGGCACCCTCCACTACCGCACCGCCGGTCCCGCCGACGCGACGGCCCCGCCCGTCGTCTTCGTCCACGGCTTCCTCGTCGACAGCACGCTGTGGGACGCCGTCGCCGAGCGGCTGGCCGCCGCAGGCGTCCGCTCTTATCTCGTCGACTGGCCGCTCGGCAGCCACCGCACACCGATGGACCCCGACGCCGACCTGAGCCCGGCTGGTGTCGCCACGCTCATCGCGCACGTCCTCGAGGCGCTGGACCTCGACGACGTGACCATCATCGGTAACGACACGGGCGGCGCGATCTGCCAGCTGCTCGTAGCCGGTGGCGAGCACCGTCGGGTCGGTCGGCTGGTGCTGACCAACTGCGATGCCTTCGAGAACTTCCCGCCGAAGGCGTTCGCACCACTGTTCGTGGCGGCGAAGCGACCGTGGCTCACCGCCGCCCTGCTCGCGCCGATGCGGCTCCGCCCGCTCCGCCACTCGGCCCTCGCCTACGGCATGCTCCTGCGCCGCCCGCGCGACGCGGCGCTCACCCGCGGCTGGATCATGCCCGCGCTGTCGGACCGGCGGATCCGCGACGACATCGCCCACTTCGCGCGCGGCCTCGATCGCCGCAGCCTGGTCGCGGCCGAACCGGGCCTGCGCCGGTTCGACCGTCCCGTCCGCATCGTGTGGGGAGCGGCCGACCGCTTCTTCACGCTGGCCATGGCTCGTCGCCTGGCCGACACCTTCCCCGATGCCACCCTCGTCGAAGTTCCCGATGTCTCCACGTTCGTGCCGGTCGACGCCCCGAGCGCGGTCGTAGACGCAGTCATCGGCGAGTCCGCAGCTGTGAAGCGGTGACGGCGTCCGACGTCGAACTGCGTGACGAGGCGACCGGGTCCGGCCCGGTGTGCCGGCGCATCCTCGACGCGCTGCCGACGTGGTTCGGCATTCCCGAGGCCGTCGACGGCTACGTCGCCGTCGCCGACCGAACGCCGTCGGTGATCGCCTCGATCGCCGGCCGCGACGTCGGGATCGTCACGGTCGTCCGGCACAGTCCCTACGCCGCCGAGATCCACCTGATGGCGGTCCTGCCGGAACATCACCGGCGGGGCATCGGGCGGGCCATGCTCGATCACGCCGAGACGCGGTTGGTGCGCGACGGCGTCGAGTTCCTCCAGGTCAAGACGTTGAGCGACCGGCGCCCCGACGAGGGCTACGCCAAGACCCGCGCGTTCTACCGGGCGTGCGGGTTCCGGCCGCTGGAGGAGTTCCCCGACCTGTGGGACGCGCAGAACCCGGCGCTGCAGATGATCAAGTCCCTCCACACCGTCATCGTCGAGCTGGTCACGATCGTTGTCGACGACTACGACCCGGCGATCGACTTCTTCGTCGGCGCGTTGGGCTTCGACCTGGTCGAAGACACCCCGGCGGTGACCAGCGACGGCCGCCCGAAGCGATGGGTCGTCGTGCGCCCGCCCGGCGCCCAGACCGGGCTCCTTCTCGCCCGCGCCGATGGCGATCACCAACGGGCCGTGGTCGGAAACCAGGTCGCCGGCCGCGTCGGCTTCTTC
>JBKOUV010000031.1:0-22471 GCA_046723555.1 Actinomycetota bacterium | reverse complement strand
GAGCTGGACCTGGTTGGTGATCGTGAAGCCGAGCGGCTTCTCGGCCAGCTGCTGCGTCGGCAGCGTCAGCAACGCGTCGAGGCCGCCGAGGCCGAACGCCTGCCCGAACGCGTCGCCGACCGATGTCGACAGCCGCACCAGCTCACGCTTGGCGGGTGCGCCCGCCGGCAGCGTGTGAACCAGGAACTGCTGATCACCGAGGGCGATGAACGACTCCGGGTACCGCCCGGGCACGACGTGCATCAGGTACTCGCGGCTCGGATCGGTGACCGACGTCGTGCGGTACGGGAACGCCGTGGAGATCAGCGACGCGGGGGTGGCGCCGCTCAACGGAACCTCGATCAGCCGGTCGAGGGTGGTCTCGGAGAAGAACTGCGCGTTCTCCACGCCCAGCTGCGCGGTCCCGCCGCTGCTGTACAGCCGCAGCATGTCGAAGAACCCGAAGTTCGGCCCGCCTCCCTTGAACACCAGGCGGTTGCGGAACAGGTCGAGCGTGCGGTCGAACGTGCTGTTGACCACCTGGACGTTCTCGTACCGCAGCAGGATCCCGTTGCTGGTCTTGTGCGGATAGACCTTGCGGTAGGTCTTCGACAGTTCCATCTCGGCCAGCACCGAGTCGGTGAACACCTGCGACTTGGCGAACGTGATCTCGCTCGACGACGGCAGCAGCCAGGGCACCTTCTGCGGGGGCAGCCACTTCCCGTCCGGGCCCTGCGACGAGTAGACGAGGTTGACCTTGACGTCGTAGAAGAGGAAGTTGCTGGAGCCGCCCGAGAACGTCGTCTTGTCGCGCACCTGGCTTTCGACCCACAACAGGTACAGGCGGCCGTTCAGCACCTGGGCGGCAAGGTACGGGGCATCGATGGCCAGCTCGATCTTCTCCCACGGCGTCCACGTGAGCTGGCGGTGCCACTTGCGGTAGTAGAACTGCGCCGGGTCCTGTTGGGTGCGGGCGAAGAAGTAGTAGCTGGCCTCGCCGGGGTCGAAGTGGGCGCCCACGACGCGTAGGCGGGACACCTCGGCGAACTCGGTCAGGTACCGGCGGTACGCCTGGTTCGCCGAGTCCTCGGTGATCCGCTGCGCCAGCAGGTTGTCCTCCAGCGACTTGAACATCGGTGACTTGGTGTCGCGCAGGTTCGGGTCGAGGTACGACTCGGGGAACAGGAACACCTTGCGGTTCGCCTCCCACACCCGGTAGTTCTGCCGCCACTCCCACTCCTCGGCCGGCACCTTCTCGGGCTCGACGTGGACGTCGGGGAGGTTGGGGTTGAGCGCAGGGTCGGACTGCTCGAGGTTGAGCAGGCAACGGTGGACGTACAGCTGCACGCTGGAGATCGCGGCGAGGACCCGGGAGACCCGCTGTTCGCCGCTCATCTCCACGTCGAGCAGGAAGTACGAGTAGATGTCGCCGCGGCGCTCGAACTTGAGCTCCGGCTGGCGGCCGATCAGGTAGTCGCACAACGCGTCGCGCTTGATCACGTTGACGCGGTCCTCGAAGGGCTCGAGCTTGGCGGCCCTCGTCTCGGCATCCGGGTACCTGGCGCCGAAGGCACCCCGGGCGACGTCACGGGCGGCGACCAGCGCGGCGAAGTCCTGGTCGTTGCCGAGCTTCTGCAGCGAGAAGGCGTTGACACCGAGCAGGGCGAGCGTCCCCAGGACCTCGCCGATGCGGGCGATCGCGTCGACCGCGATGGGCGGCAGCGACAGCGCCACGGCGACCGACTCGACCAGGCTGACGTCGACTTGCCAGAAGTCGGCGAGCCGGGCGCGATCGGTCCCCGGTGGGACCTTGCCGCCGGCGGCGAGGAAGGCGTCGAGGGCGGCCTGGACCTTCGCCTCGGCGCCCTCGTCGAGGTTGGCGAGGTCGCGGTACTTGGTGAGCGCCTTGACGTTGGCGAGCGTGAGGGCACGCAGGTTGGAGATACCGACGGCGTTCTGGTGCCGCGTCAGGTAGCCGATGGTGCCGGCGTCGAACTGCAACGCGGCGACCAGCCGGCGGGCGCGTTCCAACCCCTGGACGACGGCGAACACCGTGTCGACGTCGTTGGCGGGGGCTGGCTCGGCGGCCACCGCGGCGACGCTCTCCGGCGGGGTCGTCGGCACCGGCAGCTGGGTACCGGTCCAGGCGAGGAGGTCGTCGAGGGCGGCGACGGTCACGTTGAAGTGGGTCGCCAGGCGGGCGCGGAGCACCTCGAGGTCGAGCGTGCCGGCCGTCGTCGACGCGTTGACGATCTCCGCCACGGTGGCACGAGACGTCGCGTACTTGACCGCTGACGTCTCGACGCCCGAGAGAGTGAACAGCAGATCGGACGTGGTGAACGGGGACGAGCGCAACCAGGCACCGAACTCGATGAGCTGGCGCACCTGGACGAGCGTCGTCGCGTACGGCCTGGAACCCGGGAAGAGGAGTCGCTCAGCTCGTACGAGGTCTTCGATCCCCAACTGCATCGCCCTGGCGATGCTCGCGTGGCGGAAGAGCAGCGTGAGCCGAGCTCGGTCGAGCGTCGTGTTGCCGTTCGCATCGAACGGGATGTCCTGGCGGAGCATGGCGAGCAGCTGCAGCAGCTCGGTCTCGGTGATGCCGAGGGCACCGAGGATGAGCGGTGTCTTCGGATCGATCGCGGTGTCCGCCGGGTTCGCCGTGTTCAGCGACGAGTGGTGGTAGGCAACCGTCTGGTTGAGCTCACCCGTCGCCGCGTCCTTGACGCCGAACAGGGCCACGAGGTCGAAGAGCCGCTCGTAGAGGCCGCGGTCGGCGGCGGCCGGCTGCTTCGGGAACGAGCGGGAGACCGGCATCAGGCTGATCCACGACGCCAGATCCTCGACGCCGAGGTGGAGGGCCCGATGCAACTCGACGACTTGGCCGAGCTGGGAGATCACCGCGGCGTTGAGGTCGCTGCCGATCAGACCGGCGGCGCGCAGCGAAACCAGCAGGCGGTCGAGCTCGGCGATCGTCCACGGCGTCGACCGGAACAACCGGATGAAGCGATGGAGGAAGTCCGCCCGGGCGGCGGTGAGACCCTGGATGACCTCGGGGAAGTTCTGCAACTCGCCCGCTGGCACCTGCGGGGTCACGACGACGGCGTTGATGTCGGTGTTGAACGCGATCCTCAGGAGGTCGTCGAGCTCGTCCCGCTCGAGGCCGGTCTGGCGGAGGAACCGCGGCACCGGGTAATCGGCGAGCGAGATCGGTAGCCCGAGCCGGGCGAGCACGCCGGTGGGATCGGGCGTGGTGATGGCGGTCGCCTCGACGGCCGACAGGTCGAGGCGGGCACGCCACACCTTGTCATCGGGCTGGTCGAGGACGCGGTACACGTCGGCGGGGCAGAGCCCGAAATGGCTGAGGTACACCCCGAGCTCGGCGAACGGCAGGTTGAACGGGACCCGGAACGAGACCTTGGTGGCGGGGTCGGCGAGGGTGGCGTAGATGTCCCCGGCGACAACTTTGCGCAGGTACGCCTCGAGCACTTCGTTGACGACCGTCAGGTACGGCACGAGCGTGTTCGTGTTGGCGCACGTGACCGGCAGGGTCCACAGGTCGGGTCGGCGGTTCTTCAGGTACAGCGGGTGGGTGGTTCTGCTGGGCGTGATGAAGACCGGCCGCGAGACGTTGGTCTCGACGAAGTGCATCAGGTCGGTGAAGTACGCGGCCGGGCCGAGCATCGAGCGGCAGTGCGGGCAGTCGCAGAAGTCCTGCGGGCCGAACAGGTCGGCGAAGCCGTCGATGCGGCGTAGGTCGTTGACCAGGTCGGGCGTGATGTTGGCCACGGCCAGCTGGTCGAAGCCGCCGAGCGTCGCGTCGGTGATGGCGCCGAACGTGTGCGCCGCGGTGAGTGCGACGTCCTGGGCGCGCGCGAGCACGGCCCGCGCCTCGGCGCGCGGGAGGCCGCTCGCCTCCACGAACTCCTGCTCCGAGCGACCGGCGATCTTGAGCGCCGAGTCGAAGCCGCCGCGCAGCAGGGCCACCCTGGCGTCGGTGGTGTCGGCGAGGGCGAGCACGCGTTGGTGGGCGCGCAGCTTGGCCCGCAGCCCCGGCTGCTCACCGCTATCCGCGACGAGCGCGCGGGTGTGAGGCGACCCGGCGATCGCTCCGTTGCTCTCGACGAGGTTCGTCGTGCGAAGGTCGATGCCGGGATTGGCGGCAACGAACGCGGCGACCTCGTCGTCGCCCGCCCGCGCGGCCAGCGCCTGGGTCGGGAAGGCCGTCTCCAGGCCCAAGACGAGGTGCTCGGCATAGCTGCGCACGTCGTGGCCCGGCGGCACCGGGGCCCCGGCCTGTTCGATCAGCTCGACCCAATCGTCGCTGCTCAGCGCGGCGAGGGCGCCGGGTGTGGCGCCCTCCCGCCGGCGCAGGGCGCGCACGAGCGGGACGTTGTCGCCGGTGAGGGCGCCGAGCGCCGTCACCTCGGCGAGCGCGGACGCCTCGGCAGCAGACCCTGCCGCTGGTGCGACGCTCGCCACGCCCGCGTGCGGTCTTTCGAGCGGCGGGTGCGCCGACCCCTCATCCAACCCGGCCAGCTGGGCGTACTGGACGGCCCGGGCGCGAGCCATCGACTCCGCCACGAGCGGGTTGCTGCCCAGGGGGACGTCGAGGTGCAGGGCGTCGCGCACGAGTGTCTCTGGTCCGGCGGCGACCCGAGCGGCGACCTCGGGAGCGTCGACCGCGGACGATTCGAGGACACCGAGCGCGACATCGCGCACGGTGCGCTCGGCGGACGCGCGCCACTCCACCGCCGTCAGGGCCGCCGTCAGCGCGCGGTCGAGGTCGGAGTCGACGACGCCGATGAGGTGACGCACCTCGGCGCGAAGGCGGGCGCTCAACCGCTCGGCGACGTAGGCGCCGAGCGCATCGTCGGACGCCGCGACCACCTCGGTGGCGGCGAAGCTCACTACGGGATCGGCCATGCGCACCACGTCCACGGCGCCGTCGCGACGCACGACGAGGTCGAGCTCGTCGGCGTCGTCGAGCACGAAGCGGGGCGTCGACTCGGCGAGCACGTGCCCCGTGCTGTCGAGTGCCCGCAGTACCACGCCGGTGCCGATCGGGGCGGGGTGGCAGGCGAGCTCGTACCTGCCGTCGGGGGCAGCGGTCGTCTCGCCGAGGGACAGCTCGTGGCCGCCGTCGAGGGCGAGGACTCGCACGACGCCGCCCGCCGGGTGGCCGGCGTCATCGGTCAGCTGGCCGCGAAGCGTGCGGTGGTCGGTGGTCGGGTCGATGGTCATGGGAGTTCCTCTTGTGGTGTGTGCGTGGGGGATCGGTTCACTTCGGCTTCGGCGTCGGCACCGGCTTGAGGTTCGGGTCATGCAGGAGTGGCACGTCGGTGGTCTTGGCGGAAAGCGCAGGATCGGCAGCGATCGCCTCCAGCTCCAACCACGTGGTAGGCGTCGCCGTCGGGCTCTCGAAGCCGGTGCGGAAGAACCAGATGTGCTCGGCCTCGTACAGGTACTGGAGCTCGTGCTCGACGATGGCTGCCGCACCCTGATCCCTCACCGCCTGCGGCACCGCTTCCAGCGTGCCGAGCGTGCGGGCGCCCCGGTTGATGGCCATGCGGCGCCACGACTGCTCGCCGATCGTCATGCCGTAGCGGTACGGGCCGTACTGGCCCATGGCGACGGCCGACCCCGGTCGGTTGTGGATGTTGATGTACTCGGCCTCGCTGATCGGGGTCGGCAGCGGCGGAAGCTTGGACATCATCTGGTAGACGTTGACCGGTCGGGTGGCGAGGTACCCGCCGTACGCCATCGACCCGACGCTGGCTCCGGCCTCGGCGAACTCGCCGCCGAACTGGTGCCATTCGGGGTCGTCGGTGAACTGCTTGGCCACGCCTTCACCGATCATGAAGGTGGCGGTTTTCGACGGCTGGCCGGACCACATCTGGTTCCAACCGGAGCTGGCCTCGTCGAGACCGTGCAGGAAGACGAGGCTGCCGGCGATCCCGCCTCCCATCGTCGGAGACAGCACCGCGGCACCGACGGCCCCGCCGACCGCCTCGAGCGTGCCGCTGACGAACTGGATGCCGCCGAAGACCTGCATCGCCGTCTTGCCGTAGTGCCAGCCGGGCCCGATCGCCCTGGCGATCCGGAACAGGTCGCGCACGTCGACGGGGGGCTCCTTGGCCGGCTTGGCGACCTTCTTCGGCGTCGGCGGGGCCGCCTTCGGCGCCGGTTTCTGGGGGGCGACGGTCGGCGCGGGCGTGTTCTTCCAGACCGTCGCCGTGATCGTGCCGTCGGCATTGACGGTGTGATCGCTGCCCGCGGCGCTGGCGGCGTAGGCATCGAGCGAGGGGTAGGTGACCCGGTGGGCGTACTTGCCTTCATGAGAGAACGCGGCCTCCAGCCCCTCGTGCCCGGTGGGGTCGGCAATGCCGGCCGGGTTGTTGCGGGCGTACACGTACACATTGACGCCGTCGACCAGCCCGGCTGGGTCGACGGCCGTCCAGCGTCCGAGCCACGGGGCGTAGTAGCGAGCGCCGTAGTAGTACAGGCCGGTCTCGTCGTCGCGCTCCTTGCCGTTGTAGCGGTACCGCTTCGGCGTCTCGGTCTGGCTGCGCACCGCCTGGTACGCCGTGCCGCCGTACGGGTGGTACTCCTCGTAGCTGATGATCTGCGCCGATCCGTCGAGCTCGAGCGTCACCGAGCCGAGGAGGTCGGCGAACTGGTGGCGCACGAGGCGAGCCGGCCCCGGGTCGGTGCCGATCGTCCGGGTCTCGACGTGCGCCGGGCGCCCGGGCTGCGGCAGGAGGGTCTGGCGCTCCAGGGTCATGGTCGTTCCGTCGCCGGCGTATTCGCGGAGGATCTCGACCGCGCCGATGTAGATCCGTTCGTGCTGCTTGGTGCCGTTCTGCCGGCGAACGACCTTGCGCACCCGCTCGCCCTTGGCGTCGTAGACGTACGTCGCCGTGCCGCCCCCACCCAGGTCGACGGTGCGCAATCGGTCGCGGAAGTCCCACCCGAGCGACGAAAGGTGCGGCAGTGACGTCATGCTGCCGTGCGGGTCGTAGGAGTAGCGGGACGGCAGCGGTCCGGTTGCCGGATCGCCGGGCAGCGAGGTGGAGCGCAGCCGGTTGCTGCCGGCCTCGTAGTCGTAGCGCCGCGTCCAGCTGCCGGAACCGGCCTGGTGGACGACCGACAGCAGGTTGCCGGCGGCGTCGTAGCTGTACTGCTCGGAGTAGCGCCGCATCGCCTGGCCGTCCTGGGGGTGGGCGAGCCCCGTGCGCGGCGCGTCACGAGGCTCGTACTCAGGGGACTGCGGGTCCAGGCCAACATGTTCGCGGCCACTCGCCGCCACCAACCGGTAGATCGCGTCGTAGGTGAAGTCGGCGTGCGGCTCGACGACGGAGTTGGCGAAGAAAAGCGTCTGCTGGGCGGCGTCGCGCCGAGCGGTGATGTTCCCGGCGGCGTCGTAGACGTACGTGAGGTCGATCAGGACGGTTGCGCCGCGCCGGCTGACGGTGCGGCGGAGACGGAACGTGTCGGGGTCGTAGTCGGACTCGGTGACGACGCCGTTGCCATACTCGCTGCGCAGCACCTGACCGCGCGCGTTGTGCTCGACTCGCGCCAGGAAGGTGGTGGTCACCGGCTCACCTCGCACGTTGGCTTCCAGTCGTGCCAACTCGCCCTGCTCGTCGTAGGTGAGACGCGTGATCGTGCCGTCCGGCGAGACCACTCGCGTCGGCCGTTTGAGCGCGTCGTACTCCGTCTCCCCGCGATGCTGCTCGGCGTCGAGGGCGACGGTGCCCGACCACTCGGGGTCGATTCGGTCGTCGGCCGCCAGCTGCTGGACCTGACGGACGAGGTTCCCCTCGAAGTCGAACGCCTCCTGGGTGACGATCCCGGCCGAGTCCATCCGCTGGAACATCCGCCCGCGGTGATTGGTTGCAGCACCCACCGTCTCGCCGTACACGACCCGCTCGACGAGACGCTCGGACCCGGTGCCCGCCGTGACGAAGACGTCGGTCGCCCGGCGCAGCACGTCGTAGACGTGGCGGACCATCTGGCCGCGGCTGTCCCATGCCCGGATCGTCTGGCCGTGGATATCCGGCAGCTGAAAGCGAGCACCGCCGTCCATGGTCTCGTGGTGCAGGCGGCGACCTTGGAGGTCGTAATCGCCGCGCACAACCGTGCGCCCGAGGCCGTCGACGATCGCCAGGACGTTCCCGGCCACATCGTGCACGAGGCGGGTGGCGATGGAACCGGAAGGGCCATTGTCCTGCAGGCTCAGGTACGGCCGGCCGAGGGCGTCGTAGTGGGAGGTGGTGGGCGTGGACGCGTGGACGGCGGCTTTCACCGCGG
Organism: Actinomycetota bacterium; assembly: GCA_046723555.1. Lineage (GTDB taxonomy): Bacteria > Actinomycetota > Acidimicrobiia > Acidimicrobiales > Ilumatobacteraceae > JALZMG01. Next base: position 14,179 of record JBKOUV010000031.1, on the reverse strand, counting down.
CCTGCTGCTCGAGTGGTCCCAGCATCCCGCCGGCCCGGCGGCCGTGCCAGCTCGGCAGGTAATCGTCCGGGGGGAGGCGGACGAAGTGGTCGCCGACGTCGGGATCGGTCGTCGGGTCGGCGACGAGCACGGTGTCGTTGGCGTCCCACGCCTCCTGGCGCCAGGGTCCGAGCACCGTCTTGCTGTAGGTGTGGTCGGCCTGCAGCTGGGCCACCACCCGCCCGATCGGGTCGTACAGCGAGGTGCCGCTGACACCCTCGGTCCGGGCGAACTCGAAGTCGTGGGTGGCCGAGAAGAACGGCTCGTACTGCTTGACCGGCTGGCCCTTGTTGTCCACGACGATCCACCCGGACCCGATCCAGCGCCGGCCGACGATAGGTCCATCGGGCACCACCGGTCCGGGCGCGGTGATCGTCTTGGTCTGCACGGTGGCGCCGAGGCCGTTGCTGAAGGCGATCTGGACGTGGATCCGCCCACCCGCCGGCTCGCGGGTCTCCCGGGCGAGGGTGGCCGCGAACACCGGTTGGCCGTTGACGCGGAAACGGTCGACGTCATAGACGATCCGGCGGGTCGCACCACCGAGGAGCGCGGAGGCCGCTCCGATGGGATCGGCGAGGAAGTCGTCGATGGCGTCCGGCGTGAGCTCGGCACCGAATCCGGCGAGTGTGTCGCCGGCGTTCTCGCCCGGCTTGCCCATGACCGCGACGCCGGCGACGCGGCCGAGGACGTCGTAGGCAATCGCCGTCCGGTTGCCATTCGGGTCCGTGACGGACGCCGGCTGGAGGACCCGGTAGTCGAGCGCACTGACGATCGTCCCGTCGGCGGCCCGCGCGCCGGCCGACGTGACGTTGCCGGCGGCGTCGCGGGTCTCCAGCAGCAACAGGTCGTGGTCGTCGTAGCGCCCGATCGAGCGGTTGCCGAACGGATCGGTCGCCCTCACCGGGAGGAAGAAGTGCCGGCGGGCGTGCGCCAGCTCCTCCGCCGGACCGTGTGCCGGATCAGGTGAGTACGACACGCGACCGGAAGGCGACCACCACTCCGCGTCGTCATCGAGGTGGACGTAGCCGCCCTCGACCAGCATGGCGTCGGTGATGCGCCCGCCGAACACGTGGGTCAGCAGCGCCGGCGTGAACGCCAGCGTGTAGACCTCGAACGGCGCGGCGAGCGGCTCGACGGTGCCGGACGGGAGCGGACCGCTGAGGTCATCGCGCCGGTACACGGTGCGGGTCCGGCCGGTGAGACGGCGGAAGGGCTGGCCGGAGGTCGCGCCGGTCCCGGCGACGTCCTCGAACGGCAGATCGTGGGCGCCGTCCGACGCGGCGGTGACGAGCGCCCGCACGTCGGCCAGCGGCAACCGGCTCGGCGCGGCCGGTCCGGGCGACGGGACGATGTTGAGCAGCTCGTATGTCGACGTCTCGCACAGTTGCGGCGCTCGGTAGGCGCCGGGCTCATCGATCGGGTTGGTGTAACGCGCGGTGCGGAGCGTGACGTGCGCCCGTCGCTGCTCCACCTGATCGGCAGCGGTCAGCTCGGGATCGGCGTGCCGGCGGCCGTACACGATGTCGACGGACCTCAGCGCGTGGCCGAAGTCGTCGACGTCGAGCACGAGGGTGTGGTGAGTGCGCGGGTCGGCGACGATCGACCCCTCCGCAGGGAACGTGGCCCGCTCGTACTGCAGGTCGATCGACTCGGACGCGTGCGTGCAGAAGACGGCGTGGCGGTTCTCCCCTCGCGTCTGCTTTCGGAGCACCGAGTAGCTCTGCTCCGACACGGTGTACGGATGCAGCTCGGCCGGCGAGCCGTCGAGGGCGTAGACCTCCCTGCGGAGCAGCACGCCCTTCAGGGCGCGTGTCGCTTCGCGGGCCTCGTCGGGCGACAGGCCGGCCGGCAGCACCGTGTCCGGCAGCAGCATCGCCCGCTGCTGGATCGGTCCGAGGCCGGGCTCGCGGTAGTAGTCGCGCTCGTAGCGGTCGCCGAGCTGTTCGCCGTCGAGCCAGGCGCCGGTGTGGAACCAGCTGCGGGTGAGCACCGGCGGCACGTGCGACGCCGGGTCGAGGTTGTCGGCCGGCGGGAGGTCGTCGTCGCCGGTGAGTACGGCGAGCTCCTCGGTGTCGTACTGCTCGACCATGCCGAAGCCCCGGAACTCCCGCTCGGTGCCGTCGAAGTAGCCGTGGCGGTAGGCGTAACGGGTCGTGAACCTGGTGCGGTTGACCAGATCCTCGGCCACCGTCCGGTCGACGACCTGTACCGGGAACGGCAGGCGGGTGGCCCACGGGCGCCCGGCCAGCTCGTCCTCGAGACGGAAGCGTGCCGACGACGAATAGCTGATGCGGGTGACGGCGCCGAGGTTGTTCGCGGTCTCGGTGAGCAGGTGCGGCTTCTGCCCGCCCATGAGGTCGAGGTAGCGCAGCTGCCGGCCGGAGTCGGCGGCGAGCGGGCTCGACCACAGCAGGCAGGCCGTGCCGTTGCCGAACACGTCGGCGATCTGCACCGAGCCCTCACGGTCGATGAGCGGGAAGGCGGTGATCGCATCGCGTGCGGCCCAGCGGTTCCCCGACTGGTTGGCATAGATGTGCACACCGTCGTCGCTCAGGTAGAGCAGGTCGGTGGGTCCGGAGCCGTCGACGTCGGCGAGGCGCAGGCGGCGGGGGTCGAAGCGGTCGGGCTGGTCGAACCACGGCGCGTCGTCCATCGTCACCTTGGCGCCGAAGTGGCCGTAGCCGAGATTGGGCCAGTAGCAGACCTCGCCGTTGCGGATCCGGACGAGGTCGGGGAGCCCGTCGCCGGACAGGTCGGCGAGGTGTATCGTCTGCTCCGGGTCCTGCAGCAGCACGCGCGGCCCGCGCTCGTCGTCGGCGACGTTGACCATGCGTTGCGCAGCGGTGAAGCCGTCCGGCCCCCGCGACTGGTACCACGTCAGGGCGTCGTCCTCGGTCACCATCACGTCGGCTCGTCCGTCGCCGGTGAGGTCGACGAAGGTGACCGCGGCGCTGTTCCCCTCAATCTGCGGCGCCGCGGCGAACGGTACGAAACGCTCCCAGCCGCCGTCGCCGGCGCGTTCGTGGTACCCGGCGACTGGTCCACCGAACTGCACGAGGTCGGACTGGCCGTCTCCGGCGACGTCGAGCCAGCGCACGGCGCCCGCGGCAGCCGCCGGTCGGCTCGACAGCTGGCGGACCGGGCCGAAGCGGACGGCGTCGCCATCGTCATGGCCGGCGGCGGCGAGAGGGCTGAGGTTGGGGACGTAGTACCAGGCGCCGTCGTGGGTGGCGAGCACTCCGGCGACGCCGTCGCCGTCCAGGTCGACCCAGTCGTACTTCGATCCCGCCAGTCCCGCCGGCAGGTTGGCCAGGCTGGCCGAGTCGACCTCGCGCACCTCGTCGTGCAGGCTCGCCTCGGTGTACGCAAGGTCGAGCGGTGGCAGGGAGCGCTTCAGGTACGTCCCGGCAGAGTTGCGGACGTACCCCGAGCTCGTGACCGAGGAGATGAACGACGCCACGGGCGTCTGGCGATAGCTGAAGTGGGTGGCCCGGACGAGATAGTCGGGTGTGCCGAGCTCAGTGAAGTGGTGAAACACGAGGACCCGCCGGCAAAGCCGGTAGGTCCGCACCTCGAACCCGGCGCGATAGGTGGAAAAGGGGTCCGCGCGGACCGGCCATGGCCGCTGCGGCTCGACGGCGACCAGCGTCGGTTGCCCGTCGGCGTCCTCGTCGTAGTGCTCGCCGTAGTCGAAGACGACCTCGAACATCCAGTCGGTGCGAGCCGTCATGTCCTCACCGGCGCGATGCGGAGTGCGGCTACCGTACAGGACCCGCTTGGGGTAGCGCTGCGCACCGCGGCCGGCGGCCGTCCGGTTGCGCTCGTGCGCCTGGGTGAGGTCGATGCCGGCACCGTCCTCGGCGACGTACCGGTACAGCACGGCATTCCCCCGGTCGTCGAAACTCTCGCAGATCGACCAGCTAGCAACCCGCGCCGAGTCGGCGGGATCGGCGACGCGACTCTCTGATGAGCGGCCGTAGAACGTCGTGACGTTCTCGGTGGACACCGTCCGCCAGTGGACGTCGCCGGTCGACTCCGTCCAGCGCTCGATCCGCGCGTACAGTCCCTCGACACGTGGCCGGTAGGCGTCGACGCGGTAGGTGCGCCCGGCCTCCGTAGCCATCCTCGACTGGCGGGTCAACACCCCGGCAACGTCGATGAGGACCGGGACGAGGTCCTCGGCGCCGGACAGCACGAAGACGTCAGACTCCTCTCCGTCGAGGTATCGGGGCAGACCGTTGTCCGTCTTGCGGGCGATCGCCGGCAGGTCCAGCCGCCAGCCCAACCCCCACGGTCCGTTGCCGGCTCCCGAGTCGTACCTGAGGGTCAGCTGGGGCGAGAAGTCCTGACGGGCCGGGCTGCCGCCGAGCGGGACACTGAGGGATGCCGTACCGGTGACCGGGTTGACGGCGAACGTCTCGCCGATCCCACGGATCGCACCACCGCCCGCCGGGGCCGAGACGGTCGGCAGCGGGCTGTTGCGGCCGGTGGCGTGGTCGTTGGCGTTCGGCGTCGTCGTCTCGCGGTCAGCCATGGTGAGCACTCGACCACGTCCCTGCGACGGCGTCGTGAGCAATCCCTACTCAACTCGGCACTGGCCGTGACCGTTGGCACGCGCAGCCGAATGAGCAACCCCTACTCATGTCCAACCGGCTCAAGCAGGCGCATCATCGCCGGAACGAAGGAGCCACGAAGACCGATGAGAACCGATCACCTGATGCGCCGAGTCGGCGGAATCGAAGTCCCAATTCCAGGATCCTGGACGATCCCTCCGACCCACGTCGCGGTGCGCTACGGCGCCCGCACCGGGTTCGCCCGGCGCGTTCACGGGCGAGCCCCCGCCGCAATCGGCGTTCTCGACGTGGCCGACGACCCCAGCCAGTCCGCCCTGGTGCTCTACGTCGCCGCTTGGCGGAGCTCGCGGACGCCGGCGGTGCCGAGCCTGAGCGAGCTGTTCAGGAGCGAGCACGTTCACGGGATTACCCTCCGTGGGACCTCGATGGAACCGCAAGCGAGCCGCGGATGGCGCCTGCGAGGAGCCGCCCACGTCAGCTGGATCTCCAGCCCGACTGTGATCGCAGTCGAGTACCACGGCGTGTACCGGGGCAGCGACCGCGGCGCGGCGTGGCTGACGGTCTACGCCGACATCGCCCACGATGTCGACGGGCTCCGGCGAAAGGGGCCGGTGAGCATCGTGGCCGACGTGCTCGCCGTGGCACCCACACGGGCGAATCCCAGCGGGTCCGTTGGCACCGGTCGAGTGGCTTGACTCAGATCTCGCCGCGCTGATTCAGCACGGGATTGGGCCGCCGGTCACCCCACGCCGAGCTCGCTGCGGCTACGGCCGAGGGCGGCGGGTGGCTGGCGGCCTCGTCGGAGCAAGAACAATGGCCCGCGAGCTGCCGGCGACGGCCGTGCTCGCGCTCGCGTAGACGGTCGATCACCCTCCCAGCCTTGACCGGGAATTCGCCCGGCGCGACCGTCTGACCATGGCCACCTGGTCCGAGTTCTCCGCTGCCGCACCACGCCTGGCCGACCGCGCCCAAGCGTTGCTGTACCAGTTCGGCGTCGGCCTCGGCTTCCTCGCCACCGTCGACGCGTCGGGTGGCCCCCGGGTGCATCCGCTGTGCCCGATCATCTGCGACGGCGAGCTGTACCTGCTGGTAGTTCCCAGCCCGAAGCGCACAGACCTTGAGCGCGACGGACGCTTCGCATTGCATTCGTTCCCGTGCTCGGACGACGAGGACGCCGCGTACTTGACGGGCCGCGCCGTTGCGCTCAATGACGAGCCCGAGCGCCGGGCGATCGTCGAGCAGCAGTTCCTCGATGAGCGTTCCGCGATCCCGATCGCGCCCGAGTCGCTGGCTGAGCAGGCCCTGTTCCGCCTGGATGTCGAGCGCTGCATGATTACCACAACGACGGGGCACGGCGACCCCGCGCCGCGCCACGAGGTCTGGCGGGCTTGATGCCGGACGTCGTCGTTGGCGGGCCTGATGCGACTCGAACCCCCGAGCCGCCACTCAGCTTCATCGAGTGGCAGGACCACCATCTGCGACCGCGGCGTGCCGGCGATCGAGGATGGTCGGCGCTGGGATCCGGACAGAATTACCGGGCACTCGTAGGCTCGGGGTTCGGTGCGCCGCCCAAGCTGGCCGGCGGTTGCCGTAGTGGGCATTATGAGTGCGTGCGGGTGAGGGCCGTTGGGCTGCGGGGTGGCCATTTCCCGGCGCGTCACGCACGAACGCGGATGATTGTCTTCCCCTTGGGTCGCTCGGTCGGGTTGAGGGCGGCGACGGCGTCGTCGAGGGTCGCGACATTGCCGATGTTCGTCCGCAGTCGTCCGTCACGCACCCGCTGGACGATCTCACTCAGTTGGCCGCGATCAGACTCGACAACAAAATCGACCGCCAGACCGTCGGCGGGCCGCGCCTCGACCGGGCCGACAACGGACACCAGCGTTCCCCCAGCACGAATCAGACCTGCGGACCGCTTCTGGATGTCGCCGCCGATGACATCGAAAACCAGATCGACTCCGCCGACGTCTTCCAGCGCGTCGTTGTCGAGGTCGACGAACTCCTGCGCGCCGAAGTCGAGCGCCGTCTGACGGTCGGCGGCGCGTCCGGTGCCGATGACGTATGCGCCGGCCTCGCGTGCGAGTTGCGTCACCATCGACCCGACTGCGCCGGCCGCGCCGTGCGCGAGGACGCTCTGCCCCGCCTGAATGCGGCCGTGCTCGAACAGTCCCTGCCACGCGGTCAGTCCCGAGATCGGGAGACTCGCGCCGACGGTGAAGTCGACGTCGCCCGGCAGCGGCGCGAGGTTGCGTGCCTCGATCGCCACATATTCCGCCAGGGTGCCGTCGCGGTGCCAGTCCGCGAGGCCGAACACCCGTTGTCCCACCGACACTCCCGTCGCGCCATAGCCGAGGGCGGCGACCACTCCGGCCAGCTCGTGCCCGGGAATCGACGGTGTTCGGTCACGGTCGACGCGATCGGTCCAGGTCGAGGGCCACTCCATCTCAGTCGGGACGAATCCCGACGCATGAACCTCAACGACGACATCGTTGATCGCTGCCTGCGGCCCGGGCCGTTCCAGCAGCGTCATCCCGGCCCTTCCCGCAGCCTGATCCGTCACCACAATCGCTTTCATCTGGACAACTCTCTGTATCAATCCTCGCCTGCACGGCGTACCGCTTTTCCGACTGGCCTAACCCGCCGCCTGGTGACTAATGAGCCGCACGCCGCGCTACGTGCCGCGCGGCTCAGCGCCGAGGCGTGACGGGCCACGAGCTTATTCTTGAAGTGTCGGTCCTCGTGATCGGTATCGCCTTGGTGCTCGCCACAGGCCTCGCGCTACTGGCGGCGGCTGCAGCCGGCTTCTGACACCCGCACGGAACTGCCGGTCGTGTCCCACGGCCGAACAACACACAAGACCGAACGACGACCTCGGACGTTCGGTCGCGTCATCGAGCCGGCATCGGGGACACCGTGCATGCGTGATATCGGGCGTTGTTCTCGGATGCGTTGGCGTCAGGCTGGCGAGGTGGTGCTTCCAGCGACCGACGGTGTCGTCACCCTGCGGCCATTCGTCCTCGGCGACCGGCAGGCCGTCCTCGACGGGCGCGACGACGAGTCCGAGCGATGGCTCGGGCCGGGCTCTGCTGAGCCGTCGCCGAGTGCCTGCATCGAGGTCAGCGGCGACATCGTGGGCTGGCTCGACGCCGATCTCACTGCAACCTGGCTCCAGTCCGGCGAAGCCAACATCGGCTACACGGTCTTCCCGGCGCATCGCGGTCACGGCTACGCCGCCCGCGCAGTCCGCCTGCTGGCGGCTGAACTGGCTGAGCGCGACCTGCGGACGGCGCTGCTTGTCATCGACGTGCAGAACCGAGTTTCCATCGGGGTTGCTCGAGCAGCCGGTGCAAAGGTTCTCGCGAACCGGTCCTTGCCGGAGTTCCCGACCTCCATCATCTATGCCGTCGAGTTCGGCGACGACGCGATGCGGTAGGGCTGTGTACCGGCGTTCCCGGGCACTCGGCCGACCGGGGTGTTCGGCGTTGTTCGAGGATACCTCGGGCCGAGTTTGGGTGTCCCAGCTACACCGTCGGTCAGCGCACCGAATGGCGGTCGCCCGACTCCGGTCTACTGTCGCTGGGATGAGTACCGCCGAGGATGGGCCCGCCTACCGGATCGAGGCGCTCGGACCCCAGACGTGGGAGGCCTTCGCCGACCTCGCCGGACGGCACAACGGCGTGTGGGGCGGCTGCTGGTGCACCTGGTTCCATCGTGGCGTCGACGATGCGGAACGCAGACAGGTCGGCAACCAGGAGTACAAGCGGCGACTCGTCGAACAGGGCCAGGCCCATGCTGCGCTGGTGTTCGACGGCGACGTTGCGGTCGCCTGGTGCCAGTTCGGGACGGTTGAGGAGCTGCCCAACATCCACCACCGCAAGGAGTGGGAGCAGGGCCTTGTACGGCGCCCCGACTTCCGCATCACCTGTCTGTTCGTCGACCGGCGGTACCGCCGCAAGGGAGTCGCGGCGACAGCCGTTCGCGGCGCCTTGGAGCTGATCGGCATCGCCGGTGGCGGGCTCGTCGAGGCCTACCCGCACGATCTCCCACCCGGCAAGAAGACGTCGGCGTCGTTTCTCTACAACGCCACCCGGACCATGTACGAACAGCTCGGGTTCACCTACCAGCGACCGAAGGGCCAGGGCAACTGCGTCATGACCAAGCAGATCCCTGCCAGCCCCGACGGCGAAGTGCGGCGACGCCACTCACCGACCAGACGGCGCTAGCGAGCACGACCCATCCGACAGTTCGGGCACGGAGTACCGGCGATAGCAGATACCTGCCAGCGGGAGTACCGGACACGAGGTCCGGATATCTCAGGTGGCGAAGCGGCCGAGTCGACCGAGCGGATGACGACCGTCGTGGCCTCGGCTGTCTGATAGATCCACGACGTGGTTGATGGCACCTCCAAGGGGGGTTGGGCCCCGTACCCGGTCAAGCCCAGGGATGATCATCCAGGACGCTCCGAGATCGGCGACGATGGTGAAGTCCTCGGTGCCGAGTCGTCCGCTCGAGTGGTGGGACTGGGCGCGATCTGCGGTCTGAGGACGCCGGACCTCGACGATGACGGCCGGTCGCAGAGCTTCTGGGTCAGCGAGTTTGCGCGGCTGGCTGACGGCCGACGGTGATCCTGCACGAGGCTCGCGGTTTCACTACTGGAGCTCCAATCGGCGCGGGCGCCGGTGGCACCGTCCAGGCCGGCCTAACGCGCGAGGACATCATCGACACCGTGCACGCGGTCGTGCTTCCCGATCCTGACGACGGCGAGAAACACCCATGGGCATGGCTGGCCCAGCTGGCGCGGGCACGCGGTCTCAACGTGACGCCGGAGGACCTCCATGGTCTCCCCTACGAGGTGGTCCTCACCGACAGCGTGACTCGATGGCTTGGTGCTACCTGAGGCCCCCGCCGCCGATTCCCCTCTGGCCGGTCCGCCTCAGGCGGCCTCGACGGCCGGCAACGTGCCGGTCATCCACATCACACAGCCACGGCAACATCTGCCGCAAGTGATGCTCCTGAGTTGATCCGCGGCCATCGCTGCGCTGGTCCGTCGAGCGGATGCTCGCCACGGCTACGAACCCGTCTACCGGGAGCCGGCGATCGAGGACGCGGGCGCCCGGTGTTATCGGCTGCAGGTCTCGGGCACTCCGGAACGCAAGGAGTGTGTCCGGTGCAGATGCCTTCGACCCGCGGTTGGTCAGTCGGCGCGCTGGCCGACGCGTAGGACGCTCAGGTAGCAGCCACGCTCGACGGCTCCAGCGGCTGTGCCTCGTTCAAGTCGTACGGAGAGCACGTCTTCGTCTGCGACTGCCGAGCAGACGGACACTAAGTCACGGTGCAATACGCGTACAGGAACAGCAGTGGCGACACCGTGACTCGCACCCCCACGAATTACTGGGGATCGGGCACATGCCGTGACATCAACCGGTCGATCAGAGAAGGCGCGAGGGTCGCGTGGTACGTGTGCGATTCCAAGTACGGCCGGCCAGGTGGAACGAAGATGAAGATGCTCGACAGCACTTGTGGCCCATACACCCCCGTCGTCGACTACGCTTAACCATCGCTCCCGCCGGCGCCCTGACGGCCTGGCCCGCAGGACGCCGGTAGCGATCGCCGGCCGGCATCCGACCTTCCACGGCGAGGGTTCGGAACGATCAGCGTGCCGGCGGTAGGCGACGCGGACCCTTGGGATGGCCAGCGGGTGATGCGGGCACCGCTGGTTCGTCCGGCTCAGCGGTCGTCGCCTGGGGGTTGTGATCGAGCGTCAGAATCGGAAGCGAGTGAGGCCGCCCGGCTCTGTGCCCAACGCGACGGTCGCCGACCGTGGCTCGACGCGATACACCTGCCATGGCGGTGGTCCTTGTGACGGTGCGTTGAACGGCGCGGTGATGCCGGAACCGCTCTCGTCGGGCTCCGCCGGCCAACCGTTGTCCGCCCACGCCTTCGCCGTACGCGCCACGGTGCCCGGATCGGTCACCCGCACCGCGTCGCCCTCGATGACGACGTCTGCGTCGCGGATCGACACGGCGATCGAGCAGCGCGGGTCGCGCGCGACGTTGCGGCTCTTGCGGGTGCCGGAGCCCGTTTGGAACCAGAACGCGCCATCCAGCCAGAGGGCGCCGACCGCGGTCACATGTGGGCTGCCGTCCTCGTTCATCGTCACGAGCCACGTCGTACGAGCGTTGTGAGCGTCCGGAGCCGGGGCCGATCCGGCCTCGAGCTGGTCGCGGACCACCGCCCAGTCCACTGGCGGAAGCCCGTCGTCTGCACCCAAGTTGATGATCTCCATGGCACCTTCCCTTCGTCGCCGGGGCGTCACGTCAGCGACACCTGAATAGCTCAGACCTGCCGGGATCAGCCAAGTCATCGCGACGTCGGTATTCGCGCCCATGTGCAGGATCGGCGGCATGACGATCAGTGGCCGGCCGCGGCTGAGTAACAGCCACTCAACGTGCCGCCCCCGGGCGTTGAGCAATCCGGGCCCACCGCACCGTCATCCACCTCCTCGACGACAGGAGTCGACCCAACCAAACCCCGTCGACCGCCGGCCCGGCGATCCGGCCTCACCCAGCCGGCCAACCGCGTGGCCAACTCGGGCTGCCACGATGACGCGATACGTCACGGATACCCGTGTCGGCGCCTGATCGGGCATCGCTGGGTGCCCGCGTCGCCCGAAACTCGATTCCGTCTGTCGCAGCACGCGACCAGAGTTCTTGGCGTGCCCGAGAACTACTTCGATGTCTGGGTCGCTCAGCGCTACAAGGTCCTGTGGCCGCACCTCTTCGATCCGCAGGTCGTCGAGCCCGCCGTAACCTTCCTCGCTGACTTGGCTGGCGATGGACGTGCCCTCGAACTTGGTATCGGCACCGGTCGCCTCGCCCTGCCGCTGAGTCGCCGAGGCATCCGAGTCGACGGCATCGAGCTGTCGCCGGCGATGGTCGATCAGCTGCGGTCAGAACCTGGTTCCGCCGACATCGTGGTGACGATTGGCGACTTCTCGACCACGAAGGTGAATGGCACGTTCACCCTCGCGTACCTCGTACGCAACACGATCATGAACCTGACGACACAGGACGCGCAGGTCGAGTGCTTCCTCAATGTGGCGGGGCACCTGGAACCGGGCGGCTTCTTCGTGATCGAGGTCATCGTTCCGCCGTGGCAACGACTCCCGCTGGGCGAGACCGTCGTTCCGTTCGATGTGAGCCCTACACACCTCGGCTTCGACCAGATTGACGTGGCGACGCAGAACTCTTGGTCGCATCACTACTGGTTCGAACAGGGCGACACCAAGACCTTCTCGGCGCCATTCCGCAACGTGTGGCCATCAGAGTTGGATCTCATGGCTCGCCTTGCCGGGATGACGTTGCGCCATCGCTGGAGCGACTGGAACCGCGAGCCCTTCACCAGCACGAGCCGCAGCCACATCTCGGTCTGGCAGAAGCCCGAGTAGCTCGTCGAACGAAAATCTGCCGGTCGAGGAGGAGCAGCGCCAGAGAGGTCTGGTCGAGCTGATCGACGCGGTCGACGGCGAGCACGCGGCGCTGGTCCTGGGCCCCGCTCGGTGAGACCGGCCCCGAGCGGCGTGGAACAGCGTGGCCCGTTCCTCCTCACCCACGCCGATTCGGGCCACCGGATTGGCGGGCAGCAGGTGAGCCAGGGCCCGAGCGGGATCCGCTGAGTGGCCGGATGGCCGATGGCTCGGGCGCACGGTCGACTGGCCGCGCCGGCCACGCGCAGGACCTGCTCGGCCAGCCGGGTCTTGCCGACTCCAGGCGGGCCGGTGATCGCAGCGCCGCCCGCGGCACCGTCGACGTATCACGATCCCGGCAGCTCGAGCTGCTCCCTCCGGCCCGTCCGCGGCCACCCCGCGACCACGTCACGATTCTGCCGTGTCCGGCGGTGTCTACTGGGTGGCGCCGACGAGTTGTTTGCGGGGTTTGCCGCGGCGCGCCTGGCGGAGCGCGCGGTGCTTGACAGCGGCGTCGGCCGCGGTGATGGCGTCCGAGGCCGCCTTGAGGCGCGCGTCGATGAGCGCCAGGTCGGTCGCCTTGCCCTTGTTCGTCGTCTTGAGATAGTCGGCCGGCCCGCTGATCCGGAGGAGCCCGGCCTGCAGGCTGGCCACGTCGTCCGCCGTCAGCGAGGCGTGATCGGCGTCGGCGGTCTCCTTGAGATAGCGGGCGACGGTGAGCACGCTGCGCAACATCTTCTTGTCGTTGTCGGAGAGCGTCGACCCGGTCATGTCGGTGTCCACTGCCTGCTTGGAGAGGGCCGGCAGTCGGGTCGCCGCGACGAGGCCGCTCATCAGCACCTCGTCGACCGAGCCCGATGTCTGCACCGCGTTCGTCGGGGCGGCACCGGCCTTGGTCACGGCGATGCCTTGGCGGTCGGCGTAGTAGCTGCGGACCGCCGCCTCCAGAGCGGCGGAGACTCCCTGCCCGAGGTGCACCTCGCGGACGTCGTCCTTGACGTTGACGCCGCCGAAGATCTGGACTTCGAACAGCAGGGGGAGGCCGTACAGCGGGACCCGCGACCACACGGCGTTGACGATGTTGTCGATCATCGCCAGCTTCTTCGTGTCCTGGAGCCACGTGATGCCGCGCCCACCGAACGTGAAATCGTGCAAGGCGAACAGCGGGTTGCGGCGGTGCTGGCCGTGGTCGGTCGCGGTGTAGATCATCCGGTCCCGCACGCGCTGACGGATGAGCACGAAGTGGAGGTCGCCGCAGTAGTTGTGGCCGCGCTGGCCCACGGCGTCGGAACCCTTGGCGGTGTCGAAGGTGACGTTGAGCGCGCCGAAGACCGCTTTCTCCGTGGCGCTGAGCTCGTTAAGCCCGCTCATCAGCTCGTCCTTCCAGGCTCGGAACCGGAGGTACTTGGCGCCGCGCTGGGCCTCCTTGGCGAGCCCGGTGTCGTCCCATGTGGGCAGGTGCTGGACCTTGCCCTGCGCCCACCGCTTGCCGAAGGCCTTGGACACCTTCGTCTCGGCGACCCGTGCGGCCGACGGCCGGAAGTTGGGGTCAGGGAGCGCCTTTCCGCCGAACCAGCTCGCCGCCGACACGGTGATCGTCAGCGGCGCGGCGTCGAGGAAGGCGACGACATCGGTGTACAACGTGTCGGCGGCGCTGGCTGTGAGTGCGTAGCGCTGCTGGAAGAACGTGACGAAGCTCGATTTGATCGTGGTCAGGTCGATCGCCTGCTCGGCCTGCTCGAGGTTGCGCAGGTGCTGCTCTTGGCCCTCGGTGACCCCGGCCCGTGGTGTCAACCGGGGTCTCGCGGTCGGGTTCTCAACCTCTATGCGAAGGGCGCGCAGGAGCGCCTCCGTCTCCGCGGTGATGGCGAGGCGGTCCGCCTTCCCGTTGCGCGTCTTCCACGTCAGCGTGTCTCCGCCGGCGGAGGCGTTGGCGCCGAACACCTTCTCGAAGTAGTACGTCGAGTACTCCCCGGCAGACTCCCGGGCGCTGAAGCGCTCGGTCTGATTGTCCTTGTGCAGCTGAGCCTGGCGGTACGTCGCCATCTTGATCTGGAACCGCTGCTCCATCAGCTCGAACACCTTGAGGGCTGTGATGTTG
>JBKOUV010000146.1:0-11998 GCA_046723555.1 Actinomycetota bacterium | reverse complement strand
TGCTCGGCCGGTGGGACGCCACCAACGTGGTCACCGCCCAGGTCGCGGTGATCACCAACATCGGGATGGACCACAACGAGTTCGCCGGGCCCACGCTCGTCGACATCGCCCGGGAGAAGTCGGGGATCATCAAGCCGGTGTCGGCGGCGGTGATCGGGGAGCTCGATCCCGAACTGGTCCACGTGCTCAGCGAGCCGCCGGCGGCGACCCGGCTGCGACGGGGCGTCGACTTCGAGACCGAGGGGAACCAGCTCGCCGTCGGCGGACGGCTCGTCGGCCTCCGGACCCCCACCACGATCTATCCCGAGGTGTTCGTGCCGCTGCACGGTGCCCACCAGGGCGACAACGCCTCGATCGCCCTCACCGCGACCGAGGCCTTCTTCGCCGCCCCGCTGGCGCCCGACGTGGTCGACGAAGGCTTTGCCGCGGTCACCGTCCCCGGTCGCTTCGAGATTCTCGGGTATCAGCCGCTGGTCATCGTCGACGGGGCCCACAACCCGGCCGGCGCCGACACCTGCGCCCAGGTCTTCTTCGACGACTTCGCCCCTGAGGGCCGGCGGATCCTCGTCGTCGGCACGCTGCGGGAGCCGACGGGGATGCTCGAAGCCTTGCGGGCCGACGAGTTCGACGCCGTGGTCACGTGCACCGCCCCGTCGCCCCGCGGCGTCCCGGTCGAGAAGGTCGCCGCGGCGGCCCGTGCCCTCGGGTGCGACGAGGTCCTGGCCTTCGACACCGTGACCGAGGCGTGTGAGTGGGCGGTCCACGGCGCCGACGGCGACGACGCCGTGCTGGCCGCCGGGTCGCTGTACGTCGCCGGCGAGGCCCGCCGCGCCCTTCTAAAGCTCCAACCCTGACCCATGCCCCTCGAGGTCGGGCGAGTGCCGAAGCGAAGCGAGTGCCGAGCTGGGCAGGCGAGCCGCGGTCGCGAAGCCGCACCGGGGTCGCTAGGTCGGGCGAGTGCCGAAGCGAAGCGAGTGCCGAGCTCGGCAGGCGAGCCGCGGTCGCGAAGCCGCACCGGCGAGCCCGATTATTGTAGTTACCCGCCGGTAGTCTGGCCGGCCGTGCCCACGACTGATCGCACCCTCGTCCTGCTCAAACCTGACGCGGTCGAGCGCGGCCTGATCGGCCAGATCATCGCCAGGTTCGAGGCCAAGGGCCTCACCATCCCCGCCCTCGATCTGCGCACTCTCGACACCGACCTCCTCGCCGCCCACTACGCCGAGCACGTCGGCAAGGGCTTCTACGACGACCTCGTCGCGTTCATGAGCCGCGGCCCGGTGGTCGCGATGGTCGTCGAGGGACCCGAGGACACGTGGGAGGTCGTGCGGGGCATGATGGGCGCGACGAACCCCCGTCAGGCCGCTCCGGGAACGATTCGCGGCGACCTCGGGATCCTCGTCACCGAGAACCTCGTCCACGGAAGTGACTCCGCGGAGTCGGCCGAGCGCGAGGTCAAACTGTTCTTCCCCGATCTGTAACATTCGACGATCACGAGCGCCAGGGAGTCCGGCACGGGTTCGGGCTCCATGTAAGGAGTGCCGGCATGGCTCGCAACAACCCGCTCAGCCTCGGTCGTGACCTGGCCATCGACCTCGGCACCGCCAACACGCTGATCTACACGCGCGGCCAGGGCATCGTCCTCGACGAGCCCTCGGTCGTGGCGATCAACATCAACGACGGCCGGCCCGTCGCGGTCGGCCTCGAGGCGAAGCGGATGATGGGGCGCACGCCCAACCACATCAAGGCCATCCGGCCGCTGAAGGACGGCGTGATCGCCGACTTCGAAGTGTGCGAGAAGATGCTGCGCTACTTCATCCAGCGGGTGCACGCCAGCCGCTGGAACAAGCCGCGCATGGTCATCTGCGTGCCGTCGGGCATCACCGGCGTCGAGCAACGGGCGGTCCAGGACGCCGCCGAGTACGCCGGCGCCCGCAAGCCGGTGCACATCATCGAGGAGCCGATCGCCGCGGCGATCGGAGCCGACCTCCCAGTGCACGAGCCGTCCGGGAACATGGTCGTGGACATCGGTGGCGGCACCACCGAGGTCGCCGTGATCTCCCTCGGCGGCATCGTCACCGCCCAGTCCGTCCGCGTCGCGGGCGACGAGCTCGACGACGCCGTGCTGCAGTACGTGAAGAAAGAGTTCTCCCTGGCCATCGGTGACCGCACGGCCGAGGAGATCAAGATCCAGATGGGCTCGGCGTGGCCGATGGAGGAGGAGCTGACGGCCGACATCCGCGGCCGCGACCTCATCAGCGGCCTACCTCGCACGATCCAGCTCACCACCGAACACGTTCGCGAGGCACTGGCCGAGCCAGTCGCCGCGATCGTCGACGCCGTCAAGACCACGCTCGACAAGACCCCGCCCGAGCTGGCCGCCGACATCATGGAGGACGGCGTCACGATCACCGGTGGTGGCGCGCTGTTGGGGGGTCTCGACGAGCGCCTGGCCCACGAGACCGGTATGCCCATCCACGTTGCCGACGAGCCGCTGTACAGCGTCGTCATCGGCGGGGGTCGGGCGTTGGAGAACATCGATGCGATGCGGGGGTTGATGTCGCTCGGTGGCGATGAGTAGGCGAGCCGCCGGCCGCCCTGTTCGCTGATCGATGCCCCTGTACACCCCGGGCCGCCGCCGCGCCATCGTCCTGTTGGTGCTGACCTCGGTCCTGCTGCTCACGCTCGACCTGCGCGGCAACGCCGTCATCGACGCCGTCCGCACCGGATACAACAAGGTGCTCGAGCCGTTCGAGTCGGCGGCCGACGTGGTGACCCGCCCGATCCGAGACGCGTGGCGCGGGGTGACCCGCTACGACGAGCTGGAACAGGAGAACCAGCGGCTCCGCGAGCAGATCGCCGCCCAACGGGCCGCCGAGGTCGCCGCCACCGCCCAGATCCTCGAGCACCGGGAACTGCTCCGGCTGAACAACCTGCCGTCGTTGAGCGACTACCCGACGGTCGTGGCCACGGTCGTCGGCGGCAGCCCGACCAACATCGACCAGCGCATCGAGATCGACCGGGGCAGTGACCAGGGGATCGAGGTTGGCATGCCGGTGGTCAGCGCCGACGGACTCGTCGGCAAGGTCACGACCCCGCTGCTGCCCGACCGGGCATTCGTGATGCTGGTCACCGACCTGCAGTACCACTCGCAGGTGAAGGTGGTCCCGGGCCAGCCGCCGCCACCGTCGACCACGTCGACGACCACCACCACGACCACGACCACGACGATCCCGGGGGCAGTCCCGCCGGCGTCGGGACCGACGACGTCGACTGCGCCCGAGTCGTCGACGACCACCACCTCGTCGACGTCGACGACGTCGACGACTCTGCCGCCCGATGCCTCGTCGACTTCGACGACCACCACCACCACCTCGTCGTCGACCACCACGACCACGCTCGACCTGGAAGCCGTGCGCGAGACCGGCGAGCTCAGCGGGCAGGGTGAGCGCCAGCTGCCCCAGGTGGACCTGCTCTCGGACACGCCGGTGATCGGACGCATCGTCAAGGGCGACATCATCCTGACGGCCGGCGGGAACCTGAGCCTGGCGCCGCAGAACATCCCCGTCGGGCGGGTCGTCAACATCGTCAGCCGCTCGACCGCCGAAGGACCGTTGCTCGAGGTCGAGCCGTACGCCGACCTCGGCAATCTCAACTTCGTCAGTGTCGTGCTGTACAAGTCGGCGTCGGAGGTCACGCCGACGCCGGACGGGACGCAGGCGGGCGACTGATGCTGGCGTCGCTGATCCAGGGCCCCCTGCTGCGGCTGGCGTCCGTCGGCCTGGTCCTCGTCGCCCTGCAGCGCACGCTGTTCACCGATCTGCGCCCGGCGGGAGTGTCGGTGCAGGTCGTGTTGGCCCTCGCCGCCGCCGCCGGGGCGGTCGGCGGCCCGCAGAAGGGCGCCCTGGCCGGGTTCATCCTCGGGTTGATGTACGACCTCGGGGCCGGCACTCCGCTCGGCTCGTCGTCGCTCACGATGGGCCTCGCCGGGTACGTCGCCGGCTACGTCACGTCGATCACGATCGATCCGCAGTGGTGGCTGGCCGGTCTCTTCACCGCTCTCGGTGCAGCCGTCGGCGAGGCCGCGGTGCCGGTGGTGCGGGCCTTCATCGGCGAGGAGAACGTGTTCAGCCCCCGGCTCGGCGTCGTCGTCGCCGTCGTCGCCGCCGGCGCGCTCGTGTTGAGCCCGGCGCTCGTGCCCGTCGGTCGATGGTGCATGCGCGTCAAACGCCCCGATTGGACCCCGCCCGCGGAATGAACCAGACCGCGCTCCTGGAACGGGCAGACTGCACCCGTGGCAGCTGACAAGCGTGCCGCGCGCCTCGGCGTCCTCGCCGTCGTCGCGATGTTGCTGTTCGGCGCCGTCGGCGCAAGGCTGTGGTTCCTCCAGACGGTGCAGGCCGACTCGCTGCAGCGATCGGTCGACGCACGCAAGACCAAAGTGATCCCGCTCGTGCCGGAGCGCGGGCGGATCTTCGACGCCGACGGGCGGATCCTCGCCGACAACACCCGCGTCCTCACCGTCGCCGTGGATTGGGACGTGATCCGCGACGACACCGACCGGGCCGCGATCTTCAGCCGCCTCTCCGGCTGGCTGGGCATGTCGGTGAGCGACATGGAGGACCGCTACGACTCCAACCGCTACAGCCGGTACAAGCCGCTACCCCTCAAGGATGATGTCGACGAGCCGGTCGCGATCGCGCTCCAGGAGCGGGTCGAGGACTTCCCCGGGGTCTCGATCGAGACCGAGTGGCGACGCACCTACCCGTACGCCCCGCTGGCGAGCCACGTGATCGGGTACATGGGTGCGATCACTGCCGAGGACGAGCAGCACTACAAGGACCTCGGTTACGACACCTCGGTCGGCGGCGAGGAGGCCGGCCGGGCCGGCGTCGAGCTGAGCATGGAGCGGGTCCTCCACGGGCACTGGGGCGAGCAGGTGGTCGAGGTCGACGCCGCCAACCGCATCGTCCGCACGATCAGCGTCAAGCCGCCGGTCAACGGGATGGACGTCCAGCTGTCGATCGACCTCGACGTCCAGCAGTACGCCGAGCGGGTCCTCCAGACCCAGCTGCAACTGCGGCGCCAGGAGACGGCCCCGAACCCGATCGTCGAGGACCCCAACACCGGGACGAGCGGACCGATGGACCCGTACTCGCCGCGGCGGGTCCCGTACAAGGCGCCGGCCGGATCGGTCACGGTGATGGACCAGCACACCGGGCAGGTCCTGGCGATGGCGAGCTACCCGACGTTCGACAACCGCTGGTTCAGCGCCAACGTCGGTGATGACAAGTTCGAGGAGCTGTTCCCCCAGGGTGAGGACGCCGATCCCGACGAGGCGGTGTTGACCAACCGGGCGATCCAGGGCCAGTACAACCTCGGGTCGTCGTTCAAGCCGTTCACCGCCTATGCCGCCCTCGCCACCGGGCTGCTCGGCCCCGACACCGTCTACAACGACACGGGAACGTACGAGCTGACGGAGCAGTCGGTCAGTGCCGAGGCCCGCGCGGCAGGGGCCAAGGTCGAGTACCGCAACGCGATCTGCTCGTTCAACAACCTGCCGTGCGTCTACGGGCCGATCAACACCCAGACCGCGCTGGCGGTGTCGAGCGACGCGTTCTTCTACAAGCTCGGCGAGGAGTTCTACCTCACCCCCGGCACCCCCCTCCAGGACTGGGTCCACAAGTTCGCCTTCGGGCGGGACACCGGGGTCGACCTGCCCTACGAGTTCGAGGGCCGGATCCCGACCAACGAGCTGAAGAAGCGACTGCTCGACGCGGGAGTCCTCGCCGAGGGAGAGACGCCGAACCTGCAACCCGGCGACCTCGTCCAGATGGCGGTCGGGCAGGGTCTGCTCGCGGCGACACCGCTCCAGGTCGCCGTCAGCTACGCCGCGATCGCCAACGGCGGCCACGTGCTCACGCCCCACGTGATCAAGGCGATCTACGAACCGCAGGTACCCGACGGTGACCCCGGCTACGCCGCCCTCCGCAAGGGCACGGTGGTGAGGACGACGGAGCCGAAGAGCCGCACGATCCCGATGACCGAGGGCATGCGCGAACCGGTGATGGAGGGACTGCGGCAGAACATCCTCGGTGTCGGCGCCAACGGCCGGAGCACGACGGCCGGGGAGTTGTTCGCCGACTATCCCGCCAACGCGATCCAGGTCGCCGGCAAGACCGGGACCGCGCAGGGGTTCCCGAGCTATCCGTGGAACGACTCCTCGGTGTTCGCCGCCGTGAGCCTGGAGGAGGCCAGGCCATTCACGGTCGTGTCGTACCTGGAGAAGTCCGGGTACGGCTCCCAAGGTGCGGCGCCGGTGGTGAAGTGCATGTACGAGGCGCTTTCCGGCATCACGCCGCTCGACCCGGTGAACGTGTCCGAGCCGCTCGACCTCGACAGCACCGAACCGGCACCCCCCGCCGCCCCGGTCGACACAGGGTGCATGGCCACCACCGACCAGACAGCCACCCGTCCCGTGGACTGACGCGATGACCCTGCAGATGCTGCAACGGAAGCCCGACTCGGGGCTCGGCAACATCCGCTCCAGCCCGGGCGACCCCAGCCGCAACATCGACTGGGTCCTCCTGTTGGCGCAGTCGACGTTGACGGTGATCGGCTGCTTCGTCGTCTTCTCCGCCACTCGCACCCGGACCGCCGATCCGTACGTCTTCGTGACCCGCCAGGTGATCTTCGCCATCGTCGCCACGGTCGTGATGGTCGTGGTGATGGCGATCGACTACGACTGGTTGCGCAGCCACGCGCGCGGCCTCTACCTCATCACCATCGCGGCCCTCGGCGCGGTGATCGTGGTGTCCCAGGCGTCGGGCGACACGGTCCTGGCGTTCTCGGTCGGCCCGATTCAGATCCAGCCGGCGGAGCTCACCAAGTTCACGGTGCTGTTGGCCTTGTGCGCCTACCTCGTGCAGGAGCGGGGCAACGAGGTGAGTTACGCCCGCTTCCTCGGCGGGCTGCTGATCGTCGGCGTGCCGGCCGTGATGCTGATCGTCCAGCCCGACCTCGGCTCGGCGTCGGTATTGATCGCGATGGCGATGGGAGTGCTGCTCGTCGCCGGCGCCAAGGCTCGCTACATCTTCACGATCAGCCTGCTGTCGCTGGTGACGATCGGCGCCGCCTTCGTCGGCAACCTCGTCAACAAGTACCAGCTCGAGCGGGTGCGGGTGTTCTTCGACGAGGACAACCCGTCGCTGCGCCAGGAGGTGTACCAGGTCACCAACGCCGTGCGCGCCGTCGGGACGGGCGGACTCTTCGGGAAGGGCTACCTGCAGGGCCCGCTGACCAACGGTCGCGACATCCCGTTGATCTGGGCCGACTTCCCGTTCGCCGCCGTCGGCGAGCAGTTCGGGCTCGTCGGGTGCAGCGCGTTGCTGTTCCTGTTCATCGTCGTGCTCGTGCGCATCTGGCGGATCGCCCACCTCTCCCGGGACCTGCTCGGCACGTACCTGTGCGCCGGCGTGTTCACGATGATGCTGTGGCAGATCTTCCAGAACGTCGGGATGACGATCAAGATCATGCCGGTCACCGGACTCCCGCTGCCGTTCATCTCCTACGGCGGCTCCGGCCTGATCACCTGGTTCGCCATGCTCGGACTGGTCCAGAGCGTGCACATGCGCCGGATGCGGTGACCCATGGGGGCTCCGCCCCCCGCGGTCGGGCGTAGGAAGAACGTCCCAAGCTACGCTTGGGAGGTCATGACCGCACTCTGGGCGCGGATCGAACCGCTCCTCGGACAGGTGCAGAAGCCGGCTCGGTACATCGGGTGCGAGGACGGTGCGATCACTCCTCGCCACGGGCCGGGCCGGGTCGCCTGGCTGCTGGCCTATCCCGACACCTACGAGATCGGGCTGCCCAACCAGGGTCTGCAGATCCTCCACGAGCTTCTCAACGAGCGGGACGACGCCGTCGCCGAGCGCACCTACGCGCCGTGGCGTGACCTCGACGGACTGCTCCGTCGCCACCGGGTGCCGCTGTTCTCGGTCGATACCCACCGGCCGGCCGGCGAGTTCGACCTGCTCGCGTTCAACCTGTCGGCCGAGCTCGTCTACACCAACGTGCTCGAGATGATCGACCTCGCCGGCGTGCCCGTGCGGGCCGCCGACCGCCGTCCCGAGCACCCGCTCGTCGTCATCGGCGGGCACTGCGCGTTCAACCCCGAGCCGCTCGCCGACTTCGTCGACGTCGTCGTCCTCGGTGATGGCGAGGAGGTGGTCGGCGAGATCACCACGGTCGTCGGGGCCTGGATCCGCGGTGGACGCGCCGATCGTGATCACGTCCTCCGCGACCTGGCCCAGGTCCCCGGCGTCTACGTCCCGTCGCTGTACGACGTCGCCTACGACGGACCGTTCATCGCCGCCGTCACGCCGCGGCATCCGGACGTTCCCGCCGTCGTCGACAAGCGCACGGTGGCCGACCTGGGGGAGTGGCCGTACCCCAAGCGGCAGCTGGTGCCGCTGACCGAGGTCGTCCACGACCGCCTGAGCGTCGAGGTCTTCCGTGGCTGCACTCGCGGCTGCCGGTTCTGCCAGGCGGGGATGATCACCCGCCCGGTGCGGGAACGCCCGGCGGCCCAGGTGCGCACGATGGTCGCCGCCGGGCTGGCCCGCACGGGCTACGACGAGGTCAGCCTCACGTCGCTGTCGACGGCCGACTTCAGCGACATCGAGTCGGTCGTCAGCGACGTGCTCGCCGATCGCGAGGCCAACCAACCCGGCTGCCCGACGACGATCAACCTGCCGTCGCTGCGCGTCGACGCCTTCACCGTCGGTCTCGCCGGGCAGGTCAGCAGCGGCCGGCGCAGCGGACTCACGTTCGCGCCCGAAGCCGGGTCGTGGCGGCTGCGCTCGGTGATCAACAAGCTGATCACCGAGGACGATCTGTACGGCGCAGTCGAGGCGGCGTATGCGGCGGGCTGGACCCGAATGAAGCTCTACTTCATGACCGGGCTGCCGACGGAGACCGACGAGGACACGCTCGGGATCGCCGAGCTCGCCGGCAACTGCGTCGCGATCGGGCGCCGCCACACCGGCCGGGCGTCGGTGACGGCGAGCGTCGGAGGGTTCGTGCCGAAACCGCACACGCCGTTCCAGTGGTTCGGCCAGAACACCGAAACCGAGCTGCGCCGCAAGATCGGGCTGCTGCGCACCCACAAGCGGCGCCACGTCCAGCTCAAATGGCACGACCCGGCGGCGAGCGTCGCCGAGGGCATCGCCAGCCGCGGCGACCGGCGGATCGGGCGGGTGATCGAGCGGGTGTGGCGCGCCGGCGGGACGTTCCAGGAGTGGGGCGAGTGCTTCAGTCTCGAACGCTGGACCGAGGCCATGGCGGCCGAGGGTCTCTCCCTCGACTGGTACGTGCACCGCCATCGCACCGCCGGCGAGATCCTGCCGTGGGACCATCTGAGCGCCGGGCTGCACAAGGACTTCCTGTGGGACGACTGGCAGGCGGCGCTCGCCGCGAGCGGGGTCGAGGACTGCCGGTGGACGCCGTGCTACGACTGCGGGGTGTGCACCGGCTATGGCATCGAGCACGTCGTCGCGTCGACGCTGGCCCCGGCCGGTGGCAGTCAGGGAACCGGGCAGGACCTCGACAACCTCGTGCGGGTGAGCGTGGCGGCGGGCGGTGGCCGATGAGGCTGCGGGTGCGGTACGCCAAGCTCGGCAAGATCCGGTTCATCAGCCATCGCGACACTGCCCGCGTGTGGGAGCGGGCGCTGCGCCGGGCGGACGTGCCGGTGGCATCGAGCGAAGGGTTCACCCCGCGACCGCGGGTCAGCTTCGGACTCGCCCTGCCGACGGGTGCCGAGTCGATCGCCGAGTACCTCGACCTCGAGCTCGTCGAGGGAGCCGCTGCCGGCGACCTGGGTGCGCTCACCGAGCGTCTCAACGACGTGCTGCCAAGCGGGTTCACGGCGCTGGTCGCCGCCCCCCTGGGGCCGGAGGCGGGATCGTTGCAAGACGTCGTGACGACCGTGACCTGGGAGCTCACACCACCGGAGGGTGCCGGGGTCGAGGCAGCCGCCGGTAGATTGCTCTCGGCGGCCGCGCTCCCGCTCGAGCGGGAACGCAAGGGTGGGCGTCGTGTCGACGACGTTCGCCCGCTCATCGTCTCGCTGACGACGTCCGCAGACGGCGTGACGATGATTGCGGAGCTGTCCACCGTCGGGCGGAGCCTCCGGCCCGCCGAACTGGCCTCGCTGGCCTTCCCGGGCACCGAGCCCGGCAGCCTGCGGGTCCTGCGGACACACCAATGGATCGAGCACGACGGAGACCGGCGCGAGGTGTTGTCGCTGCCGGCCGCGGTGCTGGCGCCCACCGCCGAGGTGGGCGCATGAGAAGCGAACAGCAGGAAGATCAACAAGACCATGGACGAAATCGAGACCGGGTCGGGCGCCCCGGCAGATCCCCAGGCGGGTGACGGCGCCACTGTCAGCCGCAAGCGCCGTCGCGGGTCACGCGGTGGCCAGCGCCGACGGAAGCCGATGACCGCGGCGTCGACGGTCGAGCCGTCCGACGACGGAGAGCAGGCCGCGGCGGACGCCGATCGGCCCGAGCTGCCCGAGCCGCGCAGTGAGGGACGGGTCTCCCCGGAGGCTGCGGAGCGGGCACTCGTCCGCAAGCCGCAGATCGGCGATACCCGCCCCGCCCCCGCGTCGGCGCCGGCGCCGGCCGAACCGACGCCGACGCGGCGAAGCCGCGGCCGCAGCGGCGGGAAGGCTGCGCCGGTCGAGCAGCCCGCGGAAGGGCGGCGGAAGCGGACCGGTCGGGGTTCCCGCGCCACCGGGCAGGGTCGTGGTGCGACGGAGGAAGAGACGGCTGAGTCGCGCCGGGGGCGGGAGCGCAACGGCAAGCCCGTCGGGCGCTACCTGATGTGTGTGCAGGTCCGCGCCGAACTCGCCCAGGTCGCCGTGCTCGAAGGGCGCAACCTGATCGAGCACTACGTCAGCCGGCCGGCCGACGACATCAGCCAGATCCACGGCAACATCTATCTCGGCCGGGTGCAGAACGTTCTGCCGGGCATGGAGGCCGCCTTCGTCGACATCGCCACGCCGAAGAACGCGGTGCTCTACCGCGGCGACGTTCAGTACGACGCCGAGGACATCGAGGAGCGCGGCGAGCCGGCCCGGATCGAGGACATCCTGCGGGCCCGCCAGCTGATCGTCTGCCAGGTGACCAAGAACCCGATCGGGGCCAAGGGCGCCCGGCTGACCCAGGAGGTCTCGCTCCCGGGACGGTTCGTCGTGCTGATCCCGAACTCGAAGACATACGGCATCTCCAAGCGCCTGCCCGACGACGTGCGCAAGCGGCTCCGCGGCATCCTCGACCGGGTCAAGCCGGCCCAGCACGGGCTGATCGTGCGCACCGCGGCCGAGCACGCCACCGAGACCGAGCTCAGGGCCGACATGACCCTGCTGCTCGAGCAGTGGGATCAGATCGCCGCCCAGGCCGCTTCGGCGAAGCAACCCACGCTGCTCTACCGCGAGCCCGAGCTGGCCGTGCGGGTGATCCGCGAGGAGTTCAACGCCGACTACCGGGGCGTGATCATCGACGACCGCCGGCTGTACGAGGAGGTCAAGGCGTACATCGGCGCGTTCAACCCCGAGCTCGCGGACCGTGTCGAGTACTACGACCGGGAGACCGAGGGGCTGAGCCTGTTCGAGCACTCCCGTGTCCACGAGCAGGTGCACAAGGCGCTCGACCGCAAGGTGTGGCTGCCGTCGGGCGGGTCGTTGATCATCGAGCACACCGAGGCGTTGACGGTGATCGACGTCAACACCGGCAAGAACGTGGGGACGTCGAGCCTCGAGGAGACCGTCTTCCACAACAACATGGAGGCGGCGGAAGAGATCGCCAAGCAGCTCCGCCTGCGCGACATCGGCGGGATCATCGTCATCGACTTCATCGACATGGAGCAGCGCGACAACCGGGCCAAGGTGGTCGAGGCGTTCCGCAACGCCCTGTCGCGGGACAAGACGCGTTCCCAG
>JBKOUV010000009.1:0-9471 GCA_046723555.1 Actinomycetota bacterium | reverse complement strand
CACCTGGGTGTATGCCTCTCCGTTGCGCCCGGCTTGGAGCACCGCGTGGGAAGCACACTCGCTGTCGGTGCTCACTGACGGTCGCTTCGAGATGGGCGTCGGCACCGGCAGGCCAGGGATCGAGGATGAACTCCGCGCACTGGGAATGCCCGTGGTTCCACCGGGCGAGCGGCTGGCCCAGGTGCGTGAGACCATCACGGCGCTGCGAGATCTCGACGGCCCTGACCTCCACACGCCGGTGGTGATGGCAGTGCGCGGGCCGAAGGCCCAGGCGCTGGCCGCCGAGGTCGCAGATACGGTCACCTTCGCAGTGGTGCCGCTTGAGTCTCGGGCCGAAGTCGCTCGGCTCGCACGCGACTTCCGCGCCGTCCGGGACGTCGAACTCGCGCTCCACGTGTCGGTTATCGGCAACACTGTTGCGCCGTTCATGGCGCCCCCCGACACGGACCCTGCTGCGCTTCGCGCGGCCGACTCGCTGGCCATCCTTCCGGAGGACCCGGCGGCGGCCGCCGAGGAGATCCAGCGCCGACGGGAGGAGATCGGCTTCTCCTACTTCGTGTTCGGCGCCCGCTTCGCCAACGCGCTCGCTCCCGTCGTAGCTGAGCTGGCCGATCATTAGCCCTACGGGCTGTAGGCAACTCCCGTGCGCCAGGCCCAGGCCGCGGCCTCGACCCGGCCGCGGACGCCGAGCTTGCGGTAGATGCTCGACGTGTGGTGCATCGCCGTCTTCACGTCGATCCTCAGCGCGGAGGCGATCTCCTTGTTGGTCGCGCCGCTCGCGAGCAGTCGGAGGACCTCGCCCTCTCGCGGCGTGAGCTCGTCGTCGCCCACCGGGCGCGGTTGACGTTTCGCCCGCGGCGCACGCGACCCAGGTGGCGGGCTGTCGGCCAGCCCGGCAGCGATCGCCATCGCCCGGCTGATGACGTCCGTCTGCGGCACTGCCGACCCCTGCCGCTGGAGCGCTTCGAACCGTTCGTCGCCGAGAGCCCGCCGGGCGAGCGTCACGGTGTGCTCGATGCTTGTCAGCTGCTCGGGGGTGGTGGTGCGGCGAATCATGTCCCAGGACATCGGCAGCAGGCCGTGCACCTCCGCGACCGTCGCCGGTTCGCCGGCGGCGCGCGCGACGCTCGCCAGGCACAGCATGGGAGCAATGGCCAGGTGCATCGAGTGCTCGGTGGCCGCGAGCAACAGACCCTCGTGGCAGAGCTCGGCGGCGCGGCGCAGGTCGCCGTGGACGAGCGCCTCCACCGCCGCCATCGGAAACAAGATGGCCTTCGCCCAATCGTCCCGCGCGGCGATCGCCAGACGGAGCGCCTCGGCGGCGGAGGCCTCGTCGCGTGCGACGTCGCCGCTCAGGGCCAGGGGCTGGAGCAGGATGATCGCCCGAATGACCACGTAGTCGTCGCCGGTTCGTCGGCCGCGGGCGAGGGCGCGCCGGCCGAGGAGCTTCGCCATCGACTTGTCGCCGCGCTGGCCGGCGATCATCCCGCCCCACGCCTCGAAGCGTCCGATCCACGAGTCCCGCCCCGACTCCTCGGCGAGGTCGAGGCCCTCCGCTGCCGCCGCCGCCGCGGTGTCGAGGTTCCCGAGCGTGCGTGTCGCCAGGACGAGGAAGGAGAGGGTCCGGAGACGAGCGCTGACCTCCCCCGTTCGTCGGGCCGCGTCTGCCGCGGTGACCAGTTCCTTCTCGATCCGGCGGCTGGCGGAGCGCTCGGCGTTGATGAGTCGCTGCGCATCGACGTACGCGCGCCATCCGGCCAATTCGGCCGCGAGAGCCGGCGGCACGGCGTCACCCATGGCTTCCACCGCCGCGATCAGACTCGGCTGGACGAGGTGGAGACCCTTGTGGTGCCAGAGCGTGCTGAGGGCGAGGACGAGCTGGGCCGCTGCGGTCCCGTCGCCCAGAGACACCGCCTCGTCGATGGCGACGGTGATGTCGGCACCCGCCGCCTCGAGCGTGCTGAGCCCGTCGAACGCTCGAGGACCATGGATGGCGTGGAGCGCCTCGGCGGCGATGCGTGCCGCGTGACCGAGGTGTCGACGTCCGGCGGCCTCACGCTCTCCCGGGTGGGCGTCCAGTTGCATCGTCGCGAACTCGCGGACGGTGAACAGCAAGCGGTACCGGCTCTCGCCCGATCCGTGGTCGGCGTCCACCAGATGGGCATCGACGAGCGCCGAGAGTGAATCCAGAATCGCTCCGACCTCGCCACCCGAGACGGTTTGTGCGGCGGTGAACGAGAACCAGGCGGGAAACACGCTCAGCCGGCGGAGCAGTGCAGCTTCCTCCGCGCCGAGCAACCCGTAGCTCCAGCTCAGCGCGGTCGTGACGTCTCGCTGCCTCGCCGGCAGGTCGGCTGGGCCGTCGCGGAGCACGTCGAGACTCGAGCCCCCGGCCAACAGATCGAGGATCTGGCGGGGGCCCATCACGTTCGTGCGCGCCGCAGCGAGTTCGATGGCGAGTGGATTGCCTTCCAGGAGCCGGCAGATCGCCGCGACGTCGTGCACCGTGTCGTCGTTCACGGGGTCGGCGCCGGAGCGCTCGGCGATGTCGGCGAACATGGCTACCGCTTGCTCTTTGGCGAGTACGGCCGGGTCAATGCTCTGGGGCAGGTCGAGCGGGTGGAGCGACATGACGTGCTCCGGTCGATGGCGCAAGGGCACTCGGCTGGTGACGACGATGCGCAGCCCCGGACAGCACCCCGTGAGCCCGGCCACTTCACCGGCGGCCGCCCGCAGGTGCTCGAAGTTGTCGAGCACCAACAGGTGGGAACGGCCCCCGAGCGCCTCGACGATTCGATCCAACGGCGAGTGTGACCGTCCTTCCGCGACGCCTAGTCGAGCGGCGATGGCCGGCAGTACCAATTCCGGCCGTGTCACTTCGGCGAGCGGCACGAACGTCGCCTCGTCGATCGTCGGATCGACGAGCGCGAGTTCGGCCATCAACGCCTCGACCAAACGCGTCTTGCCGACCCCGGCCTGGCCGGTCACGGTGGTGAGCGGGCTGCCTCGCAGGATGGTCCGCAACTCGTCGAGCGCGTCGGCCCGACCGTACAGCGTTCCGGTCATCGGCCCCGGCGGCCGCGCATGCGCCGGGTCCCACTGATCGATTCCACCGCCTACCCGCCTCTCACCACGGGCACCGCGCCCGATCCGGGACGCAGCATACCGAGGCACGGCTCGGCCAGAGCAGCCGGCGGGCGTCCCCGAATGCGCGCGGAACATGAGCGAATCGCGAACCGCGCGGCGTGCTGATCCGTATAGGTCTCAATGAGGTCGTGCGCCGGGGGGTGCTGCGACGTCAGAAATACCCGCATGCGGGGGGATCGGACGGGCCTCCCGCCATTCCCATGATTGGGGGCTTGATGAGACCGAGAAACCGGGCGTCCGGGGCGATCGCGATCGTGGCGGTGAGCACATTGTTGGGAGGGGTGGCGTTCGCCGCTTCCGGCGGGAGCCAATGGAACTCGGCGGGCGGAAACCTGCAGAACACGCGATTCCAAGCGAACGAGAAGACCTTGAGCGTCACCAATGTGGACGAGCTCGAGGTGAAGTGGGCGTTCACGACCGGTGGCGACGTGTCCGCGACCCCGGCCGTGGACGGGGACACGGTGTACTTCCCCGACTGGGCCGGCAACCTGTACGCGGTCGACAAGGCGACGGGCGAGCAGCGGTGGACGGTGAGCATCGCCGCCGCCAGCGGCGTCTCCGGGGACAAGGCCAGGGCGACGCCCGCGATCGCCGGCAACAAGGTGATCATCGGCACCCAGGGCGGGGTCAGCGGCGGCGGACAAGTCCTCGCCTTCGACAAGGACACGGGAGCCGTGCTGTGGCGCACCAGGCTGGATGCGCATCCGGCGGCCATCATCACCCAGTCGGCCACCGTGTTCGGCAACCGGGTCTACGTCGGCACGTCCTCGCGCGAGGAGGGCTTGGCGACCAACCCCGCCTATGACTGCTGCTCGTTCCGGGGCCAGATGGCGGCGCTCAACCTGAACACCGGGGCGATCGTCTGGCAGACCTCGATGACACCGGAGGGATTCCCTGGGGTCGCGGTGTGGGGCAGCTCGCCGGCGATCGACGGCAAGCGCGGCCAGCTCTACATCGCCACCGGGAACAACTACGACGCGCCGCAGGCGACCCTCGACTGCGTCGCTGCCGCCGGTGACGACCCGGAAGCCCAACAGGCGTGCCTGCCCGCGGACGATCATTTCGACTCGATGCTGGCCCTCGACCTGAGGACGGGAGCCGTCCGGTGGGCGACGCGGGCGCTGGGCTTCGACGCCTGGACGGTGGACTGCATTCCGTTCCTGGGCGAAGGGGTCAACTGCCCCGAGCCGGCCGGACCTGACTTCGACTTCGGCCAGGCACCCGCCTTGTTCACGGTGAAGACCGCGTCAGGCAGTCGTGACCTCGTCGGAGCGGGACAGAAGAGCGGTCAGTACTGGGCGCTCGAGCCGAGCACGGGAGCGGTGGTCTACGTCACCCAAGCCGGTCCCGGCGGCACCGCCGGCGGTCTGCAATGGGGTTCCGCCGTCGACGGCCAGCACGTCTACACCGCCAACGCCAACAGCAACGGTGTGTCCTGGACCCTGCCAGACGGCACGACGACAACCGACGGGATCTGGAGCGGGATCGATGCCGCCACCGGCGAACTGCTCTGGCAGACCACGCCACCGCACGGCGACAGCACCTCCGGTCCGGCCACAACGGCCAACGGCGTCGTCTTCGCGTGCGCACTTGATCCGTTGGGGCACATGTACGCGCTCAACGGGGCCACCGGCGCGGTGCTGTGGGAGTTCGCCAGCGGCGGCTCGTGTCTCTCCGGTGCCGCCATTTCCGACGGCCGGCTGTTCTGGGGATCGGGGTACAGCAACCTCGGCTTCGGAACGCCCAACAACAAGCTCTACTCATTCGGCTTGCCCGACTAGCACGGCTGAGCCGCTCCAGCCGGCCCAGACCTACGGCCCAGCCGGCTGGAGCTGACCGTGGCGCCGATGACCGCAACGGGGCAATCTAGGGTCGGGCTCGATCGAGGGAGGAGGCCCCACTCATGCTCCGTCATCGCAATGAATTTCCGGTTGAGGGCCACTTGCCCGGGTTCGACGGCGCGACGGTCTGGCTCAACTCGGGACCGTTGACGGCCGCGGATCTGCGGGGCCGCGTGGTCCTGGTGAGCTTCGGCACCTACACGTGCATCAACTGGATCCGGTCGCTGCCCTACGTGCGGGCGTGGGCGGACAAGTACGCGGGCAAGGGGCTGGCCGTCGTCGGGGTGCAGACGCCCGAGTTCGAGTTCGAGGGCGACCTCGGCAACGTGGACCGCGCCATCAAGGAGATGGACGTCCGGTACCCGGTGGTGGTGGACAACGACTACGCCGTGTGGCGAGCGTTCGACAACCACTACTGGCCGGCGCTCTACTTCATCGACGCCCAGGGTCGGATCCGGCACCACCACTTCGGTGAGGGTGAGTACGAGGAATCGGAGATGGTGCTGCAGATGCTGTTGGGCGAGGCCGGTGCCGACGTCGATCTGGGGCTCGTCCGCCTGGCGCCTGACGGTGTCGAGGCCCCCGCCGACTGGGCCAGCCTGGGCTCGCCCGAGACCTACCTGGGCTACGAACGCGCCGTCGGGTTCGCCTCGCCCGCCGGGGTGATGCCGGACCAGCGCCACGTGTACTCGGCACCGGCGGAGTTGCGGCGCAACCACTGGGCGCTGTCGGGTGACTGGGTGATCGGCGCGGTGCCGGCGCAGCTCAGCGAGGCTGGCGGTGTGATCTCGTATCGATTCCGCGCGCGCGACCTGCATCTCGTGATGGGTCCGCCGGCGGGACGGCCGCCGGTGCATTTCAGGGTGCGCCTCGACGGCGAGGCCCTTGGGCGGGCCCACGGCATCGACGTCGGAGAGAACGGCGACGGCGTTGCCGACTACCAGCGGATGTACCAGCTGATCCGCCAGCCGTCACCGGTCGGCGACCGACGGTTCGAAATCGAGTTCGCCGACCCCGGTGTCGAGGCCTTCGTGTTCACGTTCGGCTGAGCGCCCGCGCCCATCCTCCGCCGGACCAGCCGTGAGCCCGGCCAGACCCAGACGACCGCGGCTCGGGTAAAGTGTTCTCGTTCAACGGGCACAAGGGGGACAGATGGGCACAGTCGATCGTCGGACGTTTCTGCGCGGGGTCGCGGCGACTGCCGGTGGAGTGATGATGGGCGGGCCGCTGGAGGCGCTCGTCGCGCAACGGGCGGGGGCCGCGCCCCCGAGCGGGGAACTGTCGCCGGTGGCCGATCTGCGCGACGGCGTCGTCCGCCTGCACGTCCGAGCGGGATTCCACTACCGCTCGTTCCACGACACCGACGGTCCGCCCATCATCCTCCCCGACGGAACCACGCTGCCCGGCCGTCACGATGGCATGGCAGCCTTTCCCGGCCCGGACGGAAACGTGTGGCTGGTGAGGAACCACGAGGTGAACAACCCGGGTCCGGCGTTCGGCCCGGCGAGTGCGACGCCGTACGACGCCATGGCGCAGGGCGGTACCACCACGACGCTCGTCTCCCCTGACGGGATCGTGCTCGACGCCTTCACCAGCCTGAACGGCACCCAGATGAACTGCTCCGGTGGACGCATGCCGTGGGGCGCATGGGTCACCTGTGAGGAGACCGTCAACGGTCCCGACGTCGGACCCGACTTCACGGGAGTCTCGAACGCCCCACTGACGAAGCCGCACGGCTTCATCTTCGAGGTGCCGGCGGGTGGGCGCTCGGCGCGGGTTCCGATCATGCATGCGGGCCGGTTCGCCCACGAGGCCGCTGCGTTCTGCCCCGATGACGGCAATCTCTACTTGACGGAGGACAACTTCGCCTTCCCGTCGGGCTTCTACCGCTACCTCCCGCCGAGCAACCCGATGCAGGAGGGCGGAATCGAGGACGGCGGCCGCCTGCAGATGCTCAAGGTCGTCGGAAGCGACAATGCGCACCTGGAACAGAACCAGTCGCTCGGCCACACCTATCCGATCGAATGGGTCGACATCGACGAACCGTTCCCCGGGACGGACGGGCGGTTCACGAACTCACCCACGAACAACGAGGCGATCGTGTTCGTCGGCAACCAGGGTCGCGCCCGCGGGGCGGCCGGGTTCTCCCGTCTCGAGGGGGCGACGTTCGCCAAGGGTGAGATCTACTTCACGTCGACCCAGGGTGGCGGCGCCGCGGAGACTGGGCCGGAGTTGATCGCCGGCTACGGCAACGGAACCGGCCAGGTGTGGTCGTACCGCCCGCACACGCAGACCCTGACGTGCCGCTACCAGGCGCCGAGCGCAACGGCGCTCGAGCTGCCCGACAACATCACGGCCCGCAACAACCGCGGCAGCATCGTCATCTGCGAGGACGGGCCGGGCGACAACTACGTCCGCCGCCTCGATGCCGACGGCACGCTGGCCAACCTGGTCCTCAACCGACTGCGCCGGAACGCGCCGCCTCACGCACCGCGCTTCGGCGAGGAGTTCGCCGGCGCCACCTTCAGCCCCGACGGCCACACGTTGTTCGTCAACATCCAAGCTGCGCAAGCCATCACCTTCGCCATTTGGGGACCGTGGGGACGCCTCGGCGTCTGATCCGCTCGCAACGACGAGCCAGTTGACGGACGCCCGGGCGGCGAACTGCCGTTGCCGGCCGGCCGGCCGACTGCCTGCACCTACGTCGATTAGGCGGAGCCTAGGTTCGAGATTCGGTCAAGTTCGGTGCGGGTCAGGCGGCGGCGAGGCCGACGTCGACGAAGTCGTCGAGTTGGTGTTGGAGTTGGCGCCAGGCTTGGGCGAGTGGGCTGCGTGAGGCGACGTCGGCGGGCAACGCGAGGTCCATGGCGGCGAGCCCGGGGGTGAGCACTCGGCCGTAGGTCTTGGTGAACAGTACGGTGATGCGTCGGCCGACGTCGGTGAGGTCGTAGCGCTGGCTGTGGGGTCGGCGGTTGATCAGGCCTTTGCGTCGAAGTCGGCGCAGGTCGTAGGTGGCCTGACGGCTGGTGTAGGGCGTGTCGAGCAGCAGAGCGGCGACTCGCTCGGTGAGCTGGGCGTTGGTGAACCCCGCGACGAGATGGCGGTGGCTGGCCAGGGCGGCCAGCAGTGCCATGACCCGCGGCTCGCCGAAGCGGAGCCCGGGGCTGTAGTGGCCCTCGTCGATGGTGGGCCGGGTCACCTGGAGGAAGGTGACCACGTCGGGTGCGGGGCGTGCGGCTGCGGCTTCGGCGTCGCACAGACGCCGGTTGGCGGACTCGCCAACTGCCCGGAGGGCATGCCAGTTCTCGGCGCAGACGCGTCGTCCGATCCCGAAGTCGCGGGTATCGCAGATCACCGTCTCGGTTCTCAGCGCTCTGCCTTGCTTGAAGTACTGCTTGAGGCGAGACGAGCGGTAGTAGATGGACAGCTGAGGGTCGACGCCCTTGGTGATGACCTTGGTGCGGAACGAGCCGGGCGTCTTCTTGGTGATCCGCCGATCGAAGATGATCGCGACCTCATCGGGACGGCCAAGGTCGAGGTGATCGCGGATGACGCCCTCGAAGAAGGCGCGGCCGGCCTGTGGGCGATCGAAGACGCGGGTGTCGGAGAACTCGATCTGGCGGAAGGCGAGGTCGTAGAGGTAGCCGCGGTGGAGGTCGGCGCGGGTGAACGGCGACGGCAGCCGGCGTTGCCACCGCCACAAGAAGCTCTTGACCGCCCCCGGCCCGAGCCGGTCGCACACCTGCTGCAGGCGACGCGGGTCTGCGCACGAGCGGAACCCGTTGTCGAGCGCTTCGTAGGTCACACCGGCCTTGTCGAGCTGGCGCTTGGCCCACTCGTGGCCGTTCAAGTAGAGCCACACCGGGAACGGGGCGTAGGCGTTGGTCTTCCAGAACGCGGGACCCCACTCCGCGTCCCACACGTAGAAGTAGTAGTGGTTGATCATCGCCGTCTGGCGGCCCCAGTCCTGCTGAGGTCGCCGCCAGTGCTCGGTCCCCTTGCGCTTCCACGACCGCCACACCGACGCCCGCTCCTGGGCGATGCCGATCAGCGCCACCTTCCCGTCACCGCCCTCGGTCGCTGCCGCGTCGATGTAGGGCCGGGCGAACGCCTCCTTGCTCTCGCCCTTCTTGAAGTGCACGACCGGGGTGCCGGTTTCCTTCGCGAAACGCTCGATGTCCTTGATGAACCGCTCGCCGATCTTGCCCAACGCCACCGAGGACGGATATCGGAACCCTCGCCCAAGACAGAACCGCGCCACGAGGCCCGGCGTTTGGAGATTCGGCACCCACGCCTGCAGGAACACACGGTCCACCGACCGGCAAGTAAGCGTCGTGTGGTCCCGCAGTAGGGTCGCATAGTCGGCCATCGCAGCCTCCAAGGTCTTCAGCAACCAGGGACGCTACGACCGACGCAACGGGGGCGCCCTCCGGGCGCCCTCCGCGCGTCAGCGCTGCTCGGCGGTATGAGGCTCGCTCGTTAC
>JBKOUV010000326.1:0-3267 GCA_046723555.1 Actinomycetota bacterium | reverse complement strand
ACCCCGACCGCGATCCAGTCCTTCGACACATCCAGACCGAGATGAACAACGCCGCGATGCGGCAAACTGGTGGACACGGTCGGCTCCTCTCCGTATGTGGCTCCATCCGCCAAAGCGGCTGACCCACGAATCATCGTGCGGGGCAGGAGCCGGCCGTTCCATTACATCTGTGCACCGAGTGGATGACGCCCAGGCGAGGCACAGCGTCGCTGCGCGGGGACGCAGACCGCCGCCGACGCACTCTGAGCTCGTCGTCGGTCTGGACGAGGCCTTCGGCGCGATGGCCCGTTGACACCGGCGGAGTCGAGGAGCACGCTGCCGCGAGGAGCCCGGGATGAGAGGAGCACGCCGATGACAGTGAGCGAAGACGTCCGGATCGTGCGGGGGGCGTGTGCCCATGACTGCCCGGACACGTGCGCGATGCTCGTCACGGTCGAGAACGGGCGCGCCACCAAGGTACGGGGAGATCCGGACCATCCCTTCACCCGGGGTGGCCTGTGCGTGAAGGTGAACGACTACACCCACCACACCTATAGCGACGCGCGTGTTCTCCACCCGCTTCGCCGGGTCGGCGCCAAAGGCGAAGGTCGCTTTGAGCGGATCAGCTGGGATGACGCCCTCGACGAGATCGCCACGCGGTTCCGGCAGGTGATCGGCGAGTTCGGCGGACAGGCGATCCTGCCCTACAGCTACTTGGGTACCGAGGGCATCCTCAACGGCCTCACCGTGGGCGACCCGTTCTTCCATGCCCTGGGCGCCACCGTCAGCGAGCGGACGTTCTGCGATTCGGGCTCGTGCACGGCGCACTTCATGACCCTCGGGCCGACGGCGGGGATGGACCCCGAGAGCTTCGCCCACTCCCGCTACATCATCTTGTGGGCCTGCAACGTCCGCTCCACCAACCTGCACATGTGGCCGTTCATCAAACAGGCCCAAGAGCGAGGCGCCAAGGTCGTGGCGATCGATCCGCTGCGCCACCGCACGGCACAGAGCGCCGACTGGTACATCCCCATCCGGCCGGGCACCGACGGGGCGCTCGCCCTCGCCATGATGAACGTGATCGTCAACGCCGACCTCGTCGACCACGACTACGTCGAGCGGTACACGACCGGCTTCGACGAGTTGGCCGAACGCGTGCAGCAGTACACGCCGGAGTGGGCAGCGACCGTCACCGGGATCCCGGCCGAGGACATCGTCACCCTCGCCCGGGAGTTCGCCACGACCCAACCGTCGGCGATCCGCATCGGCGTCGCCATCGAACGCAACGCCGGAGGCGGACAGGCGGTGCGTTCCATCGCCTGCCTTCCGGCCCTGGTCGGAGCGTGGCGCCACGTAGGCGGCGGGATCCTGCAGCTCCCGTTGTGGGCGTTCCCGCTGAAGTGGGACATGCTATCCCGTCCGGATTTGATCCAGCCAGGCACCCGCGTCGTCAACCAGTTCCAGTTGGGCCCGGCGCTCACTGGAGAACTCGGACTCGATCCACCCGTGAAGGCCCTATTCGTCTACAACTCCAACCCGGTGACCCAGGCGTGCGATCAGGGCCGGACGCTGTCCGGCCTCGCTCGGGAGGATCTGTTCACGGTCGTGAGCGAGCAGTTCCTCACCGACACCGCCGACTACGCCGACATCGTCCTGCCGGCGACGACGCAGCTGGAGCAGTTCGACCTGATGTTCTCTTGGGGTCACCTCTACCTGTCGCTCAACCAGCCGGCCATCGAGCCGCTCGGCGAAGCGGTGTCCAACGTGGAGCAGTTCCGCCGCCTCAGCCGGCGGATGGGCCTCGACATCGACTGGTATGGACTCAGCGACGAGGAGATGGCCCTCGCGGCGATGGATTGGTCGGCTCCGGTGCTCGATGGGATCACGCTGGACCTCCTCAAGGAGAAGGGCTGGGCTCGACTGAACCTCCCCGACGCCGACCACTACGCGCCCCACGCCGAAGGGAACTTCCCCACGGGGTCGGGCAAGTGCGAGTTCCGCTCGTCGCTCGCCGAACAGGTGGGCAACATCGTGGTACCGGTGTTCCGCGAGGGCTACAACGAGTTCCAGCCTGGCGGCGCGGTCGATCCGCTTCCCCACTATGTCGCGCCCGCCGAGGACGCCGACGGTTCCCCGTACCCGCTCTACTTCTTGTCACCCAAGGCCCACGCCTTCCTCAACTCGCAGTACGCCAACATGGACTACCAGCGCCGTGTGCAGGGCGAGCAGTCCGTGATCATCCATCAAGACGACGCCGAGGCGCGCGGCATCGAGGAGGGCGAACCGGTGCGGATCTTCAACGAGCGCGGCGACCTGCAGGCGACCGCCCGCATCGGCGCCGGCGACCAGGTCGCCCGAGGCGTCCTGGTCTGCAGCCTCGGCCACTGGCGCAAGCTCACCCCAGGCGAAGCCACCGCCAACGCCATCACGCGCACGGCCTTCGCTGACTTGGGCAACGCACCCACCTTCTCCGACACCCGCGTCGAGGTCGCACCAATACGCGTTCCTTAAAGCTGCCTCCCGCCCAGAACGGACGCTTCGCCACATGAACCCTCGTCGAGGGGTCCACATGGCACGTCAGAGAGCCGCATCGACAAGTCGAGCAGGTCGCCGGTGTTCGCGCGCGCCACTGGTCGGCGACGAACGCGAACTCGTTGAGCATGCCGATGATGCTTGATTGGCGGTCTTCGCCAGCCTCGCCAGCCTCATGCTTCGCGTTCGGTGCTGATGAACGAACCGGAGAGGCCGTGAAGCGCGAGCGCTAACTCGGCGGACTCGGGGAACCGGCTGAGCAGCGTTCGTGCGGGCGCGAACGGTGTGAGCACCGGGAGCAGGGTCCGCTCGTTGACGAAGAGCGCGACGTGCGGCTTCCAGAACAGGACCGTCGCGTACCAGTCGCCGAGGACGGTCGTCGATGCCGGCGGTTGGGCTTCGGGCGGGCCGACGCGATCGAGAAACATCTGGGCTCCCCGCACCGTGAGCATGGAGGCGCCTCAGATTGAAGCGGTCGCTGAGGTCAGTTCTCCGTGGAGGGCGGCTCCCCGTGGAGCCTGCACTTCGAGCGCCTCGCCGGATCGCCAACCGCTTGACCGTGTGGACAGAGCACTCCTCCGTTGTTCCGAGGACTGCCAGCGCAATCGATGTGCCGATCTGGCGGGTTCGCGGCTCGGCGGATGGCGGCGTTCGGGGTCGTCAGCCGGTGCTGCTGGGATCGCGTCAGCACAACCGTTGGTGGTTGTAGGCGCTTCTCGTCAGCGGAGCTCGACGACGCCTGCCGGCGTGTCGAGC
>JBKOUV010000288.1:0-4744 GCA_046723555.1 Actinomycetota bacterium | reverse complement strand
GCTCAAGCTCAACGATCCGCCGACCGTCCGCATCCGTGTCGGCACTCCCGTCGAGTTGGAGTACGAGTCGCTCGACCTCGACACCAAGCGGATCATGGCCGCGATCGGCGAGCTGCTCCCCGAGGAGGCGAGGCAGGTGAGGACCCCGACCGACGCCGAGCTCGCCGCCACGTATCCACCCGGCTATAAGGGTGACCCCACCGCCGAGTCGGAGCGCCGTCCGGGCACGGACTAAAGCTTGCGCTGATGAGCGCCGCGCTGACCTCACACCCGATCGCCGTTGCCGAATCCGAGCTCGCCGAGTTGCGCGACCGGCTGCGGAGGACGCGGTGGCCCGATCGGGAAACGGTCGACGACTGGTCGCAGGGCGTCCCGCTGGCGTACGTCCAGGACCTGTGCCGGTACTGGGCCGAGGAGTACGACTGGCGGCGGGTCGAGGCCGAGCTC
This sequence comes from Actinomycetota bacterium, assembly GCA_046723555.1. Taxonomy (GTDB): domain Bacteria; phylum Actinomycetota; class Acidimicrobiia; order Acidimicrobiales; family Ilumatobacteraceae; genus JALZMG01. The sequence continues at coordinate 4,297 of JBKOUV010000288.1, read as the reverse complement.
AACGGGTTCGAGCAACTCCGCTACACCGACCCGAGCGGGCTCGGCATCCAGGTCCTCCACGCCCCGTCGCCGGAACCGGCGGCGCTCCCGCTCGTGCTGACCCACGGCTGGCCGGGGTCGGTGGTCGAGTTCCTCGACGTGATCGGGCGGTTGCGCGACCCGGCAGCCCACGGCGGGGATGCCGCTGACGCCTTTCACGTCGTTTGCCCGACCCTTCCCGGCTACGGGTTCAGCGACAAGCCGGCCGAGGCCGGTTGGAACGTCGAGCGCATCGCCGGCTGCTGGGCGCGGCTGATGGCCGCGCTCGGCTATCCGCGCTACGGCGCCCAGGGCGGCGACTGGGGCGCAGCGGTGACGACCCGGCTCGGTGTGCAGGACCCGGGGTATTGCGTCGGCATCCACCTCAACATGGTCACGGTCGGTCCACCCCACGGCGCGACCGAGCACACCGAGGCCGAGCAGGCGGCACTGGCGTCACTCGCCTACTACCAGGAGTGGGACTCGGGCTACTCGACGCAGCAGGCGACCCGGCCACAGACCGTCGGCTACGGGCTCGTCGACTCGCCGGCGGGGCAGGCGGCGTGGGTGCTGGAGAAGTTCTGGTCGTGGACCGATCACGGCGGTCATCCCGAGGACGTGATCACCCGCGACCGGCTGCTCGACAACGTGATGCACTACTGGCTTCCGGCGGCTGGCGCATCCTCGGCCCGGCTGTACTGGGAGAGCTTCCGGCGGGGGGCTCGCGACCCGGTGGACGTGCCGGCCGGCATGTCCATCTTCCCCAAGGAGATCTTCCGGGCGTCGCGTCGCTGGGCGGAGCGTCGGTTCTCGGACATCCGCCACTGGAACGAGCTCGCTCGGGGCGGGCACTTCGCGTCGTTCGAGCAGCCGGGCGTCTTCGTCGACGAGGTGCGCGCCTTCTTCCGGACGGTGCGCTGAACGCGCTCGAGTGCGTGTCGCGATTCTGACGAGTCCTGGGATCGCTCAGCGATCCTGGAATTCGTCAGAACCGATTGGCGGCGACCTTCTGGCGGACGATGTTGAGGGCCGAGCCGGCCTTGAACCACTCGACCTGGTCGGGGCTGAAGGTGTGGGTCGCCTCGAAGTCGACGGTCGAGCTGTCCGGCTTGACGACCTGGCAGCGCACCCGCTGATTCGGCACGGGCGGCAGGTCGAGCACGTTGATCCGGTCGTCCTCGCCGATCTCGTCGTACGTCCCGGCGTCGGCGAACGTCAGCGGCAGGATCCCCTGCTTCTTCAGGTTGGTCTCGTGGATCCGGGCGAAGCTGCGGGCGAACACGACGACCCCGTTGCGGTACCGGGGCTCCATCGCCGCGTGCTCGCGTGACGAGCCCTCGCCGTAGTTGCGGTCGCCGACCGCGCACCACCGGATGCCCTGCTCGGCGTACCGCTTGGCGATCTCGGGGTACGGCCGCGTCTCGCCGTCGGTCTGGTCCTTGCCCTCGCCGGTGCCGCCCGTGAACGCGTTGACGACGCCGAGGAACAGGTTGCCGGAGATGTTCTCCAGGTGACCGCGGAAGCGCAGCCACGGCCCGGCGGCCGAGATGTGGTCCGTCGTGCACTTGCCCTGGGCCTTGACGAGGACCGGGAGGTCGCGGAGGTCCTGGCCGTCCCACTCCGGGAACGGGTCGAGCAACTGGAGCCGTTCACTCGTCGGGCTGACCTCGACCTCCACGCTCGACGGATCGTCGGGCGGCGCGGTGAACGCGTTCTCGCCCGGGTCGTAGCCCTTGTCCGGGAGCACCTCGCCGACGGGCGGCTCGAGCCGGACCTCGCTGCCGTCCGGTGCGGTGAGGGTGTCGGACGTCGGATCGAAGTCGAGGCGTCCGGCGAGGGCGAGCGCCATCACGGTGTCCGGCGAGGTGACGAAGGCGAGCGTGCTCGCCGATCCGTCGTTGCGCTTCGGGAAGTTGCGGTTGTACGAGTTGACGATCGTGTTCGGGGCCTCGAGCAGCTCTTTCGAACGCGCCCACTGCCCGATGCACGGCCCGCAGGCGTTGGCGAGCACCGTCGCGCCGATCGCCTCCAGGTCGGCGAGCAGCCCGTCCCGCTCGATCGTCGCCCGGACCTGCTCGGACCCCGGCGTGACGAGCAGCTCGACCTTCGACTGCAGCCCCTTGGCGGCGGCGAGCCGAGCCACCGACGCGGCGCGGGTGATGTCCTCGTACGACGAGTTGGTGCACGACCCGATGAGGGCGGACGAGATCTCGAGCGGCCATCCGTTCTCCCGCGCTGCGTCGCCGACCTCCGAGCCGACGCGGTGGGCGCGGTCGGGGGAGTGCGGCCCGTTGATCAGCGGCTTGAGCTCGTCGAGGTCGATCTCCATCAATCGGTCGTAGAACGCGCCCTCGTCGGGGCGCAGGTGCTCGGCGACGTGATCGGCAGCGTCGGCGATCGCCTCCCGGCCGGTGGCCTTGAGGTAGGCGCCCATGTTGGCGTCGTACGGGAACAGCGACGTGGTCGCGCCGATCTCGGCGCCCATGTTGCAGATCGTCCCCTTGCCGGTGGCGGAGATCGAGTCGGCACCCGGGCCGTGGTACTCGATGATCGCCCCGGTGCCGCCCTCGACGGTGAGGATGCGGGCGACTTCGAGGATCACGTCCTTCGGGCTCGACCAGCCCGACAGCGACCCGGTGAGGTGGACCCCGATGACCTGGGGCCACCGCACGTTGAACGGGAAGCCGGTCATCACGTCCACGGCGTCGGCCCCGCCGACCCCGATCGCCACCATCCCCAGCCCGCCGGCGTTGGGCGTGTGGGAGTCGGTGCCGATCATCATTCCGCCGGGGAACGCGTAGTTCTCCAGCACGACCTGGTGGATGATCCCACTGCCCGGACCCCAGAAGCCGATGCCGTACTTCGCTGACACCGAGCGGAGGAAGTCGTAGACCTCCTGGTTGGTGTCGAGCGCCACCCCGAGGTCGATCGACGCCCCGACCTTGGCCTGGATGAGGTGGTCGCAGTGCACGGTGGACGGGACCGCCACGGCCGGCAGCCCGGCAGTCATGAACTGGAGCAGGGCCATCTGGGCCGTGGCGTCCTGCATCGCCACCCGGTCCGGATGGAAGTCGGCGTACGACTCGCTCCGCACCAGCTCCTGGCCGCCCGGATCGACGAGGTGGTTGACGAGGATCTTCTCGGTCAAGGTGAGCGGGCGGCCGAGTCGCTCGCGGCCGAGGCCGACCCGTTCGGCCAGCGTGGCGTAGACCTCCTCGACGAGCTCGATCGGGGTGGTGGAAGTGACGTTCATGGATGAACCCCTTGGTCCTTGCATTCTCAGCGAATGTAGACAACTGTAATACAAGTGAGGCGCATCCGCTACCAGGAGATCGCCGCCGAGCTGCGGGCCCGGGCCGCCGCCGCCCCGCCCGGATCGCTCCTGCCCAGCGAGGCCGAGCTGTCCGCCGAGTTCGGCGCCAGCCGGGTGACGGTCCGGCGGGCGCTCGAGCTGGTCCGGGAGGACGGGTTGATCGCGGCCCGCCAGGGCTTCGGCTGGTTCGTCGCCACCGAGCCGGTGCGGCAGCGCCTCGAGCACCTGGGCACGATCGAGGACCAGCTCCACGACAGCGGTCGCGAGGGCGAGCGGCGGGTCATCGAGTTCGCCTTCGTCGCGCCACCCGAGCGGGTCCAGCGGGTGCTCGGCGTCGACCAGGTGCTGCGGGTCAAGCGGGTGAACCTCGCCGACGGCGAGCCGTTCGCCGTCGTGACGGTCTGGTGCCCGGCCGAGCTCGGTGCGTCGCTGTCGCGCGAGGACGTGGAGCGGCATCCGTTCTACGAGCTGCTCGACGTCCCGTTGCGCGGCGCGACGCAGACCATCGCCGCCGACGCCGCCGACGCCGCCAACGCCAAGCTGCTCGGCGTTCCGGTCGGCGCCCCGGTGCTGCGCTGCCAGCGGGTCACGACCGACACCAAAGGTCACCCGGTGCTGATGAGCGAGCACCTCTTCCCGGGCCATCGCACGGAGTTCGTCGTCGAGCTCCCGCTCGCCGAACCGTCGACGAGCCCGGCCGGTCTGCGCCTCGTGGAATGAGGCTGCCGCGGGCTACACCTGAGCCATGAGGTTCGGCATCTTCTACGAGCTGCAGTTGCCAAGGCCGTGGAGCCGCGACGACGAGTACGAGTTGGTGAACCAGGCGTTGGAGCAGATCGAGCTCGCCGACGGGCTCGGCTACGACTACGCCTGGGAGGTCGAGCACCACTTCCTGGAGGAGTACAGCCACTCGTCGGCACCGGAGGTGTTCCTCGCCGCGGCGAGCCAGCGCACGTCGCGCATCCG
>JBKOUV010000238.1:0-13268 GCA_046723555.1 Actinomycetota bacterium | reverse complement strand
CGAGGGCAATCGGGATCGTCGCCGCCACCGGGGGCGTGCCGGCGAGGGCGATGACCCCGTTGTCCACCGCGATCCATCCTGCCTCTGGCTCCGGGGTCGTCTCCTCGTCGAGCGCCGCCCCCAGCGCGACGGCGCCCGTGGCGTTGATCCGCCATCGCAGCACGGGGGGGGTGACGAGGGTGGACAGCAGCACCACCAGGAGCAGCGCTCCGTACAACTCGTCGTCGAGCACGCCCCGGCTGAGCCCGATGCTGGCGAAGATCAGACCGACCTCCCCTCGCGGGATCATGCCGATCCCGATGAGAAGGCGATCGGCGCGGAGACCGACGGCGCCCACGGCGGACGCCAGCTTGCCGGCGACGGCGATGAGGCTGAGCACTCCCGCTACGGCGAGCACGCTCGGGCGGAACATCGCCTCGAGATCGGCGTTGACGCCGATCAGGACGAAGAACACGGGGATGAAGACCGTACCCACGCTGTTCAGGTCCGAGGCGACCTGGGCTTGGTGCCGGGAACGGCCGAGGGCCAGGCCGGCGATGAACGCCCCGATGATGAAGGCCAGGTTGGCGGCATCAGCGAGCGTGGCCAGGACGAGAACCAGGGCGAGCGCGGCGACCGTCAACGTCGTGCCGGACCGCGACCACCGATGGATTGCCTCGAGTGCCGGTGACACGGCGAGCAGTCCGATCGCCGCGGCGAGGACGAGAAAGCCGAGGGCGAGGGCGGTCGTAGAGGCGACGGTGCCGACCGTGACTCCTTCGCCCGTGACGACCCTGACGACCACGGTGAGGATGATCAACCCGAGCACGTCGTCCGCGACCGCGGCGCCGAGCACGACGCGCGCCTCGGTGGTCGCCAGCGCGCGGAGGTCGCCGAGCACTCTGGCCGTGATCCCGACGCTCGTCGCCGTGAGCGCGGCGCCGAGGAACAGCGCAGTCTCCGTGGTCTCGCCGAAGCTGACCCCGGCGGCGGTCCCCGCCGCGAACGGGAGGGCGACCCCGACCAGGGCCACCAGCAGCGACGCGCGGCCCACCCGGCCGAGTCCGCTGATGTCCATCTCCATGCCCACTTGCACGAGCAGGAGCAGGACCCCGATCTCGGCGATGACCCCGAGGCTGACGCCGCGTGCGCCGTCGAGCTGCACCAGCCCGAGCACCGACGGGCCGATGATGATGCCGGCGACGATCTCGCCGAGCACGGTCGGTACGCCGATCCACTCGCAGCCCTCGGCGGCGAGCTTGGCCGCGACCACCACGACCAGCAGGTCGAGCAGCAGTCGGGCGAGATCGATGGTCTCGGCTTGACCGAGCAGGGCGAGCACGGTCAACCGGGCATCGAACCGATGATCGCGGCGGCGAGCGCGATCGATTCGCTGCGCAGCATCCACCCCCGGCGGCGGACGGTGACGATGGCCTCGTCTCCGAGCGCCGCGCGCACCCGGACCAGGAGCGCGTCGCAGCGACGGGGGCTGAGCTCGTCGAGCCCGGCTCGATGGCGCAGCGACGAACGGTCGACCACCCGACCGTGGTGCTCGACGAGCACGGCGAGCACCGCGCGCTCACGATCGCCGAGCGCGCCGCGTCGGGCGAAGTCCCCGAACCCGGCGTCCGTCGGGGCGAACGGCGCCACGGGCGCGACCGTACGGTGGACTTGTTCCCGGCGTGTTTGCGGAGTGTGAACAGGATGTGTCGGCTGGGCGCAGGTGTGGGCGAGTTGTGCTTTTCGTTGTGCATGAACGGTGGATGAATGGTCGTTTCCTGGGGGTAACGGGAAAGTTCTGGGGAGAACCCTGTGAATTCGAAATTACCCCTTGACCTGGGGTGATGCGTTCGCGAAGGTGTGCCCCGTACCGGAAAGCGCAACGCCAACCGGGGTCGGGTATCCGAGTCTGTCGGGTTCGCCTTCGGGCGGGTCCGGCGGAAAACGGGCCGATTCACGAGGCGTCAGCGGAGTCGGTGCACGGGACGAATGTCCACCAACCGCTATGTCGGGTGGTCGGCCGGTTCGCCGGTCGGTCACTCGGGGTAGCAAGGGCCGAGTCTTCCGGGGGGCCACCCCAACTGGCTCTTCGGGTTCACGGTCCTCACGGTGTCTGATCGGTGCTCCGGATTCGTCCGGAGTGGCGTGAAAGGTGTCGTGACGGGAACGGAGTCGGGTAACCGGCAACCGGGCCGATAACGCGGCATCGCCCGCCGAGCCTTCGGGCACGACGGGCGATGTGAGGTCGAGCGAGAGGCTAACGCCAGCAGGTCGACCAATGGTGGATGGTTCGTCCCACGTCGAGCTGCCCCGGGCAGCGCGAAAGCGCCACCCGGGGCGCTCACATTTTTCCGGCCTGGCCCGCCGCCGAAATCTGGCGAAATCTGGGCGCGATACTTCTCGCGGCCGGAGTCTTGACCTGTGCGACCGTTCTTCATCGACACCGACACCGCCAGCGACGACGCGGTCGCCCTCGTGATGGCGCTCCGGCACCCGGACGTCGAGGTCGTCGGCATCGGAGTCGTCGCCGGCAACGTGCCGCTCGACCCCGCCGTGCAGAACGCGCTGTACGTCGCCGAGCGGTGCGGGGTGGACGTGGCCGTCCACGCCGGCGCCGACCGTCCCCTCGTGCTCCCGCTGTCGACCGGTCAACACGTCCACGGGATTGACGGGATGGGCGACATCGGTCTGCCGCTCACCAGCCGCTCCCCCACTCCCGGCCACGCCGTCGACGCTCTGCTCGACGCCTCCCACCGCCACGCCGGCGAGCTCACGCTGGTGACGCTCGGACCGCTGACCAACATCGCCATCGCTCTGCGCCGCGACCCGACGCTGGCCGGCCGCATCGGCCGGTGTGTCGTGATGGGGGCCGTCGCCGACCACCTCGGCAACCACACCCCGGTGGCCGAGTTCAACATGTGGGTCGACCCCCACGCCGTGGCCGTTGTGCTGCAGTCGGGTTTGCCGCTCGAGCTCGTCGGCTGGGACATCTCACGCCGTCACGCCGTCGTCGCGCCGGACGAGGCGGCCTCGCTTCGGGCCATCGGCACGCCACTCGCGCAGATGTGCGTCGACATCCAGCGCGTCCTCACCACGTTCGCCCTCGAGGAGACCAAGCTCGCCGGGTTCGACCTTCCGGACCCCATCGCGATGGCCTACGCGATCGACCCGGCCGTGGCGACCGAGACCCGCCGAATCCACTGCGCCGTCGAGTGCGACAGCACGCTCACCCGAGGAATGGTGGTGATGGATCTGCTCGGCCTGTCCGACCGTGAGCCCAACGCGCTCGTGGTCACCGCGGCCGACGGCCCACGGTTCTTGCAGATGCTGCGCGAAGCGGTCGCCTAGACGGCGAGCTCGCACCACTCCTTGTACTGCGGTTCCTCACCGCGCACGGCGCGGACGTAGACCTCGGCGATCGCGGTCGTGAGCGGACCGGGGCACGGGATCTCGCGGTCGTCGACCGAGTTCACCGACGAGACCTCGGCGGCGGTGCCGCACACGAAGATCTCCTCGGCGATGTAGAGGTCGCTGCGGGCGATGTTGTCGATCCGGCACTCGTGGCCGAGGTCGCGGGCGATCGTCATCACCGAGTTCTGGGTGATCCCCTCGAGCGCGCCCGCCGACAGCGGCGGGGTGAGCAGCCTGCCCTGGCGGGACACGAAGATGTTCTCCCCGGTGCACTCGGCGACGAGTCCGCTCGGGCTGAGCATGATCGCCTCGTCGTAGCCCGCCTTCAGCGCCTCGACCTTCGCCAACGACGAGTTGACGTAGTTGCCGGTCGTCTTGGACGCCGGAGGCATCGTGTTGTGGTCGTGGCGGGTCCACGAGGAGATCTTCATCCGCACGCCCTTGGTGACCGCGTCGTCGCCGAGATAGGCGCCCCACGGCCAACAGGCGACCGCCACGTCGACGCTGCAGGGCAGCGTGTTGAGGCCCATCTCGCCGTACCCGAAGTAGGCGATCGGGCGCACGTAGCAGGAGCCGAGCCCGGTCGACGCGACGGTGACCTTGCACGCCTCGACCAGCTCCTCGACGGAGTACGGCAGCTCCATCCCGATGATCTTCGCCGAGTTCTGCATCCGGACGATGTGGTCGGTGAGCCGGAACACGGCCGGGCCCTGCGACGTCTCGTAGGCGCGGATGCCCTCGAATACGCCCATGCCATAGTGCAGCGTGTGGGTGAGCACGTGGATGCGGGCCTGGTCCCAGTCGACGAGGTCGCCGTTCATCCAGATCTTCGGCGTCGGCGTGATCGGCATGCGGTCATTCTCGCACCCGGGCTGCGATCTCGTCACCCACGGCGGTGGTGCTACCGCTAACCGGGTCGGCGCAAGCGGCCCGGATCCGGTCGGCGGCCGTGCTCTCGCCGAGGAAGTCGAGCATCAGCGCCGCCGACAGGATCGCCGCGATCGGGTTGGCGGTGCCCGTGCCGGCGATGTCGGGCGCCGATCCGTGCACCGGCTCGAACAGGCTCGGACCGGTTCGCGCCGGGTTGAGGTTGGCCGAGCTGGCCAGCCCAACCCCGCCCGAGACGGCGCCGCCGAGATCGGTGAGGATGTCACCGAACAGGTTGTCGGTGACGATCACGTCGTAGCGCTGCGGGTCCTGGACGAAGTAGATCGTCGCCGCATCGACGTGGTGGTAGGCGGTGCCGATGGCGGGGAACTCGGCGGCCACCTCGTCGAACGTGCGCTGCCAGAGGTCGCCGGCAAACGTGAGCACGTTCGTCTTGTGGACCAGGGTCACGTGCCGGCGCGGGCGCGTCGACGCCAGTTCGAAGGCGTAACGCACGCAGCGCTCGACGCCGCGGCGGGTGTTGACGCTTCCCTGGGTGGCGACCTCGTGCGGAGTGCCCCTGCGCAGCACCCCGCCCTCGCCCGCGTACGGCCCTTCGGTGTTCTCGCGGATGACGACAAAGTCATGACCCACGGGGGGCTCCGCCCCCCGTGCACCCCCCACAGAAGATCGCGCCACCGCCGTGAATGGACGTTGGTTGACGTAGAGGTCGAGCTCGAAGCGCATCCGGAGGAGGAGTCCCCGCTCGATGACACCGGGCGGCACCTCCGGTGTCCCCACGGCGCCGAGGAGGATCGCGTCGAAGGCGCGCAGCACGTCGAGTGTCGCGTCGGACAGGATCTCCCCGTCTCGCAGGTACCGCCCGCCGCCAAGGTCGAACTCCTCGGCGTCGAACGCGATCCCGGTCGCGCGCAGCACCTTCAGCGCCTCCGCCGTCACTTCGGGACCGATGCCGTCGCCCCCGATCACTGCGATCCGATGGCCCATAGGGCACGGAATCGTAGGTACTGAAAGGTGCCGAGCGGGTGCGGACGGCACCGATAGGCTCGGCAAACCATGGAATCGCACCAGTTGTCCCAAGCCGCGTATGACCGGCTACGGGCCGAGCTCGACGATCTCGCCACCCGGGGCCGCCTCGAGGTCGCGGCGAAGATCGAGCGCGCACGTGAGCTGGGCGACCTGGCCGAGAACGGCGACTACCACGCCGCCAAGGACGAGCAGGGCCACCTCGAGGGGCGCATCCGCCAACTGGAGGCCATCCTCGAGCACGCCGAGATCATCGAGGCGCCGCCGCCCGGTGTGGTCGCGCCCGGCTCCATCGTCACCCTCGTCTACGAGGGTGAGAGCGACGACGCGGCCGAGCGCTACCTCGTCGGCCACATCGAGGAGCAGGCGGGCGACCTCGACGTGATCAGTCCGACGGCACCGCTGGGCGCCGCCCTGATCGGTCACCGCGCCGGCGACACGGTCTCGTTCGAGGCCCCGACCGGTGAGTTGCGGGTCCGCGTACTCGTCGTCGAAGCGGCCTGACGGCTGACGGAGCGGGTGGACTCCGACCGCTCGACGGCCCCGCCCGGCCTGCTCCCCGGCCGGTGCGTCGACCTGCCGGCCGGAACGATTCAACTTCGCGACCTTCCCGGGCCGCCCGGCGCCGCCCCGCTGGTGCTGCTCCACGGGTGGACCGCGACCGCCGACCTCAACTTCTACCGGGTTTACCAGCCACTCTCCGAGCACTTCCGGGTCCTGGCGTTCGACTACCGAGGCCACGGCGCGGGGCTCCGGCCTCGGCGGAGGTTCCGGCTCGAAGACTGCGCCGACGACGTGGTTGCGATGGCCGAGGCGATCGGGCTCGACCAGTTCGTCGTCCTCGGCTACTCGATGGGCGGCGCGATCGCCCAGCTCGTCTGGCGTCGTCACGGCGACCGCGTCGCCGGGCTGGTGTTGGCCGCGACCGCGTCGCACTTCAACGCCTACCGCAGCGAGCGGCTGTCGTTCCTCGGCCTCACTGGCCTCGCCGCGGCTGCCCGGATCACGCCGGTTCAGGCGCACCGCTGGGTCGGCAACCAGGTCTACGTCCAGCGCAAGGTCGACTCCTGGGATGAGTGGGCCCTGGCGCAGGCGTCCTCCCACGACTGGCGGATGATCGCCGAGGCGGGCCGGGAGCTCGGCCGCTTCCGTTCGGAGGACTGGCTGGGCGAGATCGACGTGCCGACGTCGATCATCGTGACGATGCACGATGAGGTGATCCCGCTCACCCGCCAGATCCAGCTGTTCGAGTCGATCCGTGACGCCGAGGCATACCGGGTCGACGGAGGGCACGACGCGGCTGTCGCGCAGCCCGGCCGGTTCGGGCGCGAGACGATCCGGGCGACGACGTCGGTGATCGAACGGGCCGCGTAACGGATCCGCGGCCGCGCCGATAGCGTCGCCCCGATGCGTCCCCGGGCTCTGCCAGCCGCTGCCGTCCTCGCCGTCGGCCTCCTCGCCGTCGCCGCGTGCGGCGGAGACGACGACAGCGCCGGTCCGGCCACGAGCTCCGCGACCACACAGACCACCGAGACGACCGTGTCCGGGGCGCCCACGACGGGATCCGGAGCTCCGCCAACGGACGCCGCGGCGACGACCGCTCCGGAGGACAGCGCGGTCGACGGCACGCTCGTGCCGGCGTCGATTCCGGAGGTCGAGGTCCCCAGTGAGACACCCACCAAGCTCGTCGTCACCGAGATCACTCCCGGCGACGGTACGGAGGCGGCCAACGGCGACCTGGTCATCGTCAACTACGTCGGCGTCCGCAGCGAGGACGGCACGCAGTTCGACACCAACTTCGACGGCGGCCCTCCGCTCCCGGTCGTGTTGGGCGCCGGCGGCGTGATCAAAGGCTGGGACCAGGGGTTGAAGGGCACGCAAACCGGTGAGCGGCTGCAGCTCGACATCCCGGCCGACCTGGCGTACGGCGACCAGCCACCCGGTGACCCGATCAAGCCGGGTGATGCGCTGTCGTTCGTGATCGACGTGCTGGGCATCGTGCCAAAGGCCCAGCTGGCCGACGCGCCCGTCAAGGCCGACGTGCCGGTGTCTGACGAACCCGCCACCAAGCTCCTCAGCGAGGATCTGAAGCCGGGCGACGGCGCCGAGCTCGCCGAGGGCGACACGGCCATCGTCCACCTCGCCGCGGCGCGGGGCGACACCGGCGAGATCCTGCAGAGCACGTGGACGACCGGCCAGCCGCAGCCGATCATCCTGGCCGACGGACAGATCCTTCCCGCCCTGGTCGAGAAGCTCCCGGGAATGAAAGTCGGTGGGCGGCGGGCCGTGACGATCCCGACCGCCGCGTTCGCGGCGAACGGGCTGACCGACGCCGGGCTGCCGACCGACACCGATCTCGTCGTCATCGTCGATCTGCTCTACGCGACCTGAGTCGTCCCGCGCCGGGCGACCGATGAGTTGTCGCCGGATCTTCCGTCTCATCTGTGGTGGCTACGTTCGTCCTCGTCCATGGCGCGGGTTCCGACTCGTGGTACTGGCACCTCGTCACCCCCGAGCTGCAGGCGATGGGACACGAGGTCGTGGCACCGGACCTGCCCTGCGACGACGACTCGGCCGGGCTGGCCGAGTACGTCGACACGATCCTCGATGCGATCGGAGCGCCGTCCGGTCCGCTCGTCGTCGTCGGCCAGTCGTTGGCCGGCTTCAGCGCGCCGTTGGTCTGCGCGCGCGTGCCGGTCGAGCTGCTCGTGCTGGTGGCGGCGATGGTCCCGTCGCCGGGTGAGTCGCCCGGCGACTGGTGGGGCAACACCGGGTGGGAGGCAGCGCACCGAGAGCGGGCCGAGCAGGACGGCCGAGAGCTCGGTGATGTGTTCAACCCGGTGGCCGAGTTCCTCCACGACGTGCCGGCCGACGTGGTCGCGGAGTCCTTCCACCATGTCCGCAACCAGTCCGGCACGCCCTTCGAGAAGCCGTGGCCGCTCGACGCGTGGCCCGACGTGCCGACGAGGTTCCTGCTGTGCCGCGACGACCGGTTCTTCCCCGCCGCGTTCCAGCGCCGCGTGGTGAACGAGCGCCTCGGCATCACGCCCGACGAGATGGACGGCGGACACCTGCCCGCGCTCAGCCGCCCCCAGGAGTTGGCCCGGCGCCTGGAGAACTACCGCCTGGCCCTCTAGCTACTTCACGTCCAGGGTGATGTCGACGCCGGTGAGCGCTTTGCTCACGGGGCAGTTGGCCTTGGCGTCCTCGGCGGCGGCTCGGAACCCGTCGGCGTCGAGCCCGTCGACGTCACCGGAGACGGTGAGCGTGATCCCGGTGAGCCGGAACCCGCCCGCGGGATCGGGACCGAGGCCGACATCGGCGGTGACGTCCAGCGTGTTCGGAGTCCCGCCCGCGCGGCCGATCAACGCCGAGAGTTGCATCGCGAAGCAGGACGAGTGGGCGGCCGCGATCAGCTCCTCCGGGCTCGTCGCCCCGCCGGCATCGTCAGCGGCTCGCTTCGGGAACGAGACCTCGTAGGTCCCTACCCCTGAACTCGACAACTCGACTTGGCCCGAGCCCTGTTCGAGTGTTCCGGTCCAGACCGTATGAGCGCAGCGAGTTGGCATCGTTGACCTCCTTGCGATCGTGCGTCCGGTCGACCTTAGGGTGTGCCGGTCGAGGCTCGTCGTCGTAGCCGGTCGACGCGGCGATCCCACTGCCGGCTCGTGTCGAGCAGCCACGTCACCGCCTCGGTCAGCCGTTCCGTGGTCGCCACGTAGCGCACCTCGCGACCGACTCTCGTCGGGGCGACGAGCCCGGCCGCGGCCAAGGTCTGGACGTGCTTGACCACGGCTTGCCGGGTGAGCGGGAAGTGGCCGGCCAGTTGCGTCGCCGTCTGAGGGCCGTCGTGAACGAGCCGCTGGAGGATCTGGCGCCGCGTCGGGTCGGCCACGGCCGAGAACAGCTCGTCGAGCGGCTGCCAGCCCTGGGTCATGCGGGGACGAGTGCCGCGGCGTCCGCCCAGGCCGCGAGCGCCCGCACCTCCCACCGGTACGTAGCGACCCTCGCCCGCACCCCGTGCTGGGGTGGGAACGTCTCGGTGACATGGAGCACCGCGCCGGCGGGCGTGGGGAGCACGACCAGCTCGACCGCCGACGCGTCCGCGGGACGCTCGGCCGGCCACCACTCGAAGCGGACGCGGTCGCCGTCGACGACCTCGTCGATGCGGACGATCCGCTCCTCGCCGTCGTCGCGGACCACCCCGGTCGCGCCGGTCTCGACGGCGACCTGGGCGTCGTCGACGAGCCACCGCGCCCATCCGTCCCGGTCGGCGATCAGGGACCACAGCTCGTCGGCGGAGAGGTCGACGTCGATGTCCCGGCTCACGATCAGCGGTTCGTCCATGAGCCAACAATACCGCAACTCACCGGTTGCACATCACCGGTTCCGTCAGTAGATTCTCGTGCAACTGCTGAGTTGCACAAGTGAGAGGACGCCGCCGCATGCTGATCCCGACCGTGATCGAGTCCACCAACCGAGGCGAGCGCGCCTACGACATCTACTCTCGGTTGCTTGCCAACCGCATCGTGTTCCTCGGGTCGGCGATCGACGATTCCGTCGCCAACCTCATCGTCGCCCAGCTCGTCCACCTCGAGTCCGAGGATCCGTCGCGCGACATCTCGCTGTATATCAACTCGCCCGGCGGCGACATGACGGGACTGTTCGCGATCCACGACACGATGCGCTACGTCGCCCCGGACGTGGCGACGATCTGCGTCGGTCAGGCGTGCTCGGCCGCCGCAGTCCTGCTCGCCGCGGGCACGCCGGGCAAGCGGTTCACCCTGCCCAACGGCCGCATCCTCATCCACCAGCCCCATGGCGGCGCCCAGGGCCAGTCGACCGACCTCGAGCTCCAGGTCGCCGAAGTCGTCGAGATGCGGCGGCGGATGGTCGACATCCTCGTCCGCGCGACCGGGCAGACCGAGGAGCGGATCGTCGCCGACATCGACCGTGACTACACCGTGCGCGGCGAGCAGGCCGTTGCCTACGGGCTCGTCGACGAGGTCATCGACCAGCGCCGGCTGGCGGGCATCGAACCGGCCCGCCAGCGCACCGCCGCCTGATCCGCACTCACCGGGCGCCGCGGATCGCCGCACTCAGGCGTTCGGCGGTGGCGACCACGTCGGCACCGAAGCGCCCACCAGGCCGGCGGGACATCCGTCCGAGCGGACCGCTCACGCTCACCGCGGCGACGACGTCGCCCTGCTCGTCGACCACCGGCGCGCTCACCGACGCCACGCCGGCCTCGCGCTCCTCCACACTGGCGATCCACCCGTCGGCACCCGTCTCACCCGCCAGGACCCGGCCCGCCGAGCCGACGTGTAGCGGCAGCACCGCCCCCTCGGGCACGATCCAGCGCAGGCCGTGGGCCGACTGCAACGACACGAGGCAGCGCCGACCGCCGCCTTCGCGCACGAAGAGTTGCACGCCCTCACCCGTGGCGTCGCGGAGCTCGACGAGCACCGGTCGGGCGAGCTCGGCGAGGGGGAACGCGTCGGACGCGGCCCGGCCGAGGGCGACGAGTCCGAGCCCGAGGGCGAACCGTCCGTCATCGTCGCGGCGCACCAGTCCGTGGTGCTCGAGGGCGACCAAGAGGCGGTGGGCGGTCGCGCGAGGGAGGTCGGTGGCCGCCTGGACCTCGGCGAGCGGGGCGGGGCCGGTGCGTTCGAGGGCGCGCAACACGGCGACGGTCTTGTCGACGACGCCCACGCCGGATACAGTGTCCACAAATCAAGAACTCTATCCCAGTATGTGAGACAGCGAGCAAAACCATGACCGCCCAGACCCTGCCCGAGAAGGTGTGGGAGCGCCACGTCGTGCACTCGGCTCCCGGTGAGCCGGACCTGCTCTACATCGATCTCCACCTCGTCCACGAGGTCACCAGCCCGCAGGCGTTCGACGGGCTCCGCCTCGCCGGGCGGCGGGTCCGCCGGCCCGAGCTCACCGTCGCCACCGAGGACCACAACGTCCCGACCGCGAACATCGACCAACCGATCGCCGACCCGATCTCGGCGCGGCAAGTGGAGGTGTTGCGCCGCAACGCCACCGAGTTCGGGATCACGCTCTATCCGATGGGTGATCCGGGCCAGGGGATCGTCCACGTGATCGGACCGGAGCAGGGCCGGACGCTGCCGGGGATGACCATCGTGTGCGGCGACAGCCACACGTCGACCCACGGCGCGTTCGGCGCGCTCGCCTTCGGCATCGGCACGAGCGAGGTCGAGCACGTGCTGGCGACCCAGACACTCCCCCAGGCGCGGCCGCGATGGATGGCGGTCGAGGTCGACGGCGACCTGCCCGCCGGCGTCACCGCCAAAGACCTGATCCTCACCGTGATCGGCCGGATCGGCACCGGCGGGGGCATCGGGCACGTCATCGAGTACCGCGGCTCTGCGGTCCGGGGGCTCTCGATGGAGGGCCGGATGACGATGTGCAACATGTCGATCGAGGCCGGCGCGCGGGCGGGCATGGTCGCTCCGGACGACACGACGTTCGCTTACCTCGAAGGCCGCGCCCACGCCCCCCGGGGCGCGGCCTGGGACGAGGCGGTCGCCGACTGGCGGACGCTGCGCGGCGACGAGGGCGCGGCGTGGGATCGCGAGGTGCGCATCGATGCGGCGGCCGTCCGCCCCCAGGTGTCGTGGGGAACCAACCCCGGTCAGGTCACGTCGATCGACGGACGGGTCCCGTCACCGGACGACTTCGCCGATGCCGCGACGCGGGAGTCGGTGGCCCGGGCGCTCGAGTACATGGCGCTCACGCCGGGCACGGCGATGCGCGACATCGCGGTGGACACCGTGTTCATCGGTTCGTGCACGAACAGCCGGATCGAGGACCTGCGGGCAGCCGCCGCCGTGCTCGATGGGCGCACCGTGACGGCGAAGCGGGTGATGGTGGTGCCCGGCAGTCACGCCGTGAAGGCCGAGGCGGAGGCGGAGGGTCTGGACCGCGTGTTCACCGCCGCCGGGGCGGACTGGCGGGAGCCGGGCTGCTCGATGTGCCTGGCGATGAACCCCGACAAGCTCGCCCCTGGCGAGCGCTCGGCCAGCACGAGCAACCGCAACTTCGAGGGCCGCCAGGGCCGCGGCGGCCGCACGCACCTGGTGTCACCGGCGGTGGCGGCCGCCACCGCGGTCGCCGGACACTTCTCCACCCCGGAGGATCTGCCATGAAGGCGGTGCACGTGATCTCGGGCGGGGGGCTGCCGCTGCGGCGCTCCGACGTCGACACCGACCAGATCATTCCGGCCGACTGGCTCAAGCGGGTCGAGCGCACCGGGTTCGAGAAGGGTCTGTTCTCGACGTGGCGGGACGACCGCAACTTCGTTCTCAACGACGAGCGCTACACGGGGGCACGGGTGATCGTGGCCGGGTCTTCGTTCGGGATCGGGTCGTCACGCGAGCACGCCGTGTGGGCGATCCAGCAGTACGGGTTCGACGCCGTGATCGCGCCGAGCTTCTCCGACATCTTCCGCAGCAACTGCACGAAGAACGGCCTCGTCCCCGTCGTCCTGCCCACGGAGGTGGTCGAGCGGATCTGGGCGGCCCTCGACGACGATCCGCGGACCGAGATCGTCATCGACCTCGAGCGACTGCTCGTCGAGGTGCCCGCGGCCGGGATCGCCGAGCCGTTCGAGATGGACGCGGCCACCCAGCACCGCTTCCTCGAAGGCCTCGACGACGTCGCCCTCACCCTTGGACGCGCGTCGGAGATCGAAGCCTACGAGGCCCGGCGTCCGGCCTGGCTCACGTCCTAACCATCCGAGGGTTTCGCGCCATCCGAGGGTTTGGCGCAGGACAGGGTCGCACGAGACCCTCGGGTGACGGCAAACCCTCGGGTGCGCGTCAGTCGCCGTTGAAGGCGGCGAAGTCGTGCAGCCGCGGGTCGTTGCTGAACACTTCGATCGGGGGGGCCAGCGGGAGGCGGAGGGTGCGCTGGAGGATCCGCATCTGCGTGTGCTG
>JBKOUV010000077.1:0-12762 GCA_046723555.1 Actinomycetota bacterium | reverse complement strand
CCGTTGGCCTTGGCGAGCACGAGCCAGTTGTGGATCGGGTCACCGATGGTGCGCTCGGCGATCGACCACCACGAGTCGCCCGGGCGCACGAGGTACGTGTTGGGGCTCGCCTGCTCCGGCGGGCGCGGTCCGCCGATCCGGACTGGATCGGCGTCACCACGCGCCGCGCTCACCGCGGCGCGGAACCGGTCCATGTCCCACGAGTGGGATCCGTTGATCGAGCCGAACCGGCTCGGCCCGGCCGGGTCGACCTTGCGCGTGGGCGCCCACTCCTGGTGCGAAAGGATGTTGCCCGCCTCGACGCCGTAGGCGTCGGCCAAGGCCGCGACGCCGGCGACGTAGGCGTCCTGCATCACGTCCGGCCACGGCTCCCCGATCCCGTTGTTCCCGGCTTCGATGCCGATCACCCGGCTGTTCGCCGAGTCCACTGGGATCGGACCCCACGGGCCACCGGTGCCGTTGGTGTTGCTCGCTCCGCCGGCGAGAACCCACCATTGACCGCCGCGGTCCACGTACAGGTTCGACATCGGCGCGACGTCGCACCCCACGGCGAGGAAGTTGACGTCGGGCTCGCCGTCCCAACTCGACGGCGAGGCGGTGTGGTGGACGATGATCCCGATCGGATCCGCCAGCCCGTAGCCCGTGCCGCCCCGCTGGCGCTGCTGCCATCCGTCCACCTCCCGGACACGCAGCCCGGCCCGTCGCAGAACGTCGGCGAGGTCGGTCAGGACCCGCCCGCCGCGCGGCGTGGAACCGGGCGGCGGGTCGCGCGAATCGACGGCGTCGAGCGGATCGCAGTCGGCGAAGGCGTCGACGGCGACACGGGTGGCGTTCGCGTCGAGGTGCGGTTTCGTCACGCCCATCGCGCCAGTGAGTCGGCATTCGGGCGTTCCGTCAAGCGATTATGAACCGGGCAGCGGCAGCCGTTCGATGAGCCAGCCGATCGGAGCCCGGTCGACCACGAACCGCAGCGCCGACGCCACCAGCCCGGGGATCGAGTCTCGTTCGTCGGCGTCGTCGATCGCCCGGTGGGCGCCGGCGCGCAGCGCCTGCTCCGCGGTCTTCTCGTCCCAGCTGACGTCGTCGTACCCACTCTTCGGGTCGAGCGACAGGACGAACCGCTCGCGGGTCGTACCGAGCTCGCACGCGGCGCCGTTGAGTGCAGACAGCCCGATCCGCTGGACGACCGCATCGAGCCCGCGGCCGCGGTAGGTGTCCGGTGATGCCGTGCACGGGTCGACCGCCTCGAACACGCCGACGTCGCGCGCCCCGTTCGTCAGCTCGACCGCGACCAGTACGACGGCGACCACTCCGACGGCGCCGACGGCGATCGCCGATCCTCGGGCTCGCGGCGCGACGCCCTCGGGTGCCGCTCGCCGGCGGAGGCTGATCGCAAGGGCCGGGATCGCGGCGGCCGCGGCGAGGAGCGCGGCGACCCCGAACGCCGGGCGGAACGATCGGGTGATCGCGTCGGTGATCGTGTCGAGCAGCCCGTCCCGGGCGGCGGCGAGGGCAGGATTCGAATCGGCGCCCCGCTCGTCGAAGACCGCGGCGAGATCGGGCACCTGTCCCCGCGGCGCCTCGTCGATCGCGGTGCGCAGAGCCCAGGTGACCGGCAGCTTCTCGCGGAGCTCGAGGTCGGCTTCGAGCATTGACCGGGTCGCCCCGAGCGTCGCCCGCTCGGCGCCGGCTTCCAGGCTCGTCGCCAGCACGGGCGCGATGACGACGAGACCGAGCACGAGTCCGGCGTGGCGGGCCCCCACCGACACCGTCGCCGCCCGTACCGCCGGGCCGTCCGCGGGCACGGCTGCGGGCCCGAGCACCTCGCCGACGAGGTCGAACCCGACACCGCACAACGCCAGGGCGATGCCGGCGAGCACCGGTTCCTCGCCGGGAAGCAGGGCGAGCCCGACGAGCCCACCCGCCAGCAGGAGCGCGCCGCCGACCCCGGCGACGACCCGCGGCGCGGCCGTCAGGGTCCGGCCGACGAGCATTCCCACCGGGAGCGCGCTCACGAGCAGCGCCCCCTCGATGGGGCTGTACCGCCAGACCTCGATCGCCAACAGCACGCCGAGGAAGAGCGCGCCGACGAGGGCGGCGAACACGAGGGCGAACCCGACGTTGGAGATGATGACGTCCCGCCGGGTGGTTCCGGACGGGCCGTGGACGCGGCCTTCGTCGTGGAGCACGCGGACCGCGGGCTCGATGAGCACCAGCAGGGCGACCGCCACGACCGGCGCCTGGACGAAGAAGATCGCCCGCCAGTCGAAGAGCTGGGTGAGCACGCCGCCGAGGGCCGGCCCGATCGCCGCGCCGGCGGCCGCCGCGACCGCCCACCAGTGCCGCGCCCGTTCCTCGCCGCCGGTGATGGCGGCCAGCACTGGCAGCGAGCCCGCCAGGAGCAAGGTCGCCCCGACGCCCTGGGTGCACCGCGCGACCAACAGGACCGGGAGCGAGCCGGCGGCCCCGGCGACGAGCGACGCGCTGGTGAACACGACGACGCCGGAGACCAGTAGGGGCAGCGGGCGCAAGCGGTTGTGGAGGAGGGCGACGGGGATCGCCGTGACGGCGACTACGAGCGCGTACGACGTGAGCACCCACGAGACCCCGACGATCGTGGTGTCGAACTCGGCGTACAGGTCGGGCAGGGCGAGGGCGACGACCGAGGCGTCGGCGAACGCCAGCGCCACCGCCATCGTGAGGGCGACCGCGAGGATCGTCTGCCGCCGCCGCATAGGTGCGACGAGGTTACCGGCGCCACCGGTGCGCCCGTCTGTGTCCCCGCATCCGTCGTCGACGACGTATTCGGTGACACAAACCTGCTAGGGAGAGTGCCGTGGGTTTCCGATTGGCGAATGTCGACGGGCGGGCGATGCTCGTTCACGACGAGAACGTCTACGACGTGGAGGCACTGAGTGGGGGTGAGCTCGGGCCGGACGCCACCGCGGCGGTGGCCGCCGGCGTGAAGCTGCACGAGCTGGCCGCGGCCGTCGAGGACGCCGAGCCGACGGCGAAGCTGGCCGACGTGGTCCTCGGGCCACCGGTCCCGACGCCGCGGCACGTGTTCGGGATCGGGCTCAACTATCGATCGCACGCCGCCGAGACCGGCGCGGAGCTGCCGGACATCCCGATGATCTTCACCAAGTTCCCCGGCTGCCTCGTCGGGCCGACCAGCGACATTGCGGTCGTGTCGGACAGCACGGATTACGAGGCCGAGCTCGTCGTCGTGATCGGCGCTCAGGTCCGGGACGTCGGCGCCGACCAGGCATGGGACGCGGTCGCCGGGCTCACCGTCGGCCAGGACATCTCCGACCGCGGGCTCCAGTTCGCCACCAAGCCCCCCCAGTTCTCGCTGGGCAAGTCGCACGACACGTACGGCCCGACCGGGCCGTTCGTCGTCTCGCCGGACCTCGTCGGCAACCGCGATGACCTGGCGATCCGCTGCGAGGTCAACGGCGAGGTCCGCCAGAACGACACCACGGCCAGCCTGATCTTCTCCGTTCCGGACCTGGTCGCTTACCTGTCGTCGGTGCTGACGCTCTACCCCGGCGACCTGATCTTCACCGGAACCCCGGCCGGCGTCGGCCGTCCGCAGGGCAAGTTCCTGAAGCCTGGCGACACCGTGCACACCACGATCGAGGGGGTCGGCGAGCTCACCAACCGCTGCGTGTGAGGTGTCGCATTTTGACAACTCTTGGCAGAAAGCGACAAAAAGTGTCGCCTGGTGGCAAGAGTTGCCGATGGGTCAGCGGGCGGCGGCGACGAGGGCGGCGTTGACGATCTGGTCGGGGAGGAGGTCGAACAGGCCGTAGAGCTCGGGGATGCTGCCCGACTGGCCGAACGCGTCGACGCCGACCGGGAACACGGGTGCCCCGAACACGCCGCCGAGCCAGGCGAGGTGGTGGCTGGACGCGTCGTGGACGGTGACGATGGGTAGCCGCTGCTCGTCGCTGCCGACCAGCCGGGCGAGGTGGTGGTCGTCGCGCGCCGCTCGCGCCTCTCGCGCCGCGTCGCGCAGCGTGGTGCGCCAGCCGTGGTACAGGCGGTCGGGGCTGGTCAGATCGAGCACGAGTGCCGGCAGCCCTTCGGCCTCGAGCGCGTCGGCGGCGGCCAACACCTCCGGGACCACGGGCCCACACGTCGCCAGCACGATCCCCGTCGCTCCCGACGCCGGCTCCCGCAGGCGGTAGCCGCCGGCCAGCACGTCGGCCCGCAGCCGCTCCTCGCCGAGCCGATCACCCGCGGCCGCGAACGGCCGCTGGTCGATCGGCCGCGTCGACAGCCTGAGGTACAGCGACGTCCCGTCGGACGTACCGAGGCGGGCCAGTCCGTCGCAGAGCAGCCAGTCGAGCGCCGTCGCGTAGGCCGGCTCGGCGTACGTCAGCCCGGGCAGCTCGAGCCCGATCGACGGTGTGATCGTCGACTGGTGGGCGCCACCCTCGGGGGCCAGCGTGATCCCGGCGGGCGTGCCGACGACGACGAACCGGGCGCCCGAGTAGAGCCCGTAGATCAGCGCGTCGAGGCCGCGGCACACGAATGGGTCGTAGACCGTGCCGACGGGCAGGACGTGCTCGCCGTGCAGCTCGTGGCCGAGCCCGAGCGCGTGGAGCAGCAGGAACAGGTTCATCTCGCTGATCCCGAGCTCGATGTGGTGACCGGCCGGCGCCTGCTTCCACCGCAGCAGGCGTCCTTCGCCGAGGTAGTCGGGGCGGTCCTCAGGGGCGAACACGCCCGTCTTGTTGATCCAGCCGCCGAGGTTGGTCGAGACGCTGACGTCGGGCGACGTTGTGACGATGCGCTCACCGACGCCCTCGACGTCGGCGAGGCGGGTGAGGATCCGGCCGAACGTGTCCTGCGTCGAGGTCGGCCGGGCCACCGGGACCCCCGCGGCGTCGGGGATCGGGAGACGTGGCCGCGGCGGCACGGGCGCGTTGTTGAGCTCGGCGCCGGTGGCTGCGCACACCGAGCCCTCGGTCGACGACCGGTCGAACCGGTCCCACTCGTCGGCCTCGGTCAGGCCCATCTCGGCCCGCAGATCGGCGATCTGCGCCTCGGACAGGAGCATCGCGTGGTTCAGCGGGTCGCCGGCGATCGGCAGGCCCCATCCCTTCACGGTGTAGGCGAAGACGACGCTCGGCCGGTCGGGCACGGCGTCGCACGCCTGGTAGCACTCGATGAGGAGGCGCAGGTCGTGGCCGCCCAGGTTCTGCACGAGCGGGGCGATCTCGTCGTCGGGGTAGCCGTCGAGGAAGCTGCGCAGCGACTCATCGGCGCCGGCGAGGAACTTGTCGCGCAGCTCGGCGCCGCGGTGGGCGAACAGCGACTGGTACTCCTCGTTGGACATCTCGTCGATGTACCGGCGGAGGGCCTCACCGCCCGGACGGGCGAACGCCTCGGTGAGCCGGTGCCCGTACTTGGCCTCGACGACGTGCCAGCCGGCGCCGTCGAACAGTTCCATCAGCTTCTTGATCTTCTGGTCGGGCACGACCCGGTCGAGGCTCTGCCGGTTGGTGTCGATCACCCACATCACGTTGCCGAGACCCTGTAGTGCCGGGTCGGCGACCGCCTCCCACACGTTGCCCTCGTCGAGCTCGGCGTCGCCGCCGATGGCGATGAAGCGGGCCCGGCTGTCCGTCCGCGGCCCGAAGTGGGCCTCGACGTACCGGCGGGCCGCGGCGGCGAACAGCGGCGCGACGACGCCGAGCCCGACCGAGCCCGTGGAGAAGTCAGCGACGTCGGGATCCTTGGTGCGGCTCGGGTACGACTGCAGCCCGCCGAGGGCGCGCAGCCGGCTGAGGTACGAGCGGTCGAGCTCGCCGGTGAGGTACTTGATCGCGTGGTAGACGGGCGAGGCGTGCGGCTTCACCGCCACCTTGTCCTCACCGGTCAGGTGGCCGAACCAGAGCGCGGTCATGATCCCGACCATCGACGCCGACGACGCCTGGTGCCCGCCGACCTTGATCTCGCCCGGCGGTCGCTCCCGGTTGGCGGCGTCGACAATCCGGATCGCGAGCCAGAGCACCCGACGCTGGATGTTCTCCAGGACCTCGAGGGACGCCGCGCTCATCCGATCACCCGGGATCCGCCTCGTGCCCGGGAGGCACCCGCAGCCCCTGGTACGCCTTGTCCGCGCTGGTCTGTCCGGAGACGACCTTGTAGATCTCGTCGAACACGGGCATCGGAACGCGGTGGCGGTCGGCCAGCTCGCGGGCGGTCACCGCGGTCTTCACGCCCTCGGCGACCATCGTCATCTCGGCGATGATCTCGTCGACCTTGCGGCCGAGCCCGAGTTGCTCGCCGACGTATCGGTTGCGGCTGTGCGGGCTGATGCACGTGGTGACGAGGTCGCCCATGCCGGCGAGGCCGGCGAACGTGACCGCCTCGCCACCCATCGCCACGCCGAGCCGGGTGAGCTCGGCCAGGCCGCGGGTCATCACCGCGGCGCGGGTGTTGTCCCCGACCCCCAGGCCCTGGGCGATGCCGCAGGCGATGGCGACGACGTTCTTCAACGCCCCGCCCAGCTCGCAGCCGATCACGTCGTGGTTGGTGTAGACGCGGAAGAGGCCCCGGGTGAGGACGCGCTGGATGGCCGCGGCCACGGACAGGTCCTCGGTGGCGATCACGCTCGCCGCCGCCTGGCCGGCCATGATCTCGCGGGCGATGTTGGGTCCGGTCAGGGCGGCGACCGGATGGCCGGGCGCTTCCTCGGCGATGACCTCCGTCATCCGCAGCAACGAGCCCTGCTCGAGGCCCTTCGCCAGGCTGACGATCGGGATCCACGGGTGGATCCACTCCCGCGCCTCGCGGATCGTCGTCCGCATCGCCGTGCTGGGCACGCCGACGACGAGCAGTTCGGCGTGGCGCACGGCCTTCTCGAGGTCGTCGGTGGCCTGGAGCGGCTCGGGGAGCTCGAAGCCCGGAAGGTACTGCTCGTTGGTGTGCCGGCCGTCGATCTCGGCGGCCGTCTCGGCCCGGCGCGCCCACAGGACGGTCGGATGGCGGGTGGCCAGGAGCGCCGCGGTCGTCGTCCCCCACGACCCCGCCCCGAGCACCGTCACCTGCATGCCGGAAACCGTACCGACGTCCCTTACTGTCGTGTACATGACCGTCATTGCGTTCCCCGGCCACGCAGGCCGTTGCTGGCCACTCGCTCGCTGGCGCTCGCTCGCTCGCTGGCGCTCGCTCGCTCGCACAGTCGCGAGGTCGTACCAATGAGCGAAGCCGTCCTGACCGAAGCCCGAGGGCGGGTTCTCCTCATCACGCTCAACCGTCCCGATGCGAGGAACGCGATCAACTCCGATCTCGGCCTGGGGCTGGTCGCCGCCGTCGCCGAGCTCGACGGCGACGACGGACTCACCGCCGGTGTGCTCACGGGTGCCGGCCGCGGCTTCTGCGCCGGGATGGACCTCAAGGCGTTCCTCACCGACGGGATGCCGAAGGGCTTCAACGAGTTCTTGACCGCCGGTGCCCGCAAACCGCTGATCGCCGCGATCGAAGGCTTCGCTCTCGCCGGCGGGCTCGAAGTGGCACTGACGTGCGACCTATTGGTCGCGGCCAAGGGGGCGAGGCTCGGCATCCCCGAGGCCGGGGTCGGGCTGTTCGCCGCCGGCGGCGCGCTGCTGCGCTTGCCCCGCCGCGTGCCGTACGGCGTGGCGATGGAGATGGCCCTCACCGCCGACCCGATCACCGCCGAGCAGGCGCTGGAGTACGGGCTGGTGTCGCGGCTGGCCGAGGAGGGCGCCGCCGTCGACGTGGCGATGGAGCTCGCCGAGCGCGTCGCCAAGAACGCTCCCCTCTCCGTGGCGGCGAGCAAGCAGATACTTCGTGAGACCCAGGGCCGCACCGAGGAGGAGTTCTGGAACTACCAGGTGCCGCTGATGCGTGAGGTGTTCACGTCGGAGGACGCCAAGGAGGGGCCACGGGCCTTCGCCGAGAAGCGGGCACCCAATTGGAGCGGGAAGTGATCGACTTCAGCCTGTCCCCCGAGCTCGAGAAGCTGCGCGAGCAGGTCCGGACCTTCGTCGACGACGTGATCAAGCCGACGGAAGAGCGGATCGAGTCCGAGCACCTCCAGGAGTCCGACCGCAAGGCGTATTACGGCGCCCTGATCGGGATGCGCAAGCAGGCCAAGGACGCCGGTCTCTGGCTCCCGCACATGCCGGCGGAGTGGGGCGGGATGGGGCTCGGCCACGTCGAGCTGGCGATGGTCCAGGCCGAGGCGGCGAAGGCGTACTACGGCCCGTGGGTGTTCAACTGTCAGGCGCCTGACGAGGGCAACATGCACACCCTCCTCCACTGGGGCACCGACGAGCAGAAGGAGAAGTACCTGCGGCCGCTGTGCGAGGGCACGGCGTGGTCGTGCTTCGCGATGACGGAGCCCGAGGTCGCCGGCTCCGACCCGACGTTGATCCAGACGAAGGGCTACCAGGACGGCGAGGAATGGGTGCTCAATGGGCACAAGTGGTTCATCTCCAACGCCCATCGGGCGAACTTCGCCATCCTCATCGCCCGCACGGAGGAGGATCCGGACCTGCCGCAAGCGGCCAACACCGCCTTCCTCGTCGACCTTCCGGCCGACGGGTGGACGGAGGTGCGCCAGATCGAGACGATGCACGGCTCGACGGGGCACTCCGAGATCCGCATCGAGGACCTGCGGCTGCACGAGTCGCAGATGCTCGGCGGGCGGGGGCAGGGGCACCTGCTCGGCCAGTACCGGCTCGGTCCCGCCCGCCTGGCCCACTGCATGCGCTGGATCGCCCAGGCCGAGACGGCGCTCGACATGATGGTCGACCGCGCGCTCAACCGGTACGCCCACGGATCGCTGCTCGCCGAGAAGCAGGGGATCCAGTGGCTGATCGCCGACTCGACGATGGAGCTGTACCAGGCGAAGCTGATGGTCCTCCACGCCGCCTACAAGATCGACCGCGGCGAGGACTTCAAGTCCGAGGTTTCGATGGCCAAGCACTTCGTGGCGAACATGCTCAACCGGGTGATCGACCGCTCGATCCAGGTGCACGGCGCGCTCGGCTACTCGACCGACACGCCGCTGGCGAACATGTTCCAGCACGCCCGGTGGGCCCGCTTCGCCGACGGCGCCGACGAGGTCCACCAGATGCGCATCGCCCAACGCACCATCGCCGCCTACACCGACACCGGTTCCACCAGATCGGCCACCGGCGACCTGCCCATCTGATCCACCCGAGGGTTTCCTGCGACCACGTCCCGGCGCGAAACCCTCCGGTGCGCTGAAAACCTCGGGTGCGGAACGGGCCGACAGCTAGTTTCTGGCGCCTGCTGGTCCTGTATCTGCACCGGTAGTCCGTGGCTCCCAGAGGAGTGGACATGCGCACCAACAGAAGCCGTCGGCTCGGGGCCGCGCTCGCCGTCACGGCCGCGCTGGTACTCGGCGGGGTGTCCGTCGCCGTGCCGTCGGCACCGACCGCCTCCGCGGCCGGGCCGTGCGGACCGCTCGGCACGTTGATCGTCTACCAGCTCAACGACCGCTGCGACTACGGCACCGGGCTGGACCCGATGAAGGTCACCAACGCGACGGTGGTCTCCGCTCTGAGCAAGGCCGGACTGTTCGCCACGCGAACGAGGTGTCGCGACGGTTCGCTCGTCCCCGTCGTCGCCGCCCCCGACCAGCTGCTGATCAGCGCCGAGACCGGGGAGCGGCTAGGGGCCGGGGTCGAGACGGTTCGCCGCTTGCTCAAGGACTCCGTCGAGGGCGATCCCCGACCGGTCAACGCGCTGGCCAGCCGGTTGTTCCTGCGGCCCGGCACGTTGACAGCCAGCTTCATGCGAACGGTGATCCCGAGCCTTCAGGGACGGGGATTCAGCGTCGACCTCAACTACCTCGAACCGGCGATGCCGAACAACTCGTTCCATCCCTTCGACAATCCGATGCCGGCGAAGGCAGCACCCACAGGCGAGGGAGGTCAGGGACGGGTTCTCGTCGTCGACTCACCGCCGCAAGAGGCGCTCTACGATCTCGATGGCCGGTTCGGCCCGCTCGTCGTCTACGACACTGAGCCGAACAAGAAGGTCGACGAAGACCACGGACACGGTGTGTTCGTGGCGTCGTTGGTCAAGCGCTACGCGCCCGGCGCCGAGGTCTTCTTGGCGGGTGTTGTCGGCCGGCGGGTGCTGAGCATCACTCGTTGGACGCCGATGCTGTTCTCCGACGCCGACTTGATCAGGAGCATGGGTGTCGCCTTCGCGTTGAGCTCGTCCGGCACGGCCGTGAAGCGGTCGTTCAACGTCGTCAACCTGTCGCTCGGGGGCGCCGGCTGCGACGGCATCGCCGCCCGGCTGCCGCTCGGCCGGTTCATGCGTGCGCTTGCGATACTCGCCGCCCGAAACACTGAGATCATGCCGCTGTACGTCTCGGCCGCCGGAAACGATGGCGCCGACGTGAAGCACTTCCCGGCCGCGTGGCGCGACCAACCGACGATCGAACGCGCTGCCGACGCGGTGGACCTGGCCCTCGGCGGCGGGGCACCGACAGTGCCGGGCAACCAGATCCGCCAGATCCAGGCGTTCCTGCAGAAGCAGCAGCACGCCGTCGGGTCGTGGCGGGCGGGCGTCAAGGACTCGTTCTCGAACTGCGGCACGTGGGTGGACGGCATCGCGCCGGGGGCGAAGGCTCTGAGCCGCTACCCGAGCCCGCGGACCGGCGACTGGGCCAGCTGGAGCGGAACGAGCTTCGCGACACCCCAGGTGAGCGCGCTGGAAGCCGGGGGTCTCGGCCTGACGGACGTACTCGTGACCGACGGGATCGGCGCGTGCCCGCCCTGACGGATGGCTGAAACCGTCAGCGACCTCTTGAACCGGGCGTTCACCGACCCCGCCGGTGCGATCGGGTCGGCGACGCCGCGACTGGAGTCGGCCACCGGTGCTGAACGGGTCGAGCTCCTTCGCGTGCTCGGCAACGCCTGTCGTGAGCTCCGCCGGGTCGACGACTCGGTGCGCTACCTGCGCGCCGCGGTACGCGAGGCCGCGGACCTGCGTGACGGGACGCTGGAAGGGCGCTGCTCGATGTCGCTCGCCGCGTCACTTTCCTACTCCGGCGACTTCGACGAGTCCCTGCGCATCGGTTGCCGGGCGACCGAACTGCTGGTCGGAGACGACCGGATCGCGGCGATGAGCCAGCTCGCCGGGCTCCAGCAGCGAGCCGGCCACAACGAGGAAGCGCTTCGTGGGTTCGGCGAAGCGCTGCGGTTGGCCCAGCAATCCACTGACGAGTCGATCCGCGGTCACCTGTTGGTGAATCGTGGCGTCCTCCACGGATGGGCAGGAAACATTGCCGC
The DNA here is from genome assembly GCA_046723555.1 of Actinomycetota bacterium. Taxonomy (GTDB): domain Bacteria; phylum Actinomycetota; class Acidimicrobiia; order Acidimicrobiales; family Ilumatobacteraceae; genus JALZMG01. The sequence continues at coordinate 1,453 of JBKOUV010000077.1, read as the reverse complement.
GGCCGAGGCCGACACTCGCGAAGCCCTCGACCTCTTCGAACACCGCCTGGGCTGGACGAAGAAGGCCGCCGACCTGCGCCACAACCTGGCGTGGCTCGCCGGGCGTCGAGGTGATCTCGTCGAGGCCTTCCGTCGGTTCGACGACGCGGAGCAAACCTACGAGTCGCTCGGTCTCACTGGCGCGTCGGTCTTCCCCGACCGCAGTGAGGCGCTGCTTGCTGCCGGCCTCACGGACGAGGCCGTTGCCCTTGCCGAACGGGCCGCGTCCGAGCTGCGCGAGCAGGGCGACGACGTCGACCTGGCGGAGACGCTGATGCTCGTCGCCCGAGCGGCGATGCTCGGCCGAGATCACGATCGGGCGGCGAGCGCGAGCGCCGAGGCGACGGAGCTGTTCTCGGTGCAGGACCGGGCGGGATGGTGGGCCGCGGCGGCGTCGTTGAACGTCGAGGCGCGGATCCGGGCTCATTCGGCCGACGAGCAGGACGCGGCCCGCATCGACGAGGTGATCGAGGCGACGAGAGCGGCCGGTCTGGGAGCGGCGAGCGCCGAGGCGCGGTTGGTCGCCGCCGAGCTCGCCGCCGAGCAGCAAGCGTGGGCCGTCGCTCGGGACCGTCTCTCGACGTTGGCGCGCAACGAGCTGGGTCTGGCCGCCCGCTGCCGCCTCGACCTCGTGCGCGCCCGCGACCTGGCCGCCACCGGCCGCGCCGGTGACGCGGTGGCCACGTGTGCCGTCGCAGTCGACGAGTTCGGGACGCTGACCGCCGAGCTGGGCGGGACCGAGCTCCGCGCCCACATCGCGCTCCACGTCTCCGAGCTGGTCGAGACCGGGCTGGCGCTGGCGGTGGGACTGGACGACCCGTGGCTCGCCTTCGAGTGGAGCGAGCGCCAGCGGGCGTCCGCCCTGGCGGTCCCGCCGGTGCGGCCGCCCAACGACGCCGACGTCGCGGCCGACCTCGACCGCCTGCGCGCCGCGCTCACCCAGCTCGACACCGAGGTCCGCGACGGCACCCGCCACGGCACGGCGACGCTGGACATGGCGCCGGACTCGGTGCGGCTGCAGGACCGGATCCGGCGCCGGGCCCGGCTCGGCCAGCGCACGGTGACGGCGGTCCCGCGACCGGGAACCGCCGCCGACGTCATCGACGCCGGGCTGGCGGCGTGGGTCTCGTACGTCGACGTGGGCGGCCGCCTCCTCGCCCTCCGCGTGGCCGGCGGGGACGTGGGGATCGTCGACCTCGGGGCCACGGCGGCGGCGACCCGCGAGGCGACGATGCTCCGGTCGGTCCTCACGATGCACCTCAATGCGATTGGACGCGGCGTCGTCCGCGACCCGGCTCCGGTCATGGCCTCGGCCGACGAGGCCGACGCCGTCCTGGTGCGACCGCTCGACCTCCCCGACGGACCCGTCGTGCTCAGCCCGATCGCCGGACTGCACGACCTCCCGTGGGGACTG
>JBKOUV010000249.1:0-2730 GCA_046723555.1 Actinomycetota bacterium | reverse complement strand
CCGGCCGAGGTCAGTCCGGTGAGGTGCTGGCGGGCGCCGCTCACGGTCATGTCGAGCATCTCGGCCACGTCGGCCACCGTCGCCTCGCCGCGTCGCCGCACGGCGTAGAGCACGTTGCGCTGCGCAGCCGAGACCGGCGGCGCCACGGTCACTCCCGGCCTGGTCGTCGTGCTCATCGTTCCGTTCGTGGCCCGCGGTCGGGAAGGATGAGGTGGACGTCCCCGAACTCGTGCCAGCGATACCCTGCCCCGACCGCCGTGGCGTAGGCAAGCTCCAACGCGCGGCGCCCGGCCACCGCCTCGAGGAGGCGGAGGTGGCTCGCCTGCGGCTCGTGCCACCCGGTCAACAATCCGTCGACGGCACGAACGCCTCGCTCCGGCGTCACCACCAGCTCGGTCCAGCCCTCACCGGGGTGGACCACGCCGTCGGCGTCGGTGACCGTCTCCAGGGCCCGGACCACCGTCGTGCCGACGGCGACGATCCGGTGGCCCGCGCGCCTCGCCTCGTTGACGAGACGGGCGGTCGTCGGCGGGACCCGGTACCGCTCCGGGTACGGCGCCTCGTGGGCCTCGAGCGAGGCGACGCCGGTGTGCAGCACGATTGGCGCCACCACGATCCCGTGGGCGACCAGGTCGCTGATCACGTCTGTCGTGATCGCCCGGCCGGCTGACGGCATCTCGGCCGAGCCTGGCTCGGTGGCGTAGACGTTGGTGTAGGCGTTGATCGGCCACGAGTCGGGCACGTAGCGGTAGCGGATCGGGCGGCCGTGCTGGCAGAGGTACTCCACCAGCGGCACCGGCAGGTCGAGTGTCGCCACCCACAGCCGGACGGATGACGGCATCCGGCCGAGGAGGTGGACGGCGCCGCCCCCGGAGAGGGCGACGGTGACTCCGGTGAGGTCCTCGAAGTCGGGTTCGGTCGCACCGTCGTCGTCGGGCCGGCGGACCTCGACCAGGTGGAGGCCAGTCGGCAGCTCGGTCGAGATGTGGACGACGACTTGCTGGCCGTCGGGCGTCGTCGCGTCGACGGCGGCCGGCACGGTGGCCGACGTGTTGACGACCACGACGTCGCCGGGGTGGAGCCACGTCGCGAGGTCGCGGGCCGTGGTGTGCTTCGGCTCGTCGTTCCCGATCGAGACCAGCATGCGTACGGCGTCGCGGCGGCCGAGCGTGAGCTCGGGCGGCTCCCGGGCCTCCAACGCCTCGGGGAGCGAGAAGTCCGCGAGGGTGGCGGTCATGGTGTCACCTCCGCCGCCCGGTAGCGACCACTTGGCTGATCGCCGTCGATCAGGGCGAGGATGCCGGGCACGCTCGCCTCGGGCGGCGGGCGGTCGGAGATGTCCTCCCCCGGGAAGGCGTCCTGGTGCATCTGCGTGCGCATGTCGCCGGGGTCGATCGTGAGCACGCGCAGGTCCGGGCGCTCGACGGCGAGGACCCGACCGACGTGGTCGAGGGCAGCTTTGGTGGCGCCGTAGCCGCCCCAGCCCTCGTACGCCTCGACCGAGGCGTCGGACGCGATGTCGACGATCACCGCATCCGGGGCCAGTCTCGGCAAGACCGCCTGGATCAGGCCCAGCTGGGCCACGACATTCACCGCAAACAGGTCGGCGAGCTCGTGCAGTGGGTAGTCGGCGAGTGCGGGCAGCGGGGACGGTCCCAGGCCGCCGGCGTTGTTGACCAGCAGGTCGATGCGATCGCCGGCCGCGGCCACGAGCTCGCTCCGGTGCCGCGGATCGGTCAGGTCGCCGGGGACCGCGATCACGGAGGGCCCGAGCGCAGAGACTGCCTCGGCCAGGGCGGCGCCGTCCCGGGCGTCGGTAACGACGGTCCACCCGGCGTCGGCGAGGGTCCGCACCAACGCCCGTCCCAACCCCCGGGAGCCTCCAGTGACGATCGCTGTTCTGATGTCTGCAACCATAACGCCAGAAACAGGCTTCACTGTTTTTTATTCCGTGAGCACCCGAGTGTTTCCGGTCACCCGAGGGTTTCCGGTGAGGACGTCCCCGCGGCAAAACCTCGGGTGGCGCGAAACACTCGGGTGGGGCTTACGCCAACTTCTCGACGAAGGCCTCGAGCTGGCGCAGGTTGCGGCACTCGTAGACCCCGTCAACGTGGGTGGCGTACTCGCCCACGATCGAGTCGCCGGTGTTCCAGTACGACCGGGGCTCGGGGTTGAGCCAGTAGACGTGCCGGGCCTTGTGGCGCATCTCCTTCACGATCCAGGACTGGCTGGCGTGGTAGTTGTTCCGGGCGTCGCCGAGCAGGAGCACGGTCGTCTTCGGCCCGACGTCCCGGCCCCACCGCTCCCAGAACACCTCGAAGGCGTGCCCGTAGTCGGAGTGGCCGTCCACCCACACCACGTCGGCCTCGGTGTTGACCCGGTGGATCGCCTCGGTGATGTCGTCGGTGGCCTTGAAGTAGTCGGTGACCTCGTCGATGCCGTCGATGAACACGAACGAACGGACCTTGGCGAACTGGTTCTGGATCGCGTACACGAGCATCAACGTGAACCGGGCGAAGGCGGCCACCGACCCCGAGATGTCCGCCACCACCATCAACTCCGGCTTGGCCGGACGCGGGTAGCGGAACTTCGGCTCCGCCGGCACCCCGCCGTACGACAGCGAGTGGCGCACCGTGTTGCGGAAGTCGAGCGGACCCTTGCGCCCGTGGCGGCGCTTGCGGGCCAGCCGGGCGGCCAGCTTGCGCGTCAGTGGGTACAGCGCCTTCTTCA
>JBKOUV010000346.1:0-38541 GCA_046723555.1 Actinomycetota bacterium | reverse complement strand
GGGGTGACGTGAACGGAGCATGAACGCCGGCTTGCCCACATGCTCATCCGACGGAAATTCACAGGGTTGTCCCCCTTCCAGCCCACAGGTGAGGGTGTCTAGGTTGTGTTGTCGTGCCGGCTGCGGTGCGGCACGCGGACCGTATGCCGAACCCCGGGGGGCCGAGGCGCTAGGGCCGGGCGGGCCCCGAACCTGCGTCGCCGCACCGCCAGCCGCGTCCTCCGGAGAACTTTCCGGCGGGTATTGACAGCTCCGTAACTACGATGGTGTAATCTGTTCCCCACCCACAAGAACTAGTGGTCCGGTGGACCGGAGCGGGGGGCTGTCCACCACATGTTGTGTGTCTCGGCGAGCTGGACGGGAACACAGCAGGAAGCTCAATGGTTGAAGGAGAGGTCCTTATGTCGCTGGCGCCGGAACGACTCACGATTGGCCTGAGCCGCCTGTTCACCGCGCCGGGCGTCGACCCGTACGACGAGCTCGTGTGGGAACGCCGCGATGCCCGCATCACCAACTGGAACGACGGCTCGGTCGCCTTCGAGCAGCGCGGGGTCGAGTTCCCCGCCAGCTGGTCGCAGAACGCCACCAACATCGTCGCTCAGAAGTACTTCCGCGGCACGCTGGGCACGCCCGGGCGCGAGTCGTCGCTGCGCCAGGTGATCGATCGCGTGGCCGACACGATCACCCGCTGGGGGAGTGAGGGCGGCTACTTCGTCGACGTCGACGAGGAGCAGGCGTTCAACGACGAGCTGAAGTACATCCTCGTCACCCAGCGGGCGGCGTTCAACAGCCCGGTGTGGTTCAACATCGGTGTCACGGGCGTGCCGCAACAGGCCAGTGCGTGTTTCATCCTCTCGGTCGACGACACCATGGACTCGATCCTCAACTGGTACCGGGAGGAGGGGATCATCTTCAAGGGCGGTTCGGGCTCCGGCGTCAACCTGTCGAAGATCCGCTCGAGCCGGGAATTGCTCAATGGTGGGGGCACGGCGTCGGGCCCGGTGAGCTTCATGCGGGGCGCCGACGCGTCGGCCGGAACAATCAAATCGGGCGGCAAGACGCGGCGGGCGGCGAAGATGGTCATCCTCAATTCCGACCACCCCGACATCGAGGAGTTCATCTGGTGCAAGGCACGTGAGGAGCGCAAAGCCCGAGCCCTGCGCGACAGCGGCTTCGACATGGACCTCGACGGCACCGACTCGTTCTCGATCCAGTATCAGAACGCCAACAACTCGGTGCGGGTCACCGACGAGTTCATGCAGGCCGTCAAGGACGACGCCGACTGGGCGTTGGTGGCCGTCACCACCGGTGAGGTCCTGCAAACCGTCCGCGCCCGCGACCTGTGGCGTCAGATCGCCCAGGCGGCGTGGGAGTGCGCCGACCCCGGCCTGCAGTTCGACACCACGATCAACAAGTGGCACACCGCGGCGGCGACCGGGCGTATTAATGGAAGTAACCCGTGCAGTGAGTATCTATCACTCGATAACAGCGCGTGCAATCTGGCTTCTATTAATTTGTTGAAGTTCCTCGGCCCAGACGGCACCTTCGACATCGACGCCTTCCGGCACACCGTCGAGATCGTGTTCACCGCCCAGGAGGTCCTCGTCGGCCGATCCGATTACCCGACCCCGGAGATCACCGAGACGAGCCGGGCGTTCCGGCAGCTCGGCCTGGGGTACTCCAACCTCGGCGCCCTGCTCATGGCCCTCGGGCTCCCGTACGACTCGTCGGCGGGCCGGGCATGGGCCGGCGCGCTCACCTCGCTGATGACCGGCCACGCCTACGCCACCAGCGCCCGCATCGCCAGCCGGATGGGTCCGTTCGCCGGCTTCGCCGACAATGAGGAGCACGTGCTGCGGGTGCTGCGGATGCACCGCGACGCGAGCCATGCGATCGAAGGAGCCGAGGCGGTCCCGGCCGAGCTGATGCGGGCCGGCCAGGAGGCCTGGGAAACCGCGGTCCGCGATGGCGACGACCACGGGGTGCGCAACTCGCAGGCCACCGTGCTCGCCCCGACCGGGACGATCTCGTTCATGATGGATTGCGACACCACCGGCATCGAGCCCGACCTCGGTCTCGTCAAGCTGAAGAAGCTGGTCGGCGGGGGGACGATGTCGATCGTCAACCAGACCGTCCCGCGGGCGCTGCGCAACCTCGGCTACACCGCCGAGCAGGTCGACGACATCGTCGCCTACATCGACGCCGAGAAGTCGATCGTGGGTGCTCCGCACCTGGCGGCCGAGCACCTGCCGGTCTTCGCCTGCTCGATGGGTGACAACTCGATTCACTACGAGGGCCACGTGCGCATGCTCGGCGCGGTGCAGCCGTTCCTCTCCGGCACGTCGTCGAAGACCGTCAACATGCCCGAGGACGTCACCGTCGAGGACGTCGAGGGCGTCCACATGCTCGCCTGGGAGCTCGGGCTCAAGGCCGTGGCGATCTACCGCGACAACTGCAAGGTCGGGCAGCCGTTGTCGACGGCCAAGAAGGCGCACACGCCGGTCGAGGACGCCACGAAGGTCGTGGAGAAGGTCGTCGAGAAGATCGTCCACCGGCCGGTGCGGCAGAAGCTGCCGCGCAGCCGCCGGGGCCGGACGTTCGAGTTCCGGGTCGCCGACTGCAAGGGCTTCGCCACGATCGGCGAGTACGACGACGGCCGGCCCGGCGAGGTGTTCCTCACCGTCTCCAAGCAGGGCTCGACCCTGTCCGGGATCATGGACGCCTTCGCCAAGTCGATCTCCTATGGGCTGCAGTACGGCGTGCCGCTGCGGGCGTTCGTCGAGGCGTTCACCAACATGCGGTTCGAGCCCGCGGGCATGACCGACGACCCCGACATCCGTTTCGCCACGTCGATCATGGACTACCTGTTCCGCCGTCTCGCCATCGAGTACCTCAGCGTCGAGGAGCGGGCCGAGCTCGGGATCTTCACGATCGACGAGCGGATGCAGCCGACGCTGCCGGGTGTCGAGGAGTCGATCATCGAGACGTCGACGGGTACCGAGATCGCCGCCGACCCCAAGTCGGTCCCCTCAGCCGGCGAGCTGGCCGAGCAGATGCAGCTCGGCACGGTGGTTCCGACGCCGGTGGACAACACCCCGGCAGCCGGGGTGATCCGCCACGCCGACGCCCCGATGTGCATGCAGTGCGGGGTGCAGATGGTCCCGGCGGGGTCCTGCCACGCCTGTCCGAGCTGCGGCTCGACCAGCGGCTGCAGCTGAGCCGGAGGCATCCGAGGGTTTCGCGCCGCACGTACCCGCAGGAAACCCTCGGGTGGCAGCAAACCCTCGGGTGAACTAACGCGAGACAGGCAGCGTCCCCGGCAGCGGGGTGCCGGCGAAGAGGGCGCGGACGGTGTCGATCATCGTGTAGGGATCGCTGCCCGCCGTCGAGTTGGAGGCGATGACCAGGTCGAGGGCGGGAACGACGACGATGCGTTGGCCGAACAACCCCTCGGCCTGGAAGGCCCGTCCGTTGGGTCCGAGCCACCACTGCAGCCCGTACTCGGGGTTGGTGGTCGCGGGCACCCGGGTCTCGTCGACCCACGCGGTGGGCACGATCTGCTCGCCGTCCCAGACTCCACCGCGCAGATAGAGCAAACCGAAGCGGGCGAAGTCACGGGTGGTCATGTCGGCGCCGAGCCCGCCGTACCAGCAGCCGCGGGGGTCGCGGAGCAGCCGGTCGGTGGTGATCCCGATCGGATCGAACAGCCGGGCATTGAGGTACCGCAGCTCGTTCCCGCACCCACCGAGGGCGTCGGCGGCGATCCCGGACAGCAGCGCGGTCGTGCCGGTCGAGTACTCGAACACCGTGCCCGGCTTCGACTCCAGCGGCTGAGATGCGACGTAGGCGGCGGCATTCGGCGCTTCCAGCATGTTCAGCGGATCGGCCCCGGCCTCGTAGACCTCGTCCCACCGCAACCCGCTGCTCATCTGGAGCAGGTTGCGCAGCGTGATCTGCCGCCGCGGATCGCCGCGCCGCCGCCATTGCGGTACGTCCGGGTGCTCGTCGAGGGTCAACTTGCCGTCGCTCACGAGCAGACCGATCAGGGCGGACGTGATGCTCTTCGCCATCGAGAACGACGGGTAGACCTCGTCGGGCCCGTCGAGCGGGTGGTAGCGCTCGTAGACGATCCGCCCGCCGTGGACCACCACGATCGACTGCACCCGCGAGGTGGCGTCGGCGGCGCCGAAGGCCGCGTCGACGGCCCGGTCGAGGGCGGCCCGATCGATGCGTCGAGGGAGCGGCCCAACGGGCCACTCGGCGGTCGGGAACGGCACGCCGGGCGGCTGGGGCGGGTAGCGGTGGGTAGCCGCCGGCGCGGCCGCCGGGACGGTCTCCGGGGGAGCGGCGGTCGTCGGGACGACGTAGGCGCCCGGTGCAGCCGCGGCCGCCGGCGCGCCCAGCTGCGTGGTCTCCTGATCACCACCACAGCCGGCGAGCACCGTCGCCGCCGTGACGAGCGTGGCGAACCAGTGTCGCGAGGTCATCGTCGGCGGACTGTACGCCGTCGACGCTCGGCGATCCCGAGTGTGACGATTAGAGCGTCGGTCAATCGGGCGTGACCAGATCGAGCCGCTCGGCGGTGGCGGGCTCGATCCGCAGCGGGCTCATCCCACCCCGCGGAGCCGTTCGATCACGGGCGCGAAGTCGTCCGCCTCGCGGACGACGAAGTAGGAGATCCCCCACCGCTGCTCGGCGGACCGGAGGTGCTCGGCGATCTCCTCGTGGGTGCCGAGAGCGAGGAACGGCGTGGCGAGCGCATCGTCGACGGTGAGGTCCTCGACTCGATCGGCGATCGTCGCCGCGGCCGCCGGGCGATCGTCGGTGATCTCGACCCGCTGCACGAGCACGTTGAGCTCGACCGCCCGATCTCGGGCGGCGTGACGCACGATTGCGACCTCCTCGTCGAGCACCGGGGGCTGGAAGCGGGCGGCGTGGCGGTGACCGTCCGGCAGCGTGCGGCCGAGACCGGTGAACCCGACGATGTCGGCGTGTTCGGCGGCGTGGGTGAGCAGCGCCGGCCCGCTGCCCCCGACGAGGATCGGCAGCCGCTCCTGCTGGCTCCGGCCGGTCGATGCGCCCGTCAGGTCGAAGTGCGGGCCATGGTGGTCGACGGTCTCGCCGTCCAGCAGCGCCCGGATGATCTCGACGAACTCGGCAAGCCGCGTCTTGCGCTCCTTCGCCGGCAGGAACTGAACTCCCGCGGCAGCGAACTCGGCCGGGGTGTGCCCGGCACCGAGCCCGAGCTCCACGCGGCCACCGCTGAGGTGGTCGAGCGTGGCGACCTCGCGGGCGAGCATCAGGGGGTGGTGGAGCCCGGCGTTGAGCACGAACGTTCCCAATCGCAGCGTGGTCGTCGCCTCGGCCGCCCGGGCCAGGCTGAGCAGCGGGCTCCAGTCGCTGCCGACGTGGTCGGCGACGAGCACGACGTCGAAGCCGAGCGCCTCCGCTCGGCGGGCCTCGTCAGCGACCTGCGCCGGATCGTCGGCCCGCAGTTGGAGGCCGAACCGCATCGATCACAACACCACCACGGTCGTGCCGACCGGAGCGAAGTCCCAGAGGAACCTGGCATCCAGCTCGGCCTGGCGCTGGCAGCCGCCGGAGAGGCGGGTGCCGAGCTCGGCCTCGGTCTGGTAGCGCGTGCCGTCATCGCGGTGGATCGGGATGGCGTGGAAGCCGAGGTACCCGATCTCGGTCTGGTACCAGCGGATCATCAGCGGCAGCCAGGCCCGCCCGTTCCACGCCGTGGAGACCTCGGACTTGCTGATGATCTGGTGGGTGCCCGGAACCTCGTTCTCGTACTGGCTCCCCGAGACCAGCCACGAACGGATGATCCGCCCGTCGTCGTCGACCGCCCACACCCGTTGCATCTTGCGCGAGTAGACGATCCGCTTGCCGCTGCCGCTGTCCGGAGGCAGTGGTGGCGCCGTCTTGCCGGCGGACGCCACGGACGAGAGTGGGTAGCCCCACAGGTCCTTGGCCCCGTCGGGCGGCGGCGGCGTGCGCACGACGAACGACTTCTCGTCCGGCCAGATCTTGAGGGACAGCGCGGTCTCCCGTCCGACGACGCCGTCGACGAACAGGTCCCGGTCCTCCTGCACCTGTTCGACTGCCGCGAACGTCGCTCCGTCGAACGTGCCGGTCGTGTCGCCGTCGAGCACTCCCGCTCGCACCAGCGCCCGCTGGAGGCACACGACGTCGTCGCCGGTGTCGCCCTGGCGCAGCGACTCGGGTTCGATCGGGCACACCTTCTTACGCGGGTGCTCCTGACCGACGAGGTCGGGGAGCGCGCCGGACGCGTGGCCCTTCCCCGGACGGGCGATCGCGGCCACTCCGCCGGCGTCCGCCGTCGTCGTGGTGGTGGCAGCGCCGTCGACCGTCCCGCCGCCGTCGTCGCGCATCACCGCGGCGACACCGAGCCCCGCCAGGGCGGCGACCGTGGCGATCACGACAACGAGGGTGAGACGAGCCTCGCCGTCGCGGTCGTTCGTTCTCGCCGAACGTTTGGCACGAAGTTCAGAAGGCATCGGGGATCACGAGGAAGCTAGTGCGTGCTGTCGTTCGAATGCAGCACCATGCGGTGCAAATGGACCGACAAACGAGACGGTGGCGGGTCAGTTGGTGCCGGCGACGGTCCAGGTGCCGTTGGACCGCAGCAGCGCGGCCAGGTCACCGGGTCCGTTCCGTTCCGACGCCTGGGCCAGCTGCGCACCGATCGCGGAGCCGTACTCCTGACGCACCACCCGGCGGAAGATGCCGAACGGGGTGGGCGAGTGGTCGTCGGTGCTCAGGCGGGCCAGGGCGAACGCCAGGCTCGGGTCGTCGCGCTCAGCGTCATGGACGAGGATTGCGTCCTCGCCTACGTCTTCGACGTTGACGAGGCGGAGCTGGCCGTCGGAACCCATCACCACGCCCCGATCGCGGTTCGGCCCGAACCGGATCTGCTCACCGTGGACCAGGTCGATCAGCATGTCGTCGCGGTGCTGCTTCTTGGTGATGTCGGCGAACTGACCGTCGTTGAACACGTTGCAGTTCTGGAAGATCTCGACGAATGCCGCGCCGCGGTGGTCGTGGGCGGCGCGGAACACGTCCATCATGTGCTTGCGGTCGAGGTCGTGGGTGCGGGCGACGAACGTCGCTTCGGCGCCGAGGGCGACCGCGAGCGGGTTGAACGGCGGGTCGAGCGATCCCATCGGGGTGGACTTGCTGACCTTGCCCAGCTCCGACGTCGGCGAGTACTGACCCTTGGTCAGGCCGTAGATGCGGTTGTTGAACAGCAGGATCGTCAGGTTCACGTTGCGCCGGAGGGCGTGGATCAGGTGGTTCCCACCGATCGACAGCCCGTCGCCGTCGCCCGTGATGACCCAGACGTCGAGGTCGGGGCGGGCGATCGCGATCCCCGTGGCGAGCGCCGGAGCGCGCCCGTGGATCCCGTGGACGCCGTACGTGTTCATGTAGTACGGGAACCGGCTCGAGCAGCCGATGCCGGAGACGAACACCGTGTTCTCCGGGGCGACGCCCAGTTCGGGCATCAGCTGCTGGACGGCCTGGAGGATGCCGTAGTCCCCGCAGCCCGGGCACCAGCGGACCTCCTGGTCGCTCGCCCAGTCCTTCTTGCTGGTCACTGGCGTGGCGGTGTCACTCATGAGCGCAGTTCCTCGTCGATCGCATGCTCGAGCTCGCGGGCGGTGAACGGAAGACCCTGGACCTTGCAGAGCGGGTGGGCGTCGACCAGGTAGTTGGCCCGGACGAGCCGGCAGAGCTGGCCGAGGTTGAGCTCGGGGACGAGCACCTTACGGAACCGTCGCAGCACCTCGCCGAGGTTCGGGGGGAGCGGGTTCATGTGCATCAGGTGGACGTGGGCCGCCTTGACGCCCGCCCGGCGCCGGCGCTCGACGGCGGCGTCGATCGCCGCCCACGTCGAGCCCCAGCCGAGCACACAGATCTCGGCATCCGGGTCGCCTTCCGGTTCGATCGGCGGGATGTCCGCGACGACCGCGCCGACCTTGGCGGCGCGCAGTTCGACCATCCGCTGGTGGTTCTCCGGCGTGTAGGAGATGTTTCCGCTCCCGTCCTCCTTCTCCAATCCGCCGACGCGGTGCATCAGCCGCGGCGTGCCGGGGATGGCCCACGGCCGGGCGAGCGTGTCGGGATCACGGAGGTAGGGCCAGAACTCGGCGTTGCCGTCCTCGTCGACGTGGTTCAGCTCGGTGGCGAATGGCACCGAGATGTCCGGCAGCGTGGAGACGTCGGGGAGCTGCCAGGGCTCGGACCCGTTGGCGAGGTAGCCGTCGGAGAGCAGGATCACCGGCGTGCGGTACTTCACCGCGATGCGGACGGCCTCGATGGCCGCTTCGAAGCAGTGGACCGGGCTGCGGGCGGCGACGACGGGGAGCGGCGCCTCACCTGAGCGGCCGAACAGGGCGATGTTGAGGTCGGCCGCCTCGGTCTTCGTCGGCAGCCCGGTCGACGGGCCGCCCCGCTGGATGTCGACGATGAGCATCGGCAGCTCGAGGGAAACGGCCAGCGAGATCGTCTCGCTCTTCAGCATCACCCCAGGCCCACTGGTGGTCGTGACGCCGAGGTGGCCGGCGAAGGCGGCGCCGAGGGCCATCCCCGCGGCGGCGATCTCGTCCTCGGCCTGCACGGTGCGAACGCCGAAGTGCTTGTGCTTGGACAGCTCGTGGAGGATGTCCGACGCCGGCGTGATCGGGTACGAACCGAGGGTCACCGGCAGCTTGGCGAGCTGGCCGGCGGCGACGATCCCCCACGCCAGGGCGGTGTTGCCGGTGACGCTGGTGTACTCGCCCGTGGGCAGCGTGGCCGGCCGCACCTCGAAGCGGTGCCCGACGGCCTCGGTGGTCTCGCCGAAGTTGTACCCGGCGAGGAACGCCGCCCGGTTGGCGGCCGCCACCAGTTCGGCGTTGGCGAAGCGCTTGGCGATCCAGTCGAGCGTCGGCTCGGTGGGCCGCGTGTACATCCAGGAGACGAGCCCGAGGGCGAAGAAGTTCTTCGAGCGCTCGGCGTCGCGGGGCTTGACCCCGAGCGGCGTGGCGGCCTCCTTGGTCAGCGACGTCATCGGCACCCGGATCACCCGGTAGCCGTCGAGGCTGCCGTCGTCGAGCGGGTTCGTCGTGCTGCCGTCGTGGGTCGTGTAGCCGGCCTTTTCGAGGCTGCGCTCGTCGAAGTTGTCCTCGTTGACGATCAGGGTGCCGCCGGGCTCGAGGCGGTCGATGTCGGCGCGCAGGGCGGCCGGGTTCATCGCCACGAGCACGTTGGGCTCGTCACCCGGTGTGGTGATCGGGTGATCGCTGATGTGAACCTGGAAGCTGGATACGCCGTGAACCGTCCCGGCGGGGGCGCGGATCTCGGCTGGAAATTCGGGCAGCGTCGAGAGGTCGTTGCCGAACGCCGCGCTCACTGACGTGAAGCGGTCGCCAGTGAGCTGCATGCCGTCGCCGGAGTCACCGGCGAAGCGGACGACGACCCGATGCAGGGTCGTCGCCTCACCGCCGTTTCCCCCGTTGACGGCCACCTCGGTGGTCGTCTCCTCCCGGTGCCCCGTGTGGGCAATATCGGTCATCTCGTCGATGTAAGGCCGGCCTCGTTGTCGGCCTCCTCCTCCGTAGATACACGGTAGCCCGCGATCCCCGGAATGTTGCGGTCATGTTGAGGCTCTACGGTTGGGCCGACACGAGGAGGAACGCAGATGAGCGTGGGATCATCCGGCAAAACGGCGGCGGAGCTGGTCGCCGAGGCCAAGCAGCGGGTCGTGAACCTCACCGTCGCCGACGTCGCCGCCGAGCTCGAGGCCGGCGATCCGTTGATCGTCGACATCCGGGAGCCGGCCGAGCGGGACCAAAACGGGTCGATCCCCGGCGCGATCTCGGCGCCCCGGGGGATGCTGGAGTTCTACGCCGACCCGACCAGCCCATATCACCGGGCGGAGTTCGATCCCAACCGCCGGGTGATCCTGCACTGCGCGGCCGGCGGGCGGTCGGCGCTCGCCGCCGACACCCTCCAGCAGATGGGGTACACCAACGTCGCCCACCTCGACGGCGGCTTCACCGCGTGGAAGCAGGCCGGGCAGCGGGTCGAGGGTGGTTCGGGGTCCTGATCCGTGCGCTTCGCCGCGCTCGCCGCGACGTCCCAGCAGCTCGCCGCCACCGCCAAACGCGGTGAGAAGTCGAGCCTGATCGCCGACCTGCTGCGCCGGTTGGCGCCCGACGAGATCCCGGTCGCCGTCGGCTTCCTCACCGGAAGCCTGCGCCAGGGACGGGTCGGCGTCGGCTGGCGGACGCTGCGCGCGGTCCGCCCTGATCCGGCCGTCGAGGAGACGCTGGAGATCGTCGAGGTCGACCGGGCCGTCGACCGCCTGGCCGTGATGTCCGGGACCGGCGTCGGCGCCGCCCGTCGCAACCTGCTCGCCGACCTCTTCGGCCGGGCGACCGCGGCCGAACAGGGCCTGCTCTGGCGGGTGCTCGCCGGCGAGGTGCGCCACGGCGCGCTCGACGGGGTGATGGTGGAGGCGATCGCCAAGGGCTCGGGCGTGCCGATCGCCGAGGTCCGCCGGGCGCACATGATGGCCGGTGACCTCCGCGAGGCAGCCCGGGCCGCGCTGACCGGCGGATCTTCCGCCCTCGCGGCAGTGGCGCTGGTGCCCGGACGGGCGGTGCAGCCGATGCTCGCCGCACCGGCGACCGACATCGCCGACGCGCTGGCGGCGACCGGGGAGGCGTCAGTCGAGTGGAAGCTCGACGGCGCCCGCATCCAGGCCCACCGCCACGACGGCCACGTGACCCTCTACACCCGCAAACTCAACGAGGTCACCGACCGGCTGGGCACGATCGCCGAGTTCGTGGGCACGTTGCCCGGCGGCGACCTGGTGCTCGACGGCGAGGCGCTGGGCGTGGACGACGAGGGCACGCCCCGTCGATTCCAGGACTCGATGGGCGACTTCGGCGCCGACGCGCCTTCCGGTAGGGGCGTCGGGTTATCGGCGTACTTCTTCGACGTGCTCCACGCCGGCGGGACGGCGATCGTCGACGAGCCCCTCGTCGTGCGCAAGGAGGTCCTGGCGACGGTCGTGCCGGAGCGGTTCCGCCTCCCGTCGATCGTGACGTCCGATCCGGTCGAGGCGGAGCGGTTCCTCGGCGGGGCGATCGGCGCCGGCCACGAGGGCGTGATGATCAAGGCCCTGGAGTCGCGGTACGACGCCGGCCGGCGCGGCGGCGCCTGGCGCAAGGTCAAGCCGGTCCACACCCTCGACCTCGTCGTGCTGGCCGCCGAGTGGGGCCACGGACGACGCCAGGGCTGGCTGTCGAACCTTCACCTGGGGGCGCGCGGTGACGACGGCGGATTCGTGATGGTCGGCAAGACGTTCAAGGGGCTCACCGACGAGCTGCTGCAGTGGCAGACCGAGACGCTGCAGAAGATCGCGATCGGATCCGAGGAGGGCGAGGGCGCCTACGTCGTGTACGTGCGCCCGGAGCTGGTCGTCGAGATCGCCCTCGACGGTGTGCAGGTGTCGACGAGGTACCCGGGTGGCGTCGCCTTGCGCTTCGCCCGCGTCCGGCGGTATCGCCCGGACAAGACCGCGGCCGAGGCCGACCACATCAGCACGGTGCAAGCGATGTTGCGGTGACACCCCTTGGCTAACGTCGCCGAGCGGTGACAGCCAGCCTGCGCTTCAGCTTCGGGACGATGGGGTCCGGGAAGAGCACGTTCGCGCTGCAGATCCACCACAACATGTCGAGCCGAGGGCTGTACGGACTGCTGCTCACCAGTCTCGACCGGGAGGGTGCGCAGGTGACCAGCCGGCTCGGGGTCGCCGCCCCGGCGATCGACGTCGACGCCGAGCTGAACCTGTACAAGCTCGCCCTCAACCACTGGCCGATCCACTACCTCGTGTGCGACGAGGCGCAGTTCCTCGCCGCCGAGCAGTGCGACCAGCTCGCCCGGGCGGTCGACGACCTTGGGGTCGAGGTGTACGCGTTCGGGTTGATCACCGACTTCCGCGGGCAGCTGTTCGAGGGGACCAAACGGCTGCTCGAGATCGCCGACGAGCGGGTCCCGCTCCAGGTCGAGGCCCGCTGCTGGTGCGGCGCTCGGGCCACCCACAACGCCCGGGTCGTCAACGGCGAAGTGGTCACCGAGGGCGAGATCGTCGTGGTCGGCGACACGGCCGAGCCCACCACGCCGCCGTTGTTCGGCGACGCCGTGCGCTACGAGTTGCTGTGCCGCCGGCACTACCGCGACGGAGAGCTTGGCAGCTGACTTGGCCGCAGGGTGCGACCCCGCAACGCGCGCCGACGGATGACACCGATCACACTGGCCGCCCCGGGGGCGGCATCGGGGTCGGCCGGGTTCGACGCGGCCTGTTCGACGAGCGGTCGGATCATGAGCGAGGCCCCACCTGAGTCACTCGGGTGGACGCTTTCTGGGGCGTCTCGGTGGCCCATTCGAGATGTTCGCCGCTGGGAACGAGGGCCCGCTCGAGACCCCGCCCAAGCCCTGAGGTGAGGCTCGTAACGATCTCCGGGTGATTGTCGAGCAGCCGAACCACCTCGGTGACCAACTCCACGACCTTCTCCAGCTTGACCTTCAGGATGGCCTCGACCCGAACGTTGTCGAGCTCGAGGTTCACTTCCTCGATGCCGACATCGGCACCGACATGGAGCTCCAGGAGGTCGAGCACTTTGGCGTGAAGCTCGACGTGGGCCTCAACATTCTTGACCTTCAGGCTGATTCGGTCGATGCCCAGGTTCGGAACGCTGAGCAGCACGTCGGGATCCGTGTTGCTCCCGAGCCAGTCCTGAGGGGTGGCACGAGTCAACGGTTCGAGCGTGGCGGTGGTGTCCGGACCGTCTTCGGCGGGACGGACGCGGGCTTGGTACTCGGTGTGACGTCCGTCGGACGCGAGCCGCGGCGCCGGGACGGCGCGGCGGTCTGGTTGGCTGGCCTCGCGCTTGTTGTTCTGGTTCCTCGGCCGCGTCTTGTTGCTCGTCGGCCGTATCTGTCTCTTCGAACTGCTCCTGCTCAGCGTGCTGCTGGTCATTCGACTCCTCCTGGGGCTCGACCGGCGCCGCTTCGGGCGGCGCTGGTGCGGACGGCTGCATGGCTGCGTCACTGGCGTGACGTTGGATGCCGTTGAGATCGAGGTGCACCCGGCGCCCCGTCGCACGACATGTGATGCCCGTTCGCCCGTTCGCCCATCGGTCGCTCCGCGACGACGACGGTCATGACCTGACCAACTTCCCGCGTGGGGTATCCCGGCGGAACAGTTATCTCAGGGGGAGTGCCTCCTCCACGGGCCTTCCTGTACCCGCAATGAGCGGGCCGGATCCGTCGTCAGCGAGCCGATCTCGTCACTGACGAAGCCCATTTGACGCAGAAAGACTCGAACTGTTTGACTGACAATCAGATGATCACGGGTGGGGAGCCGTTGCGAGCGCAATGAGGGCCGTTCGTTACGATCGCTGCGGCGGTCCGGAGGTGCTCGAACTCGTCGAGGTGCCCGATCCCGAGCCTGAGCCTCGGGACGTCGTCGTCCGTGTCGACGCCACCGCGCTCAACCGGCTCGACATCGTCCAGCGCAACGGCTGGTACCAGATGCCCGGGTTCACCTTTCCGCACATCGCCGGCATGGACGTAGCCGGGACCGTGGTCGCCACGGGCCGCGAGGTGACCCGGGTCGCGCCGGGCGACCGGGTCGTGATCGACCCGTCGATGTCCGAAGTGCCCGACGGCTGCCGCTACATCGGGTTGGGGAACTTCTACGGCGAGCTCGGCGTCATCGGCGCCACGCTCGACGGCGGTTACGCCGAGCGTTGTCTGGCTCCGGAGACTCACGTCCATCGGCTTCCCGACACGATGCCCTTCGCCGACGCGGCCACGTTCCCCACGTGCTGGCTGACCGCGTGGCACGCCTTGGTCGAGGTGGGCAGGTTGGAGGCTGCAGAGACGCTGCTGGTCCACGCCGCGGGCAGCGGTGTCAGCGTCGCCGCAATCCAGCTGGCGAAGCACCTCGGTGCCACGGTGCTCGCCACTGCCGGCAGTGACGCCAAGTGCCGCCAGGCCGAGAAGATCGGCGCCGACGGTGTCGTCAACAACCGCTCGGCCGACGTCGCCGTGTTTGCCCGTGAAGCCACCGCCGGACGCGGCGTCGACATCGTCTTCGACCACGTCGGGCCGGCGCTGTGGGCGCCGTCGCTGGTCGCGCTGCGGCCGCGCGGTCGACTCGTGTTCTGCGGCAACACCACCGGCGACGAGGCGTCGATCCCCTCGCTGGGCTACGCCTATCACATGGGCATCCAGATGCTCGGCTCCGACCCGTACCGACATCACGAGTTCGCCGAGGCGTGGTCGGTGTTCACGTCCGGCCAGTTCATCGCGGTGATCGACTCCGAGTTCCCGCTCGAAGACGCCGCGGCCGCCCAGACCAAGCTCGCCTCGGGCGACTTCTTCGGCAAGATCTTGCTGCGGCCGCAGCCGTGACGCTCGAGTCGCCGTACCCGGAGCTCAAGAAGACCCACATCCCCGAGCGGGTTGGCCGGCCGTGGCGAGCCAACCGGCCTCCGCCGGCGGCGCCGGTGTGGACGGTGATCCAAGGCTTTGCGTCGTACTGGCTGCTCGTCGCCGCCGTCGAGCTCGGCGCGTTCGACGCGCTCGCCCGCCTCGGCCCCGTGTCGATCGATGGGCTCGCCGATGAGCTCGGCGCGTCCCCGCCCCACCTGGGTGCACTGCTCGACGGTCTCGTCGTCCTCGGCCTGCTCGATCAGGTCGACGAGCGGTACGAGCTGAACGAGGTCGCCGAGCGCTACCTCACGTCGAGCAGCCCGGCGACGATGGCCGGTCTCGTCGCAGTCGCGCCCGGACCGCACGCCAACTGGGTCGAGCTCGCCAACACGGTCCGTTCGGGGATGCCGGCGAACCCGATCGAGAATTCGCCGGGGGACTTCTACCGGCCGCTCGTCCGCGCCACCTTCCCGACCCAGCACCGGGCGGCGCGACGCGTCGCCGCCCTGATCGGATGGGATCGCCTTTCCGGTGCGCCCCGTGTGCTCGACCTCGGCGCCGGGGGAGCTCCGTGGACCCTCGCCCTGCTGGAGCATCCCGCGGCGTCGGCGGTCGTCAACGACCTCCCGTCCGTCGTCGAGGAAGCACGCGCCCGAGTGGACGCCGCCGGTGTGGCCGAACGAGTCGAGATCCGCGGCGGGAGCTACCTCGAGATCGACATCGAGAGGTCCGCCTTCGACGCCGTCGTCCTCGGGCACGTGTGCCGGGCCGAGGGCGAAGCCGGGTCGCAGCGCCTCATCGCCCGGGCGTGGGCGGCCCTCCGTCCCGGTGGTCGGCTGCTGCTCGCCGACTACTTCGCCGACAACCGGCGCAAGCACAATCAGTTCGGCGTGCTGATGGGCGTGACAATGATCGCCTCGACGTCGACCGGCCACGCCATCACCCACCGCGACGTCCACCGCTGGTTGGCCGACGCCGGTTTCGAGTCGATCCGTCTCCTCGAACCGATCGCGTTCAACCACGTCTACGTCGCCACGAAGCCGGAGGAGCAACGAGACCAGTGAGCGAACCAGTCGATCTGCTCGTCCACGGTTGGTACGTCGTGACGATGAACCCGTCACGGGACGTCATCCGTGACGGGGCCGTCGCCGTGCGCGACGGTCGCATCGTCGACGTCGGCAAGGCATCCGTGCTCGCCACGCGCTACCAGCCGGCACGCACCGTCGGCAGCAACCGCTTCGTGGTGACACCTGGGTTGGTCAACGCCCACATCCACATCACCGGCGAACCGTGCACCCGCGGCTACGTGCCCGACGACACCCCGTTCGAGGAGAACGTCTTCGCCTGGCTCTGTCCGCTGTACGCCGCCTACACCCCGGCCGAGGAGCGACTGTCCGCCCAGCTCGCCGCCGTCGAGATGCTCCGCACCGGCACGACGACGTTTCTCGAGGCCGGCACGATCCACTTCCTCGACGACGTCGTCGCCGGACTGCGGGAGGTCGGCATCCGCGGCCGAGTCGGCCGGTGGGTCTGGGATCTGCCGCCGGAGCCGGACGTGTACCGGCAGACCACCGACGAAGCGATCGGCCACCTCGAGGCGCAACTCGGCGCGTACGCCAACGACGACGACCGGATCACGACCTGGTCGACGATCGTCGGCCACACGACCTGCTCGGAACCGCTGTGGCGGGCCGCCGTGGACCTGGCAAAGACCTACGACGTCGGCGTCAGCTTCCACATGTCCCCGGCCCGTCTCGATCCCGACGGCTTCATTGCCGCCTTCGGGCAGCGTCCGATGGTGCACCTCGCCGAGCTCGGCGTGCTCGCCGCCCGCCCGGTGATGACCCACTGCGTGCACGTCGACGACCACGAGGTGCAGCTCATCGCCGAGCACGCAGCCCACGTCGCCCACTGCCCGACGACCGCGCTCAAGGTGAGCTACGGCGTGACTCAGATCGGCAAGATCCCGGAGATGGTCGCCAACGGCGTCAACGTCGCCATCGGGACCGACGGCAACAACGCATCCAACTACTCCGACCTGATGCGGGCGACGTACCTCGTGGCGGGGCTCTTCAAGGACGCCCGCACCGATCCCCAGATGTTCCCGGCCGAGAAGGCATACGAGATGGCCACGCTCGGTGGCGGCAGGGCCCTCCGGCTCGAGGACGAGATTGGATCACTCGAGCCGGGCAAGCGCGCCGACATCGTCCTCCACGACACCGACCGCCCCGAGTGGCGGCCGCTGCTCAACGTCGCCAATCAGCTCGTCTGGTCGGCCGACGGACGCGGCGTGCACACCGTGCTGGTCGACGGACAGATCGTCGTCGACGACTATCGCTGCGTGACGATCGACGAGGGTCGCCTGTGGGCCGACGTACAGGCGGCGGGCGAGGCGATCACCGGCCGGTCCGGGCTTCCGGACAAGGCGAAGTGGCCGACGCTGTAGCCCGATGACCGTCGTCGCGGCGCGTTCGGTTGGCGCTGGGCCGTTTGGGTCAGCGATTTCCGTCGAAGCCCCCGCTGTCCTGCGGACAGAGACGAGAAGCTTGTCTTGACTTCCTATCGATGATAGGACATACTCCTATCGATGATAGGAATGCCGACCGGTAAGTGAGGCGGGGCGTCATGGCGGACAAGGTGACCCTGCGGCGCGAGGCCAAGATCGACGCGCTCGTGGCCGCCGCCTGGGAGTTGGCTGGCGAGCACGGGATCGGCGGTCTCTCGTTGCATGCGCTGGCCCGGAAGGTCGGGATGCGCCAGCCGTCCCTGTACGAGTACTTCGACTCGAAGCACGCGCTGTACGACGCGATGTTCGCCGACGGCAACCGCCAGCTGCTGGCGCGGCTGGACACCGTCAAGCTGCCGCGGGACCCTCGCGCCGCGCTGAAGCGGTACGTGGGCGCCTTCGTTGCCTTCGCCCTGGAGGACCCGGCCCGATGCGAGCTGATGTTCCAGCGGCACATCCCCGGATTCACGCCCTCACCGGAGTCGTACGCGCTGGCCGAGGCCGTACTGGGCGCGGTCGTGAAGCTACTGCACGAAGCCGGTGTCACCGCCCAGGGTGACATCGACTGCATCGTCGCCATGACCGCGGGTCTCATCGACGCCCAGATGAGCAACGACCCGGGCGGCAACCGCTGGACCCGTCATCTCAACCGTCTCGTCGATCTCCTCGTCGACGACGCCATCACGAGGAGCACGGACGGATGAACCCGATGCGCATCAAACGCTCCGAAGCCCGAGTCCTCGCCGAACAGGAGTTCGTCCGTTTCGCCGACCTGGCCGCGTCCCTCACACCCGACGAGTGGGCGACGCCTACCGATTGCACCGGGTGGGACGTCCGCAAGATGGCGCTCCACGTCCTCGGCTCGGCCGATGCGCAGGCGTCGGTGCGAACGTTCATCCATCAGCTGCGGCGGGGCGTGCCGCTGAACAAGCAGATCGATTCGCACCACTGGGTCGACGGCATGAACGAGTTGCAGATCCGCGAGCGCAACCACCTCACCAACGACGAGGTCGTCGCCCAGCTGAGGGCGGTCGGTCCCAGGGCGGTGAAGGGCCGGTGGCGCACACCACTCCCCATGCGCTACGTGCCGGTCCCGTTCGGCCCGCCGATCGGCTGGGCGCCACTCAAGTACCTGCTCGATGTCGGCTTCACCCGCGACGTGTGGGCCCACCGCATCGACATCCACGCCGCCATCGGCCGGGCGATGCACGTCACCGCCGATCACGACGGCCGCCTCGTCGCCGACATCGTCGCCGAGTGGGCCGAGCTGCACGGGCGACCGTTCGAGCTCTTACTCGACGGTCCCGCGGGCGGCAAGTTCACCCAAGGTACCGACGGCGAGCGCGTCGAGATCGACGCCCTCGACTTCATCCGTACGCTCTGCGGCCGTCTTCCCGGCACCGGAGTCCTCGGCAACCCGCTACCGCTGTAATCGGTTCGCCGGGCGGTTGCCTGCCGCGAGCCTTCGCATCGGAGCAGCGGTACTCACCCCCCGGAGCGCGCCGAATTGAGTGACGGGTACTCATCCCGATCGCGGCGCTGATCGTCATCTTCGTCCCGGCGGGTGCCACACGGGGCCCGACGAACAAAGGAAGATCATGAAGCTCAACAACCGACTACTGGGCACTGTCGTCGCTGCCGCCGCGTTGACCAATCTGGCGCTCGGCGTCGGGGGCGGCGCCGCCCACGCCGACTCCGGCGTCCGGCTCCCCGCCGTCGCGGCCGCGACAGCACTGCCCTTCGCGACCCATCCGACGACGGCGGCTGTGACCGACGGTGGGTCCATCGTCGCCGCGAAGCCGCCGACGGCGCCGCGGTCGCCGGCGGCAATACCTGGCAACACCACCGTCACCCTGTACTGGTCCAAGCCGGCGTCCAACGGCGGGGCGGCGATCAACAAGTACGCCGTGCAACGGGCCCGCGCCGGTGGGGCGTGGAAGACGATCGCCTTCCCGACGATCCGCAGCTACACCGCGAAGGGATTGGTCAACGGGGTGCGCTACTACTTCCGGGTCCGCGCCCACAACGCCGCCGGCTGGGGACCGTACGGCACCGCCGTCAACGCCGTCCCCCGCAAGGTGCCCACGGCGCCGCGTTCACCGGCGGCGGCTCCCAGCAACGCCCGCGTCAAGCTGACCTGGCTGAAGCCGTTGAGCAACGGCGGAGTCGTGATCGACCACTACGCCGTGAAGCGCTACGACACCGCCACCAAGCAGTGGAAGATCATCGCCAAGCCGACCGGCACCAGCTACACCGCGAAGGGGCTGACCAATGGCACGAAGTACAGCTTCCGCATCCTCGCCCACAACGCCGCCGGCTACGGTCCGGCCAGCACGACCGTCTCCGCCACCCCTCACATCACGGCGCCGGGCGTGCCTCGCTCGGTGGTGGCGACGCCGGGCGACAGCATCGTTCAGATGAGCTGGCAGGCGCCGTCAACCGATGGTGGGAGTGTCGTCGATACGTACCAAATCGAGCTGTCCTACGACAAGCAGGCCTGGTACGTCCAGGCCGCGGCCTCGTCTCTCGGCAAGCAGATCGGGCCGGTCGTGCCCGGCACGACCTACTACTTCCGGGTCCGCGCCCACAACGACGCCGGCTGGGGTCTGCCCAGCGCTCCGGTGACGGCAGTTCCCTTCACGGTTCCGACCGCCCCCCAGTCGTGCAAGGCCAGCAAGTTCGGGCAGCAGTCGATATGGGCCGAATGGTCACCGCCGGCGAGCGACGGGTACAGCCCGATCGTCAAGTACTTCATCACGGCCTGGTCGGGTGGCAGCTTCAAGGCGGCGCAGAAGGTCCTCGGCGACGTCAACGCGTTCTACGTGACGGGGTTGGACTTGGCCAACTCGTATGACGTGCGCGTGTCGGCCCTCAACCAGGCCGGCGAGGGGACGTGGTGCGAGGTGCACGTCCCGTAGTGCCACCTGAATCCAGATCGACCAGGCGGTGCCGCGAACCGGCGTCGACGACGATCTTGAGCTGACCGTATCCAGAGACGAGCAACACCCGCAGTGTCTGCGGGTGTTGCTCATTTTTCGCCCAACCTCCCGGCGCCGCTACTCACGCCGTCGCCCCGCAGGTTGAGTAGCGGCTACTCAGGCCAAGCGGGTCGGTGATCGTCACGATCGTCTACGGGCGCCACTGGGGCGCCGCGCAACTGAGGAGTGAAGAGACATGGCTGTGGTGGAACTCGGAAAGCTCGGCGGCTGGCGGCACGCCGCCGCCGGCGCGGCGGTGGTCGTCTGCAGTGGCCTCGCTCTGCTCGGGGTGATCGGCGACAAGCACGCTGAGCGCTTCGACGCCAAGCAGATCACCGTCACCCCCCGCGGAGACGACGGACTGACGATCCGCGAAGTGGTCGACGAGGACTTCGGCTCCAGCGACCGCCACGGTTATCAACGGATCATTCCCAACGACTTCGGCGTGCCGACCGACGTCACGGCGGCCTCTCCCGACGCTCCTGCCGACGTGTCGGTCGAGCAGGTTCCGGAGGGGACGCGGATCCGCGTCGGCGACCCGAACATCACACTCAGCGGTCAGCACCGCTACGTGCTGACGTACACCTACCCGGCCGCCCGACTGTGGACCGGTGAGCTGGCGCTGGACATCATCGGCAACGCGGAGACGATGCCGACCGGGCGCATGGAGATCGTCGTCTCCGGCTTGGTGCTCGACGATCCCCAGTGCAGCGTCGGCTCGTTCGGCGCGACCGGCGGGTGCACACTCGAGCCCGCTGACGGTGGGTACCGCGCCGTGATCAGCTCACTCGACCCCGGTGACGGGGTCACGATCGGCGGCACGATCACCGGCCGCACCAAACCCGTCGCCGTGGCCGCGCCGCTACTTCCCGCCCGGCGGGGCGACGACCGGGTGCCGCTGGCGGTGGCGATGCTGGTGATCGGCACCGTCGCCGTCGCGGGTGTCTACGGCTTCGCGCGGTGGCGCGGCCGCAACGAGGTCTTCGCCGGTGGCGCCGCCGACGCCGCCTACGGAACCGCACCTGCTTCCGAGTCGCGCCTCGTCGCCGACAAGGACATGGACGAGCTCGCCACTATCGAGTTCGCACCCCCCGACGGCCTGGAGCCGTGGCAGGGAACAGTGCTGCTGCGTGAGCGGATCGACGACGAGTCGGTCGGCACGTGGTTCTCCGCGCTCGCCGCCCGCGGCGTGATCACCCTCGCGCGCGACGACCACGGCAAGGTGACGCTCGGGGTCGGTGACAAGTTCGACACCGCTGCTCCACCGGACGCGAAGGTGCTCGCCTCGCTCTTCCACGGCCGCGACAAGATCGAGCTCGGCAAGTACGACAAGCGCTTCGCCACCGCCTGGCGCAAGGTGCGCGGGGAGCAGGAGCGCGTCATCAGCTGCTCGGGCTGGTGGAAGCGCCACGCCCCGCACGGCCACGCCCGGCTCGTCGCCTCCCGCTGG
Organism: Actinomycetota bacterium; assembly: GCA_046723555.1. Taxonomy (GTDB): domain Bacteria; phylum Actinomycetota; class Acidimicrobiia; order Acidimicrobiales; family Ilumatobacteraceae; genus JALZMG01. The sequence goes on along the minus strand of JBKOUV010000346.1, from coordinate 17,090 downwards.
CCGTTCTTCCTCATGTTCGGCTGGTGGACGCTGGCCCTGTCCGCCGGGGCAGTGTGGGCGGCGCTCGGGTTGATCTCGAGCCGGCCGGCCGCGCTGATGCTGGGCTTCGCCGTCCCTGCCCTCGCCGCCTGCGCGGTGTATCGGAAACTGCTCCCCGTGCGCAGCGCCACCGGCTCCGCGTTCACGCTGCGCGCCGAGTCCTTCCGCCGGTTCCTCCAGGCCAGCGAGGGACGCCACGTCGAGTGGGCGTGGAAGCGAGGGCTGCTGCGCGAGTACTCGGCCTGGGCGGTCGCCCTCGGCGCCGCCGACGCGTGGAAGCGGGCGATGCTGGCCTCCAGCGTGGCGCCGGCCGAGCTGTCCACCGGCCCGCTGCTCGTCCACAGCATGGGTAGTTCGTGGTCGAGCACCTACACCGACCCGTCGGCCTCGGGTGGAAGCGGGTTCTCCGGGGGCAGCGGGGGCGGTGGGTCCTCCGGGGGCAGCGTGGGGGGCGGCGGTGGCGGCGGCAGCTCCGGCTCCTGGTGATCGACGACTACGACTTCGTCGACGAACCCGACGATCTGGGTGCAGATCGTCGCAACGGTTGGGACGAATCGCGCCCAGATCGCTCCGTGAGAAGGATCGCGCCCAGATGTCTGGCTGGGGGGATCTTGTGGTTGTCAGCCCCAGGCGCAGGAGAGGCGCTTGATCCCGTTGATGAAGAAGCTCTGCAGGTACTCGGGCTCGCCGGTGATGCGCAGCTCGGGCACGCGCCGGTGCAGCTCGTCGAACATCACCGTGAGCTCGCGGCGGGCGAGGTTGGCGCCGAGGCAGAAGTGCGGGCCACCGGCACCGAAGCCGACCTGCGCCGGCTGCAGCGGCCGGGTGACGTCGAACCGGTACGGGTCCGCGAACACTCGCTCGTCACGGTTGGCGGAGTTGTACCACATCACGACCTTGTCGCCGGCCGCGATCTTCTGCCCGCTGAGCTCGGTGTCGGCGGTGGCGGTGCGCCGGAAGTGGATCACCGGCGAGGCCCAGCGGACGATCTCCTCGATCGCGGTCTTGGCGTGGCCGTCGAAGTCGTCCCACCACAGCTTGCGCTGGTCGGGGTTGTCGGTGAGCGCCTTCATCCCGTGGCTCATCGCGTTGCGCGTGGTCTCGTTGCCGGCGACGACGAGGAGGATGAAGAACGATCCGAACTCCTGGGTGGTGAGGCGTTCGCCGTCGACCTCGGCGGTCATCAGCACCGACGTGAGGTCATCGGTGGGATTGGCCCGCCGGTCCTCGCCGACGGCCTGGGCGTAGGCGTACATGTCGAGGCTCGCCGTCATCAGGCTGTCGTACGAACCGCCGTACTCCGGGTCAGCGGCGCCGAGGATCGTGTTCGTCCACCGGAACACCTGCTGCACATCGTCGGCCGGGATGCCCACCATTTCGCAGATGATCTCGAGCGGCAGCGGGCCGGCGATCGCCTCGACGAAGTCGCACTCGCGGTCCGGGTGCTCCTCCAGCATCCGGTCGACCAGCGCCGCCGCCTTGTCCTTCACGTACTTCTCGACCCGGGCGACCTCCTTGGGGGTGAAGCCCTTGGCCACGATCGAGCGCAGCCGGTAGTGCTTCGGGTCGTCCATGTTGATCATCGATCCGAAGAACTCGTTGAGCTCAACGGGCAGGTCAGCGATGTTCGAGCCGCGGCCGGAGCAGAACAGCTCCGGGTTGCGGCTCGCCGTCCACACGTCGTCGTGGCGGACGAGTGCCCAGTAGCCCGGACCGGGCGGTACCGGCGATCCCTCCCACGCTGCCTCGGTGAAGAACTGCAGACCCGGCGTGTCGCGCAAGGTGCGGAAGGCGCGCTCGCGGACGTCGCGGTCTCCCGTCCAGAACTCGAAGTTGGCGAGGTCGAACTCGTCGAATGGGATCGGGGCCGGAAGAACAGCCATGGATCGATCGTAGGATGCGAGGGCGCCCGAACCCGAAGCGATCGGAGTCCACCATGCCTGAAGCCGTCATCGTCGCCACCGCCCGCAGCCCGATCGGGCGGGCCGGGAAGGGCTCGCTGGTCTCGATCCGTCCCGACGACCTGTCCACCCAGATCATCACCGCGCTGCTCGACAAGGTGCCGCAGCTGCCGCGCCCAGACGTCGAGGATCTGATCATGGGGTGCGGCCAGCCGGGCGGCGAGGCGGGATTCAACATCGCCCGGGTGGTCGCCGTGCTCGCCGGACTCGACGACCTGCCCGGGGTGACGGTGAACCGCTACTGCTCGTCGAGCCTGCAGACCATTCGCATGGCTGCCCACGCGATCAAGGCCGGTGAGGGCGACTGCTTCATCGCCGCCGGCGTCGAGACGGTGAGCCGCTATGGCAACGGGGCCACCGACACGGCCCCGAACCCGGTGTTCGCCGGCGCCGGCGAGCGCACCGCCGAGCGCGCCCTCGGCGGGCAGCCGGCGTGGACGCCACCCGAGGGCTTGCCCGACATCTACATCGCGATGGGCCAGACGGCGGAGAACGTCCGTGAGCTGGAGGGGGTGACCCGGACCGAGATGGACGAGTTCGCCAAGCTGTCGCAGGACCGGGCCGTCGAGAACGTGGAGAACGGATTCTTCGCCGACGAGATCACGCCGGTGACGATGCCGAACGGGACCAAGGTCACCAAGGACGACGGGCCGCGGCCCAACACGACCCTCGAAGGGCTCGCCCAGTTGAAGCCGGTGTTCCGGCCCGACGGGGAGATCACGGCCGGCAACGCGTGTCCGCTCAACGACGGCGCCGCGGCGGTGATCGTGATGAGCGACACCAAGGCGGCCGAGCTCGGGATCACCCCGCTCGCGCGCGTGGTCGCGTCGGGGGTCACCGGGCTCAACCCCGAGATCATGGGGCTCGGGCCGATCGAGGCGAGCCGGCAGGCGCTCGGTCGGGCCGGGATGACGATCGACGACATCGACCTGGTCGAGATCAACGAGGCGTTCGCCGCTCAGGTCGTCCCGTCGGCGAAGCATCTCGGCATCGACTGGGACAAGCTCAACGTGCACGGCGGCGCGATCGCCCTGGGCCATCCGTTCGGGATGACCGGGGCCCGCATCATGACCACCCTGATCCACGGCCTCCAGGCCACCGACTCCACCTTCGGCCTCGAGACGATGTGCGTCGGCGGCGGTCAGGGCATGGCGATGATCATCGAGCGGCTGAGCTGACCTCGCACCCGAGGGTTTCGCGCGATCCGAGGGTTTGCCGTCGGTACGTGGTCGCACCAAATCCTCGGGTGACAGCAAACCCTCGGGTGGTCAGGACGGTTCGGCCCGGATGCACACCTGCCCGTGCGGTGACCGCAGGGCGCGCACGACGTAGTGCTGGCCGCCGCTGCTGAGCTCGGCGAGGGACCAGCTTTCGCCGCCGTTCGGTTGGCCGTACCCGAGGCAGCGCACGGCGTCGACGGCGAGGCCGGCTGACTCCGCCTCGGCCTGCCACAGGTTGAGGAGCCCCCGGCGGAGATCCGGATCGTCGACGAGGTCCGGGCCTTCGAGGTGGAGGGCCACCGTCATGATCGACACCGGCTCCAGTTGGGACAGGTCGACCGGCTCGGCGCCGATCTCCCCGTCGAGCATCACGACGACCGGGCCGACGTCGCTGGCGACCCCGCCCACGAACCCGTAACGCACGAGCGGGAGTCCGTCGTCCCCCGTGGTCGACCACCGCACCCGGTCGCCGAGGCTGAACATCAGCGGGCAACCTCCGCGACCTCGGCTACGACGGCGTCGGAGAGCTCGGGCCACCGCTTCATCGCCTCGATCGACCAGTCGTCGAAGGCGCGGTCGGTGAGGGCGACGAGACCGCATCCGGCGGCGGGATCGACCCACATCATCGTGCCGGCGCCGCCGAAGTGCCCGACGGTCGCCGACGAGTTGGTCCGGCCGGTCCAGTGAGGTGACTTGTCACCCCGGATCTCCAAACCCAGCCCCCACGGGCACGGATCGAAGCGCCCCACGCCCGGCACGATACCGGCGAGTTCGGGATACTGCGCGGTGAACGCGTCGGTCGCGGTACCGGCATGGACGAGCGCCGGTCGTTGGAGTTCGGCGATGAAGGCGATCATGTCGTCCACGGTGCTGCGGCAGCCGTGGGCCGCCGACCCGTGCAGCGCGGTGGCGCCCATGTCCAGGGGAGCAAGCACCGCCTCGGCGAGATACCGGGCGAACCCGATCTCCGCGGCCCGCTCGACCGCCCCGGCGGCGAGGTCGAAACCGGTGTTGGAGTAGATCCGCCGCCGGCCCGGCTTGGTGATCGGCTCGGCGCCCTCGAACTGGTACCCGCCGGCGTGGGCCAGGAGGTGCCGCAGCGTGCACCCGGGCTGGCCGACCGGGTCGTCGAGCGCGACGGTGCCCTCCTCGGTGGCGATCAGGATCGCCCACGCGGCGAGCGGCTTGGTGACCGAGGCGAGCCGGAACGACCGCTCGGTCTCACCCGCCCGCCCGAGGACCGACCCGTCGGCGCCCACGACGGCCGCGCCGACGTGCGGGACGGGCCACTGCTCGATCAGCTCGAGGGCGCGCACCTCGCGCGGTCAGTCGCGCCCGCCGGTGATCAGCTCGGCGACGCGGAACGCCAGGTCGAGGCTCTGGCGGGCGTTGAGCCGAGGATCGCACATCGTCTCGTAGCGGTGATCGAGGTCGGCGTCGGAAAGGGCGTCGGCGCCGCCGAGGCACTCGGTGACGTTCTCCCCCGTGAGCTCGACGTGGATCCCGCCCGGCCACGTGCCCTCGGCCCGGTGGGCCCGCACGAACCCGGCGATCTCGCCGATGATGTCGTCGAAATGACGGGTCTTGCGCCCGTTCGGCGCGCTGAACGTGTTCCCGTGCATCGGGTCGCAGGCCCAGACGACCGGATGGCCGCCGGCGCGGACCGCCCGGAGCAGCGGTCGCAGCCGCTCCTCGACCCGTTCGCGGCCGATGCGGCTGATCAGCGTCAACCGGCCGGGCACGCGGTCCGGGTTCAGCCGTTCACAGAGGCCGACGAGCTCGGCGGGTTCGACCGCCGGACCGATCTTCAACCCGACCGGATTGCCGACGCCGCGCAGGAACTCGACGTGGGCGCCATCGACGTTGTGAGTGCGCTCGCCGATCCACAGCATGTGTGCCGAGCAGTCGTACCACCGCCCGGTCAACGAGTCCTGGCGAGTCAGCGCCTCCTCGTAGCCGAGGAGCAACGCCTCGTGACTGGTGTAGAAGTCGACCTCATGCAGGTTCGGGTTGGACCCTGTGTCGACCCCGCACGCCCGCATGAAGCGCAGCGCCCGGTCGATCTCCCCGGCCAACCGCTCGTAGCGCCGGCCCTCCGGGCTCGACGCGACGAACTCCTGGGTCCACGCGTGCACCCGGCTGAGGTCGGCGAAACCACCCTTGGTGAACGCCCGGAGCAGGTTCATCGTCGACGCCGACTGGTGGTACGCCTGGACCAGCCGGTCGGGGTCGGGGGTGCGGGCGATCACGTCGAAGGCGGCGCCGTTGACGATGTCGCCGCGGAACGACGGGAGGTCGAGGTCGCCAACGCGCTCGGTGGGACTCGACCGCGGTTTGGCGAACTGGCCGGCGATCCGCCCGACCTTCACCACCGGGACGCCCATCGAGTAGGTCAGCACGACGGCCATCTGGAGGATGACCCGCAGTTTCTCCCGGATGTTGTCGGCGGAGAACTCCTCGAAGCTCTCGGCGCAGTCACCCGCCTGGAGCAGGAAGGCATTGCCGGCCGCGACCTCGGCCAGCGAGCTCTCCAGTGACCGGGATTCGCCCGCGAACACCAGCGGCGGATACGTCGCAACGGTCTTCAGCGCGCGGTGCAGGCCGTCGGCTTCAGGCCACTCCGGCTGCTGGAGGGCCCGAAGGTGCTGCCACGACGAGGGGGTCCACGCCTCCGTCATGGGGCGAGCCTACTGGCGCATCGTCCCACCATCTGGACCGATTCGGAGCCACGACGCGAACTGGGCGGGATCCTTCTCGGTTGTCGAGAACGATCCCGCCCAGCTCAAGGGGGGTCGAGTGGATGAGACGGGTCAGACGGCGAGGATGCGCTCGGCGTCGTCGCGCAGGCCGATGACGGCCCGGCTCACCAGCCGGCGCGCCGCCTCGGCGGTCACGCCGAGGCTCTCGCCGACCTCACGGAAGCTCTTGCGCTCACCGTCGAGGAGCCCGAAGCGGGCCTCGACCGCGTACCGAGCACGCGAGTCGAGCGTGCCGAGGAGCTCGTCGAGCAGGTCGCTGTCGACCATCGACATCACGGCGTCCTCGGGGGTGCCGTCGCTGTTGGCCATGAGGTCGCCGAGGGTCGCGTCGCCGTCGTCGCCGACCGTCTTGTCGAGCGACACCGGCGTGGTCAGCCGGTGCAGCTCGGCGTTGGCCTGGTCGAGGGTCTCACCGTCGCCGGACGCCTGTCGCAGGGCGGCCCGCAGGCTCGCCGAGCGATCGCCCGGGATGCGGATCAGGCTGGCCTTCTGGTCGAGGGCCCGGCCGATGGCCTGGCGGATCCAGAAGGTGGCGTAGGTGGAGAACTTGAACCCGCGCCGCCAGTCGAACTTGTCGACGGCGTGCTCGAGGCCGAGGTTGCCCTCCTGGATGAGGTCGAGTAGGTCCATCCCCTGGGGGAGGGGGTAGCGGCGGGCGATGCTGACGACGAGACGGAGGTTGGAGCGGATGAACCGGTCCTTGGCGTCCGCCGCGGCCGCCACGGCGGCCTTGAGGGCGGCGCCCCGCTGCCCGTTGGCGAGCTTCTCGGCAGCCTCGCGCCCGGCCTCAATGACGCGCGACAGCTCCCGCTCATCCTCGGCGGTGAGCAGGGGGACCTTGCCGATGTCGTTCAGGTACAGACCGATGGAGTCATTCATTTGTAGTGATCAACCGTTTCTGAGCTGGTTCGATTCCAACTTGCGTGTGACAGATGACACATTGATCGCGGGTGCTCGGTTGTCGAGACCGATGGCGCCGAGAGGCGCGATAGGGGGATCGGTATCGGAAAGCTTGGTTGCCGAGGCAGAAACAGATAGCCGCCGTCGCAGGGTCGGAATAGGGGGAGATTCCAGAGTAGCAGTGCTGTCAAGCCGATTCGCCGCGGGGGACGGCCTAAACTCGCCCGTCGTGCCGCCGTACGGTGCCCAAAACCCCTCCTCGCATGCCCGGTGACGAGTCGGCGCGCCGCATCGGCGTCTTCGGGGGCACGTTCGACCCGCCCCACGTCGGCCACCTCGTCACCGCGGTCAACGTCCGCCACGCCCTGGATCTCGATGTCGTCCTGCTGATGGTCGCCAACGTGCCCTGGCAGAAGGAAGGGAGCCGGTCGATCACGCCCGCGCTCGACCGGCTGGCGATGGTCGAGGCGGCCGTGGCGGACGTACCGGGGCTGGAGGCGGGGCGGATGGAGATCGATGCGGGCGGCCCGAGCTTCACGGCCGACACGCTCGCCGCCCTCGCTGAGGGCGAGCCGGGCGCCGAGTTGTTCACGATCGTCGGCGACGACGCCGCCGCCGGGCTGACCACGTGGGAACGGTACGAGGAGGTCGTCGCCCGCTCGACGATGGTCGTCGTCGATCGGCCGGGGGAGGCCGTGCGGCTGCCGGGCGACGTCGACTGGATCCACGTCGAGGTCCCCCGCCTCGAGGTGTCGAGCACCGACCTGCGGGCCCGGTTCACCGACGGCCGCCCGCTCGACTACCTGATCACCGAAGCCGTCCTCGAGGTGATCGAGGAGCGCAAGCTGTACCAGGAGCTCGAGCTGTGACGGCACTGCGTCAGCGGCGACGCCGGTCGACGATCCTCGCCGCGGGTGCGATCATCTTCACGATCGCGGCGGTGGCCGGCATCGCCATCGTGGGTGGGCTCACGCTGTACCACTCCACGGAGGGGGTCAACGCGTCTGACGACCGCCCCGAGCGGACCTTCCCGGACACCCCGACCGGGCTCATCGCCGCCGTCGACGACGACGGTCGATTGGCGTCGCTGGCCGTGGTCGTGGTCGAGCCGTCCGGGGCCGGCGGCAGCATCGTCACGGTGCCGGTCAGCGCCGACGCCAGCTCCGGCGACGGTCGGGAGCGCCTCCCGGTGGCGGAGACGGCGCAGCTCTCCGGGATCGACTCGGTCCGTCGTGAGGTCGAGATCCTCCTCGGGCTGACGATCGACTCGTTCGTGGTGGCCGACCGCGGCCAGTTGGAGGACCTCCTGGGCGAGGTCGGCGAGATCGAGGTCGACCTGCCGGTGGCCGTTGCCGGCTCCGACGGTGAACCGGTGGCCGAGGCCGGCGAGCAGACGCTCGATCCCGCCACGGCGGCCGCGGTGCTCGTGGCGCGGGACCGGTCGACCCCGGCAGTCGACCAGTACCCGGCGGCGACCGCCGTCTGGTCGGGGGTTGCCGCGGCCGTCGGTGACGGCATCGACGTCAGTGGCGTCGAGGGGTTCGTGGCGGCACCGGCGACGACCCGCCCGCCGGCCTCGACCACCGCCGGCGAGGGGATCGCCGACGTGCTGACGCACGCGCTCGCCGGCCCGCTGGCCACCCGGGGACTGGAGGCGTCGCCGGTCGCCGACAACCAGAATCCGCGCGACGCCGACGTCGTCGTGCTCGACCGCGCCGAGGTGGCGTTCGTCTTCGGACAGATCGCGCCCGGCAAGGTGGCCGCGCCGAACCCGTCACTTTCGTTCCGCGTCGAGAGCCCGTTCGACGAGGACGACCTGGAAGGCAGCGGATTCACGAACGACGAGCTCGCCTACCGGACGATCTCGCGACTGCTCTTCGTGCGCGGCAACGTGTTGTCGGTGGACACCACGGCGGGCGACGTACCCGACACGACCACGATCGAGGTCGCCGACGAGTCGCTCGTCGCCGGTGTGCGCAGCAGCCGCACCTACCTCGGTCCGATCGACGTGCGGGTCGCCGAGGTCAGGATCGTCGGCGTCGACGCGGTGATTCGGCTCGGGACGAGCTACCTCGACTTCGTGACCGGGAGCACCGGTGACTGACGGTCGCGTCGACGGAGAGTCGCTGGCCGTCGCCACCGCCGCCGCCCGGGCCGCCGACGAGAAGCAGGGTCGCAACATCCTCGTGCTCGAGGTCGGCAAGGTGCTCGGCATCGCCGACCTGTTCGTCGTGCTCGATGCGCCCAACCGTCGGCTCGTCCGGACGCTGGTCGACGAGATCGAGCAGGCCATCAGGCGCACGACCGGCCGGTCGCCCCGACGGGTCGAAGGCCTGCGCGAGCAGCAGTGGGTGCTGCTCGACTACGGCGACGTCGTCATCCACGTCTTCCTCGACGAGATCCGGCGGTTCTACGAGATCGAGCGGCTCTACCGCGACGCCCCCGTGGTGGACTGGGCGAGCTGAGCCGCTGGTGTGATCGCAGCCGGGCGGTTGGTATCGTCGCGGTCCGGCCGGGGCTGTAGCTCAGTTGGTAGAGCGACTGGATGGCATCCAGTAGGCCAGGGGTTCGATTCCCCTCAGCTCCACCCGGCGTCCGCCGTGAGTTCTCGAGTCGTCAGGGCTTCTCCAGCATCGCCGTGACCGCCGCCGAGTCGAGGTACTCGTCGAGCCGGGTGATCCGTCCGTCCCGGACGGTGGCGACGATGCAGGCCGGCACCTCGACTCGTCGCCCGGCGCGGTTGGTGGCGACCAGGACGTGGCGCTGCACGAACCCGTCGTCGGTCGCCGACCGGCGCACGTCGGTGTAGCGCAATCCGGGCAGGTTGCGGACGACCCAGCTCAGCGTCGCCAGGTTGTCGTCCCGCCCTTGAACCGCCCGGTCGGTGTTGTGCCACACCTCCACCGCCGGGTCGTACACCTCCCGCACGGCGCCGACGTCGCCGGCCTCGATGGCGGCGAACAGCCGGTCGGCGACGGCGAGCGCGTCACTCACCGGGCGCCACCGCCGGCCCGAGCGCGTCGATGAAGTCGAGAAACCGGTCGAGGGCCATACGGAGCAGTCGCTCGGTCGGCTCGTCGACCAGGCGCTCCTCCTCGAACCGGTTGTGGGCCTCGGCGACGAGGACCGGGGGATAGGGCAGCACGTGGGCGCCGAGCACGGCGAAGGTGATCCGCAGCTGACCCTGGGCCTGCACGGTCCCCCCGACCCGACCCGTCGACGCGCCGATGATCGCCACCGGCTTCCCGACCAGCGGACCGCCGCCCGGAGGCCGTGACGCCCAGTCGACGAAGTTCTTCACCGGCCCCGGCACCCCGAAGTTGTACTCGGGCGTCGCCAGGAGCATCGCGTCGGCGGTCCGGATCCGCTCCTGCATCGCCACGACGACCTCCGGCAGCCCGTTCTCCTCGAGGTCCTCGTCGAACAGGGGGAGCCGGATCAGGTCGGTGGCCACGTCGAGCTTCAGATGCGTCGGCGCGACGTCTTCCGCGTGGCCCATCAGGCAGCGGTTGAACGAGCCGCGTCGCAGGCTCCCGACGACCCCGAGGACGTGCCGCACCGGCGCGGTCGTCATCGCCGCCTACACCCGCTCGCCGACCCACGACGCGATGAGGTCGGCGACCTCGTCGCGAGCACCGCCCGGCTCCTGGAAGTAGTGGTCGCCGGCGATCGTCTTCATCTGCTTGTCATCGGCGGCCACGGCGTCGAAGATCTCCTGCGCCTGGGACGGGAACACCCCGTTGTCGGCCGACGGCTGCACGAGCAGGGTCGGCAGGTCGAGGCGGGCGAGGTGAGGGGCCGCGCTGCAGTCGGAGTCGGTGAGGCTCCACATGTTCAGCCACGTCCGGCAGGTGCTCAGCATGCCGATGCCGAACGTCCCGAAGTTCGCCCGCTTCGGCTCACCCAGATAGCACCACGGCGTGCGGCGGTCGGAGGGATCGAGGGCGCCGTCGATCATCCGCAGATCGGCCCAGGTACGGGACATCGTGAACAGCCGGTCGGTCAGGCCTTGGCCTTCGAGCCGGTCGAGCTCGGCGTGGCACCACGCGGTGATCTTTGCGTTCCGGGCCCGCTGGGCGGCCCGGTAGCGGACGACGAACTCCTCGCGGTAGGGCGGACCGTGCTCCGGGTTGAAGGGATCGAGCGCCGGGTCGACCGACGTCACGTCCGCCTCGTCCGTGATCGACGGGTCCATCCAGTCGGTCAGGACCTCGGGCCGGCCCGGATGGGCGGCGACGAACACGAACAGGTCAGCCGGCGGCAGCGACCGCGCGGCGTCGACGACCGTGCGGCCGCGGGCGGGCCGGATGTTGGGCTCGATGCTCTGGGAGTGGTACGCGCCCATCAGCGATCCGCCACCCGAGTTGCCGAGCAGGACGACGCGCTCGACGCGGTGGTCACGAAGCCACTGGACGCCGACGGCGATCTCGGCGAGCGCGTGGTCGAGCAGGAAATAGGCCTCGGCGCCGCGGAAGCGGGTGTTCCAGCCGAGGAAGCCGTAGCCCCGTGCGGCGAGGAAGTCGGCCAGGTAGTGCTCGGAGAAGTCGACGTTGTAGTGGGTCGCGATGAACGCGGTGGTCGGGCTGGCCCCGGCCGGCGTGTGGTAGATGCCCTGGCATGGGTGGCCGCCCGCGCCGGCCCGGCCGATGACGGGCGATGAGAGACCGACGAAGGTGCGCTCGACCGCGCCGGTCACGGAGTGACGCCGGCCGCGGCGGTGATCGTCTTCTCCGCGGCGTTGCGCTCGGTCGCCGTGAACAGCGCCCGCGCCCCGTCGTGGTCGGGCTCGATGCCGGGCGTGTCGCGGCAGAACTCGACCATGATCCCGTTCGGATCGACGTAGTACAGCGACTGACACCAGCCGTGGTCGACCTCCATGAGCGGCTCGATGCCCTCGGCCGCCATGCGCGCTTTCACGGCCTGCTGCCGCGCCTCGTCGGCCTTGAAGGCGACGTGGTTGACCCAGACGGGCAGCCCGTTGCCCTTGGAGATCTCAGTGCTCCAGCCGTCTTTCTCGCCGACGCCGTGCACGTCGAAGAAGGCGATGCACGTGCCGTCGCCGAGGTCGTAGAAGGTGTGGCGGAAGAAGCCGCCGTTCTCGAGCGTCTCGACCTCGGTGTGGACGAGCTCGAAGCCCATCAGGTCCTCGTAGAAGTGGTGCGTCGCCTCGAGGTCGCGGCAGGCGTAGGCCACGTGGTGGACGCCGGTTGGTGCGCTCTTGTCGGGCGAGTCGGGCGAGTCGGGCATGCGCGGACGTTAATCCGTCGTCAAGCCTTGACGTCGATCCCGCCGTCGGGATGGAGGAACGTGCCGGTGATGCCGCGGGCCGCGTCGGAGGCCAGGAAGACGTAACTCTGGGCGATGTCGCTCGGCGTCAACGCCACGGCGAGCGGTGTGCGCGCCGCCAGTTCGTCGGCGCGCTCGGGCCGATCGCCGAGCGACTGCTCGTCGAGGCCGAGCGCGGCCGGCCCCCGCAGGTCGGTGCCGATGGTGCCGCCCGGGGCGACGCCGTTGACCCGCACGTCGGGGGCGAGCTCATGGGCGAGGGCGACGACCAGGCCGCGCACGGCGAACTTGCTGGCGACGTAGAGCACTCCGCCGCGCCCGGGATGGAATCCCGACGTCGACGACGTGAGCACGACGCTGCCGCGCGCCTGGGTGAGCGGTCCGAGGGCGGCGTGCACGCCCAAGAGGGCCGCCGCGACGTTGACGCGGAACAGCTCGTCGAACGCCGTGACGAGCTCGGTCGAGCTCAGCTCCCGGACGCCGCGGTAGAAGTCGAAGATTCCGACGCTGTTGACGAGGACGTCGAGGCCGCCGTGCGCCTCGACGGTCGCCGCAACCGCCGCTTCGTTGGCCGCCGGATCCGTGGCGTCACCGCTGAGGACCGTGGTGGCGGGGCTCGACCGGCGGAGGTCGTCGCACTTCGCCGGATCCCGCTCGAGGGCGACGACCGCGGCGCCGTTGGCGACGAAGGCGTCGTGCACGGCGCGCCCGATGCCCGATCCGGCACCGACCACGAGCGCCCGCTTGCCGGTGAGCGTCACACTTCGTCCTCCGGCCCGAACGGCTGGGCGAGGAGCCGGCTGAACAGGTCGTGGGACTGCCACGTGAGGCTCTCCAGCTCCAGCGGGTCGAGGTCGATCGACCGCTGCAACCGTGGCGACTCGATCCGCAACCGGACGCCGTTGCGGGTCTCGACCCGCCGCACGACGACGCTGGCGAACTCGTTGGCGATCTCGATCGGCTCGCGTTCATCGCTCATTGGTGCACCGTGGCCTCGTGCGATGACCGATATGGCTGACGGGTGGCGCACCAATGAGCGCTTCGCACCGTGATGATGGTTCGCTCGCTGCGCTCGCTCACAGGAACACCGCCAGGTTCTGGGTGCGCAGCACCGACTCGTCGACCGTGATCCGGCGCGACGCGAGCAGGTGCCGGTCACCCACCTGCCGCAGCACGTCCCGGCGGCCGGCGCACACGTACTCGGCGTCGCGGTCGTCGCCGCGACTGCGGAACAAGAGCAGCGTCGACTCGACCTCGATCTCGCCGTTCCGGCTCCCGGCGAACGTGCGCACGTTGGTGACGAGGTGCCGAGTGCGCGACGGCGGATCCTCGGTCCACGCGTGCTCCGTCAGCAGACGCTCGACCCGCTTGCCGAGCGCGTAGCGGTCCTCGTCGAAGTGGGCCATGTCGGCGCGGGCGTCGTAGCCGGCGTCGCCCACCGTCGTCACCCGCACCGGCATCACGTAGCGCACGTCGTCGGTGAGCAGATCGAGCCAGCGGGCCCAGTCGCGGGCGTCGAGCATCGCCGCCTCCTCGATGAGGAACCGGTGGGCGGCCTGGTGGCGTGGATCGTCGAACCGCAGCGACGGCCGGTAGCTCACGGGGTCCTTCCCAGCGGGTGGGTGTGTTCGATCGGGCCGCCGGTGAGGTGGCTCGCCCACAGGGTGAGCCAGTTGCGCTGGTTGAACTCGCTGTACCCGACGCGGGCCGAGCCCGGCCCGGAGAACCCATCGAGTCGAACGTTGATCGCCTCGTCCGAGCCGGTCAGACCCATCCGACTGTTCAGTCGCAGCCGGCGGGCCATCGTCCCGCGGGACACCTTGGTGATCGACACCCAGTTCTCGACGTCGTCCTGCTCGAACATCCCCGACGACCCGAAGCACATCAGGTAGGCGCGATAGGAGTCGCGCTTGAACGACTCCGGTGCGTTGCGGTCGACGGCGAACCACGACAGCACCTCGGTTTCGGTCGGGGACACCGGCTGCCACTGGCGCAGCGAGATGAACGGCACGACCGTGCCGGAGGCGTCGACCTGGGGCCAGTTGTGGACGAAGCTGAGGTTCGGGAACAGCGTCGCCGCCGACACCATGAACCCGTCGTCGGCGACCATCGCGACCTGTTCGGGCGACCACGTCGCGGCGGCCCGATCGATCATCGCGTCGGGATAGCCGACGTGGCGCATCCGCTCGCGGAAGTCGCCGGGCGGCAGCTTGTACGTCGTGCCGCCGCCCGCGCCGGCGAAGTAGAGCACGCCCTCCTTGCGCTTGTGCGCGGTCGGCTCGCGGAACAGCCCGACCTCGACCACGCTGCGGTGGGTGTGCGGCGTGTGGTACATGTCCCCGACGAAGTTCTCGCAGCCGATCTTCCAGTTCGCCTTCACCCGCCAGCGTTGCGGCCCGCGGAGCTCCAGCCCGTCCGGGCTCTGCCGGGTGTACAGGCCGAGGTAGTAGGCGAAGTCGCCGACGTGCTCGGCGAGCGTCGGGCCGTCGTCGGCGAGGCTGACGAAGATCATCCCGTCGAGCGTGTCGACGCGGGGTGGCGGCAAGAGGTGCTGGTCGCCCCGCCGCAGCCCCGCCTCCCCGCCGTAAGCGTCCTGGTGGAACGGCAGCCCGGCCAGCGTGCCGTCGTTGCGGTACGACCAGCCGTGGTAGGAGCAGCGGAAGTGGGAGGCGTTCCCGACCTCCGCTCGGCACACCTGCATCCCCCGGTGCAGGCACATGTTGAAATGCACCCGCACCTGGCCCGACTCGTCGCGCACGACGATGAACGAATCGTCGACCACTCGTCGCACGACGTAGTCGCCGGGATCCGGCACCTCGGACTCGTGGGCGAGGAAAACCCACGCCGACCCGAAGAGCCGGTCCCGCTCGAGCTCGAACACGTCGGGATCGCTGTACACGTAGGCGGGGATCATCCCGGTGCGGATCGTCTCGACGACGTCGGTGAGGAGCTCGTCGTTCATCGTCCGACCGGCTCGTCGAGAGCGAGCCCCGCGTGGCGCAGACGCTGCTCGTGGTGACGCCAGATCAGCTGGTCGTTGAACGCCGCGCCGAGGTCGGGAAGCTGCGCCAGGTCGGCGGCCGGGATCGGTTCCACTGAGCCGTCGAGCGCGACGACGCGACCGGCCATCCGGGCGAGGGCGTCCACGGCGAGCGTCCGGGCGACGGCCTGCTCCAGCGTCGTCCCGGTCACGGTGATGCCGTGGCCGCGCAGCACGCAGACCGGCTTGCCGTCCATCGCCGCCGCCATCTCCTGGCCCAGCTCGTCCGTGTTGATCAGCACGCTGCGGGGGTAGGTGGCGATGCCGTCGGCGGCGAGGCGGGCGGCGGGGATGTTGTAGGCACCGATCATCGGCACGAGCGCGACGCCGGCCAGATCGGCGGCGATCACCGCTGGCGGGTGGGCGTGGACGACGGCGCCGACGCGCGGGTTCGACCGGTAGCAAGCGACGTGGATCGGGAGCTCGTTCGGCGGGACGTTGACGTTCTTGGTGATCGCGGCGCCGGTGTCGAGCGAGCAGGCGATGACGTCGTCGGGCGTGGTGAACAACAGACCGGCCTCGGCCGGGCCGCGGGCGCGGACGAGGATCGTGTTCTCGTCCACCCGCACGCTGACGTGGCCGAGGATGTCCTCGGCCAGCCCGGCGTGGGCGAGGATGCGGCAGGCGATCGCGACCTCGCGACGCAGTTCGCTGTGCCCCATCGCGAAAACGTAAACCCAGCAGTACGGTGGCGCGGTGCCAGAGATCGAACACACCGAAATGGAGTGGCGGGAGCGGCTGTCGCCCGAGCAGTACCACGTCCTACGGGAGGCGGGCACCGAACGGCCGTGGAGCGGCAAGTACGTCGACAGCCACGCCGACGGCACCTACACGTGCGCGGCCTGCGGGGCCGAGCTGTTCGACTCGTCGACGAAGTTCGAGTCGGGCAGCGGATGGCCGAGCTTCTACGAGCCCAAGGTCGCCGACGCGGTCGAGCTCATCGAGGACCGCAGCCACGGGATGGTCCGCACCGAAGTGCGTTGCCGGCGGTGCGGCTCGCACCTCGGCCACGTGTTCCCCGACGGCCCGCGCCCGACCGGGATGCGCTATTGCATGAACAGCCTCGCCCTCGACCTCGTCGAAGCCGGCGACAACGACTAGCGAACCTCCGATTCTCGGTCTGTGTCACCGAATCCGTCGTCGAACGCGGATGCGGTGACACAAACCAGGGAGGTCAGGGGGTCGGGCTGTTGAGGTCCTCGGCGAGGCCGAGCTTGCGCTCGATCCGTTCCACCCGCAGCCACAGCTCGGCGACATCACGGGCGAGGTCGGATCTCGCCGCCCGCGGTGGGACCATCGTCGGCTGGGTGTCGTCGTCGAGCTCCACCGGGCGAGCCATCGTGTCCAGCCGCGCCGTGGCGACTCCGGAGAGGAGGTGGACCCAGCGGGCGTCGCGCTCTCCGGGTCGCCGTTCGAGCAGGACGGCGAACGGCTCCGGGCTGCGCGCGGCGAGGGTGTCGAGGATCTCGTCGACGGTCGCGTCGTCGTCCCCGCTGAGCTGCCGTTCCGAGCGAGTCCGGATCTCGCCGACCGTCTGCGGACCGCGGAGCACGAGCACGGCGAGCACGGCCAGCTCGGACTTCGACAGGTGCCAGCGGTCGTCGGCGACGTGGCGGTACCGGATCGTCCGGCCGCCGTGGGACGGGTGGACGAAGCGCACCAACCCCATCGACTTCAGCGACAGCAGCGCCGCCTCGACCGTACGGTCGTCGTAGGACACCACCGGATCCCGGTTCGTCGTCTGGTTGCAGGCGAGCCGGAGCGCGTTGAGCGTCAGCGGGTAGCTGTCCGGAACGGTCGCCTCCTTCTCGACGAGGCAGGCGAGCACCCGTGCCTCCTCTTGGCTGAGCTCCATCGCGCCAGTCTCGCGTGCTCACCCGAGGGT
>JBKOUV010000165.1:0-6388 GCA_046723555.1 Actinomycetota bacterium | reverse complement strand
GGCGTACTTGCCGACGATGCGGTCGATGTCCCAGTCCTCGGCCTCCTTGGGCACGGCGCGGTGGGCCGGCTCGCGCAGCGGGGACGGCGCCACGACCGGCAGCCAGTCGTCCTGCGCCCATCCGGTGCGCCGGCCGAGGTGCGTGAGCTGGATCATGCACGCCGCCCCGTGCTCGTGGATCTCGTCGGTCATCCGGCGGATCCACGGGACGATCGCGTCGTCGTAGGCGTGGAGGTTGCCGAACGCCGGCGGGCTGTCCTCGGCGACGACCGCCGACCCCGCCGTCATCGTCAGCGCCAACCCGCCCTTGGCCTTCTCGACGTGGTACAGCCGGTAGCGATCGGTCGGCATCCCGTTCTCGGCGTACGCCGGCTCGTGCGCCGACGAGAACACCCGGTTCCGCAGCGTCAGATGCCGGAGCTGGTACGGCTGCAGGAGCGGATCGTCAGCCACGGCACCAGCCTTCCACGCCCGCTACACCCACATGTCCGGCATCTCCGCCTTGCGGCGGGCCACGAACTCGCGCAACGCCTCGTCGACACCGCTGTCGATGGGCGGGGGCTCGTAGCCGGCGAGCAGTTCGGCCACCTTGTCGGCTGCCCGCTCCTCGACCCGCCGCTCACCGGCGTCGCGCCACTGCTCGAAGCTCGAGTTGTCCGCGGTCCAGCTGTCCCAGAACGCCGTCTCGTAGTGGCGCAGTGTGTGCTGGGCGCCGAAGAAGTGCTTGCCCGGCCCGACCTCGCGGAACCCGTCGAGGGCGAACTCCTCGTCGGACAGGTCGATGCCCTGCAGGTACCGGTGCAGTGCCCCGCAGTGGTCGGCGTCGACGACGAACTTCTCGTACCCCATAACCAGTCCTCCCTCCAGCCACCCGGCGGAGTGGAGGATGAAGTTGGCGCCGCACAGGATCGCCGCCTGCATCGACACGGCCGACTCCAGCATCGCCTGGCCGTCCACGACCTTCGACGTCGTGAACGAACCCGAGCAGCGCAGGGGGAGGCCGACCCGGCGGGCGAGCTGACCGACCACCAGCGATCCGATCGCCGGCTCGGGCGTGCCGAACGTCGGCGCGCCGGAGCGCAAGGCCATCGAGGAGAGGAAGTTCCCGTACACGACCGGCGAGCCCGGTCGAGTGAGTTGACCGAGCGCCACGCCGACCAGCGTCTCGGCGTGGGCCTGGGCGATGTCGCCGGCCAGCGTGACCGGCCCCATCGCCCCGCCGAGGATGAACGGCACGACGACCGGAGCCTGGTTGGCGCCGGCGTAGGCGCGGATCGCGCCCGTCATCGCCCCGTCCCAGACGAGCGGCGAGTTGACGTTGACGTTCCCGAGGATCACGCAGTTCGATTCCAGGAACTCGGACCCGAACGCGATGCGCGCCATCTCGATCGAGTCCTCGGCTCGGCTCGGCACGGTCACCGACCCCATGAACGGCTTGTCGCTGCAGCGCAGGTGGGCGTACACCATGTCGAGGTGGCGCTTGTTGACCGGGACGTCGACCGGCTCGCACACGGTGCCACCGGAGTGGTGCAGCCACGGGATCGACCAGGCGAGCTTGACGAAGTTCTCGAAGTCGGTGAGTGAGCCGTAGCGGCGCCCGCCGGCCAGGTCCCGCACGAACGGCGAGCCGTACGCCGGAGCAAAGACGACCGCGTCGCCCCCGATCTCGACCGTGTGCGCCGGGTTGCGGGCGACCTGGGTGAACGTCGACGGCGCGGTGGCACACAGCGCGCGCACGTGGCCGGGATCGAACCGGGCCCGGTCGCCGTCGACGGTCGCGCCGGCGTCGCGGAACAGGCCGACGGCCACGTCGTCGTGGATCTCCATCCCGACCTCGGCGAGGATCTGGTCGGCCTTGTCCTCGATCAGCGCCAGGCCCTCCTCGCCCAGCAGCTCGTAGGTGGGCATCCGGCGGCGGATGAACGCCGGAGCCGATGGCGTCGCCGCCGCCTTGCGGGCTTCGACGCGGGCCCGGCGGCCGCCAGCCCGCGCCGTCATTCGGCGACGTGGGTGCGGCCGAGTTCGGAGACCGGAAGGTGGCACCGGATCCGATGACCGATCTCGAGCTCGACGACAGGAGGATCGATCACATCGCACGTGCCCTTGATGAACCGGTGGCAGCGGGTGTGGAAGACGCAGCCCGAGGGCGGGTGCGCGGGGCTCGGGATCTCGCCGCTGAGCCGGATGCGGCGCGACGGTTCGCCGTCGACGCTCGGCACCGCCGACAGGAGCGCCTCGGTGTACGGGTGGTGGGGTCCGTCGAAGATCTGCTGGGTGGTGCCGACCTCCTGCACGCGCCCGAGGTACATCACCACGATGCGGTCGGCCAGGTAGCGGACGACTCCCAGGTCGTGGCTGATGAACAGGTAGCTCGTCGACTCGGTGGACTGCAGGTCGGAGAGCAGGTTGAGGATCGCAGCCTGCACGGACACGTCGAGGGCGCTCGTCGGCTCGTCGCACACGACGATCCGCGGGTCGCCGGCGAACGCCCGGGCGATCGCGACCCGCTGCTTGAGCCCGCCCGACAGCTGGCGGGGCCGCATGTCGAGGTGTCGGGGCGAGAGCCGCAGGGCGGCCGCCAGCTTCTCCACCCGATCCTCAGCCGCCTCACCTTTCACGCCAGTGAGCTTGTGCACCGAACGCCGCAGGATGCGGCGCACGCTCCACGTGCGGTTGAGCGCGCTGTCCGGGTTCTGGAAGACCATCTGCATGGCCCGCATCGCGTCCACGTCCCGAGCACTCGCCTTGCCGGGCAGCGGCTGGTCGTCGAGGCGGATGTCGCTGCCCTCGTCGGGCTCGTAGATGCCGAGCATCGTCTTGGCCAGGGTCGTCTTGCCCGAGCCGGACTCTCCGACCAACCCCAGCGTCTCCCCGTCGCCGAGCTCGAGATCGATCGCGACGAGCGCTGGTACGTCGTGACCGCGCTGGCGGAAGGTCTTCGACACCTCGTTGAGCTTCATCACGATCCGGCCGCCGAGCATGTCCACCTTCGTCTCCGCCGGCGGCTCGGGGATCTGGTCGAGCCGGTCGACGTGGTGGCACAGCGTGAAGTGTCCCGCCCCGACGGTGACTGCGGGCGGCACCTCCTGACGGCACTTCTCGTCGGCGAGCGCGCACCGGTCGACGTACACACATGTCGGCAGCGGCGTCCCGATCTGCGGCAAGCCTCCCGGGATCGTGAAGAGCGCCCGCTCGGTCTTGCGGATGCCGTGACGGGGCAGGCACTGGAGGAGCCCGATCGTGTACGGGTGCTTGGGCTGCTCGAAGACCTCGACGGCGTCGCCTTCCTCGACCAGCTTCCCGGCGTACATCACGCCGACGCGGTCGCACATCGAGCGGATCACGCCGAGGTTGTGGGCGATCAGCAGGATCGCGGCGTCGGTCTCGTGGCGCAGCGCTCGCACCAGGTCGAGGACCTCGGCCTCGACCGTCGCGTCGAGTCCGGTGGTCGGCTCGTCGAGCACGAGCAGCTTCGGGTCACAGGCCAGGGCCATGGCGATCACGACGCGTTGCTGCATCCCGCCCGACAGCTGGTGCGGGTAGCGCTGCATCACGCGCACGGGGTCGGCGATACGGACCCGCCGCAGCGCCTCGAGCGCCTGCTTCTGCGCCTCGGCCTTGTCCATCCCGAGTACGGTGAACGCCTCGGTCACCTGGCGATCGATCTTCAGCGTCGGGTTCAGGGCCGTGCCGGGGTCCTGATACACCATCGACGCCTCGCCGGCGCGGAAGCGGCGCAGCTCCTTGTCCGTCATCCGCGTGACGTCCTTGCCGGCGACCAGGATGCGACCGCCGGTGATCACGGCGTTGGCGGGCAGATAACGCAAGGCGGCGTAGGCGGTGGTCGACTTGCCGCAGCCCGACTCGCCGACCAGGCCGTAGGCCTCGCCGGGCTTGACGTGGAAGGTCACGCCGCGGAGCACCTCTCGGGGGATGCCGCGCACCCGGTAGGCGAGCTGCAGATCCTCGACCGCGAGGGCGTGGGCGGTCGACGTTGCGGGGGTGATCGTCTCACTCATGCTGCAAGCACCGCCTCGATCGAGTCGGCGACGAGGTTGGTCGCGATGACGAGGCTAGCGATCGCCAGCGCCGGGAAGATCGCCGGCCACCAGTAGCTGCTCTGGACGTACGGGTACGTCTCGAAGACCTGGAGGCCCCAGTCGGGCGATGGTCGCTGGAACCCGAACCCGAGGAAGGAGAGGGTGGCGATCGTGAACACCGCGTAGCCCACGCGCACGGTCAACTCGACGACGATCGGCCCGCTGATGTTGGGCAGGATCTCCCTGGTCATCACGAACAGGCCGGACTCACCGCGGAGCTTCGCCGACACGACGTAGTCGAGCTGGGCCTCGGCGATCACGGCCGCCCGGACGGTACGCGTGACGATCGGCGTGAACAACAGCGCCACCGTGCCGATGACCACGATCCGCGATTTCCCGAGGGAGGTGACGATCAGGATGCCCATCAGGTACACCGGGATCGACAGCAGGGCCTCCACGAGCCGGCTGAAGATCTCGTCGATCCATCCGCGGTAGTACCCCATCAACAATCCGAGCAGCGAGCCGGCAGCGACGCTGATGCTCGCCGCGATCGGGGCGGCGATCAGCACGTCCCTCGCCCCGGCCATCACGCGGGAGAGCACGTCCCGTCCGAGCTGATCGGTACCCATCCAGTTGGTCGTGTTCGGGGACAGGAACTGGGGAAACTCCGGCGCATACGGCGAGTACGGCGTGATGTGAGTGCCCCCGATGGCGCAGACGATCCAGACCAGCAGCATCAGCACGCCGATGATGAACCCGGGTCGCCGCAGGAGCAGCTTCCACCGCTCGCGGCGAGCCTGACGCCGCTCCGCGCGCATGTCGATCGGCGCTGCGCCGGCATCGACCTCCTCGCCGAGCTCCTCGAACGCCGCCTCTTCGGCCGAGACCTCGATGGCGGTCGCCGCCGACGACGGCTCGGGCGGCGGAACGTTCATACTCATGTTCGACCCACCTCGAGCCGCGCTCTGGGGTTCATCCAGGCGATGACCAGGTCGGCCGCCAGGGTGCAGACCATGTAGATGAGGCCGACGAGGACGACTCCCGCGGTGAGCACGGGGTAGTCCTTGGCGCTCGCCGCAGACCAGATCAGCGTGCCCAGACCGGGGTAGTTGAAGATCAGCTCGAGCGCGATGAGGCTGCTGAAGATGTAGCCGATCTGGACGCCGATCACCGATACCGTCGGCTGGAGGGCGTTGCGCATGACGTGGCCGCGGGACACCCGCCGCCGGGAGAGCCCCTTCATCACCGCCGTACGGGTGTAGTCAGAGTCGAGCGCCTGGAGCGTCCCCGCGCGGGTCATCCGGGCGATGTAGCCGAAGTACACGACGACAAGGGCGAGCGCGGGCAGCATCAGATAGTCGATTTGCGTCAGGATGCCGGACCCCGCCGGCGCGAGGGCGAGGACCGGGAACCAGCCCAGCTTGACGCCGAGGAGGTACTGCAGGATCACGCCGGAGACGAAGTCGGGGATCGACGAGCTGGCCAGTCCCAGCGTGACGATCGACCGGTCGGCGATCGTGTTGCGTTTCCTCGCCGCGAACGTCCCCGCGGCGATGGCCAGCGGGACCGTAATGACCAGGGCCAGGCCGGCCAGCTTGGCCGACCGCCCGAGGGCCGGCCACAAGAGTTCCGTGACCGGCACCCCGTACTGGTACGAGTCGCCCCAGTCGAAGGTGACGACGCTCTTCATCATGCGCCCGTACTGCTGGAGCAGCGGGTCGTTGGTCCCGAGCTCTTCGTTCAGGGCGTCGACCGTCTCCTGCGACGCGAACGGTCCGAGGATGCTGCGACCGACGTCGTCCGGTAAGACCCTGACGATCAGGAAGACCATCGTCACGAGCAGGAACAGCGTCAGGATCGAGAGCGCAACCCGTCTGATGACGTACCGGCCCATCGGGACCCTTCTAGCACGTCTGAGGAGTCAGACCCGCGAGGCCTTCTCGGTGTACATCTGCCCGAGCGCCGAAACGCGAATCCCCTGGAACGTCTTCGAGTGCCCGGAGAGATAGTTGTAGAAGAAGGGCAGGCCGATCGGCACGTCCTCGTTGAGGATCGTCTGGATCTTGCCGCACGCAGTGCGCTGGGCGTCCACGTCGACGGCCTTCTGGTACTCCGTGAACGCGTCATCCATCGTCTTGTTCGAGTACTGCGACGAGTTCCAGACGCCGTGGGTCTTGAGCGCGGCGTTGATGAACACGTCCGGAGTGGGTCGGTGGCCGTAGTCGACGATGCCCAGCTCTGCCGCCCCGGAGCACGGAGGATCGGCGGGCTTCGCCGGGCACCACTGGGAGCCGTAGAACGTGTCCAGGCTCTCGATGGCCAGCTCGAGGTTGATCCCGGCCTCGGCG
>JBKOUV010000163.1:0-34815 GCA_046723555.1 Actinomycetota bacterium | reverse complement strand
CTAGGAGCCTGCTGAGCAATCGGGGTTGAGGGTGCTCGCGTTTTCGTCGCCCATCGAAAAGAATGGGTGGTGTGCAGGGCTCGTCGGATCCGAACCGGGAATTGTTGGACGCGGCGGCGTTGGTCGGTCATCTGGTCCCGGCCGGCACGGTGCACTGGTTCTTGGCCGAGCATCGCCGGCGTTTGTTTCCTGACGAGTTGTTCGCCGATCTGTTTCCGTCGGGTCGGGGTCGTCCGTCGGTGCCGGCCGATGTGATCGCCACAGTGTTGGTGTTGCAGTCGTTGGATGGGCTGTCGGACCGTGACGCGCTGCAGGCGTTGCGCACCGATCTGCGCTGGAAGGTGGCGGCCGGCCTGGCGCTGGATGACGAGGGGTTCCATCCGACGGTGCTCACCTTGTGGCGGAACAAGCTGCGGGCCAGTGACCGTCCCGAGCGAATCTTTGAGGCGGTGCGGGAGGTGATCGCTGAGACCGGGGTGCTCAAGGGCAAGGTGCGGCGGGCGTTGGACTCGACACTGCTGGATGACGCGGTGGCCACCCAGGACACCGTGACCCAGTTGATCGCGGCGGTTCGTCGCGTCCGCCGTCTCATCCCGGCCGCCGGCGAGCTCGAGCTGGCCGGTCATGACTACCGCGATCCGGGCAAACCGCGCATCGCCTGGGACGACGACGAAGCTCGTCAACGGTTGATCACCAGCCTCGTCAACGACGCCCAGCAGGTCTTGGCCGCCGTCGATGGGCTCGTCTTGGATGAGGATCAGACGGCGGCGGTGGGATTGTTGGCGTTGGTCGCCGGCCAAGACGTCGAACCCGGCGACGGTGAGGGGACGTGGCGGATCGCCCGCCGCACGGCCAAGGACCGGGTGATCTCCACCGTTGATTCCGACACCCGCCACATCCACAAGAGCGTGTCCAGCTACCGGGACGGCTACAAGGCGCACGTGTCGGTCGAGCCGGTCACCGGCCTGATCTGCGGCCAACGGCTGACACCTGGCAACGCACCTGATGGGCCGACCGGCGTCGAGTTGATGGCCGCCGAGCCACCCCGCCGTCAGGTCCTCGCCGACGGTGCCTACGGATCCGGAGCTACCCGTGCCGCCCTGCGCCGGCGACAACACCACCTCGCCATCAAGCCATGGCCGACCGTCGATACCGGCCGCTTCGGACGTGACGACTTCAGTGTCGACCACAACGCTCGCACCGCCACCTGCCCGGCCGGGCACACCGTCACGCTCACCGCCGCCAACAACGCCGTGTTCGATCGGCACTGCCGCCGCTGTCCACTGCGGTCGCGCTGCACCACCGCCCGAGACGGCCGAACCCTGCGCCTCAAACCTCACGACGTCGAGCTCGTCGAAGCTCGCCGCGCCTGGCGTGACGGCGACTTCGCCGCCGACTACCGACGCTGGCGGCCGATGGTCGAACGCACCATCGCCTGGCTCGTCCGTCCCGGCCGCCGCGTCGCGTTCCGCGGCACCGCCCGCAACCGCATCTGGCTCGCCCACCGCGCCGCCGCCATCAACCTGCGCCGACTGCTCAGCCTCGGCCTCACCCACACAACCAACGGCTGGACACTCGCCACCTAACCAGCGGGCCCGGGGCTGACAAGGAGGGAACGACACCTTTGGCGATCTGCCATCCAGCGCGGCCGACTCACACCCTCAACATCGACTCTTCGGTAGGTCAAGTCCCCGGACCCGACACCAACCCTACGACGCCGCACCGGTCACCGAAACAGGCCGTTGCTCAGCAGGCTCCTAGGTCGCGCTCAGGTCATCGCGGCCCGAGGCGGCGGCGGGGGCGTGCTCGTGAGCCGCTTGCGGACCTCCTTGGCCGCGCTGTGCAGCCCGAAGCCGAGGAAGATGCTCGAGATGCCGCGGGCCAGCGCCGAGGCGCCGACCCAGACGACGAGCAGGGCGACGGAGCGTCCGACGTAGCCGACGGCCCAGAACCCGATCAGCACTTCGACGATCCCGAGCACGAGCTGCAGCCACCACAGGTCGTTCTCCTCGCGCGTCGAGAAGGAGATCACGATGTCCATGATCCCGGCGAAGAGGATGTACCAGCCGATGATCACCGCCAGCACCAGGAACGTCTCCCCGGGCCAGACGAGCGCCAGGAACCCGGCGATGATGGCGATCACACCGAACGCGATGTGCAGCCATCTCCAGTCCGGTGTCTGGAACGCGACGTAGAGCTCCATGACCCCGCCGATCATGAAGCCGAAGCCGAAGAACACCGCGATCGCCCACACCGTGTCGAAGTTGAACGACAGCACGATGAAGCCGAAGATGATCCACAACGCACCGGCGACGAGGTAGAGCCACCATCCCTTGGCGACCTCGACGAACTCGTCGACCGGTGGTGGAGGTGGTGGCGGTGTGGATTGCATCGTTGTGCCCCTTGGCTCGCGGTCGGCCGTTATCTAGCACATCGTCCTTGCCGCCCGGAGGATGGTGCGAGGGGGCTACAGGTGGCCGAGGTGCCCGACCATCGGGGCCGTTGCCGGCTTCGGCGTCTCCCGCGTCGCCCGCAGCCGCCGGTGCGACCGGCGACCCAGCGCGCTGCTCGTCGTCGGCAGCGTCGGGAGGAACTCCGGCTTGCGCCGGGCGCCGGTCACGGCCTCGAACCCGCTCGCCAGCTTGATCAGGGTTGGCTCGCTGAACGCCGTCCCCATGAAGGTGAGGCCGACGGGGAGTCCGAACGAATCTCCGGCCGGAACGCTGATCAACGGGTAGCCGGCCACCGCCGCCGGTCCCGAGCTGGCCCCGAGGAAGTGGTCGCCGTTGACGAGGTCGGTGGTCCACGCCGGCGATCCGGTGGGGGCGATGATGGCGTCGAGGTCGAACTGAGCGAGCACCGCGTCGATCCCGGCCTCCCTGCCGATCCGGCGCTCTTCGATCAACGCCGCCTCGTAGTCGGCGAGGCTGGGCGTCTCGTTCTCAGCGAGCAGGAACAGCTCCTGGAGGAACCACTTCATCTCGACGTCGGCGTGCGCTTCGTTGAAGGCGATCGCGTCGGCGAGGGTACGGATCGGCACGCCGGTGCGCGTGGCGAGGTAGGCGTTGAGGTCCCGCTTGAACTCGAAGAGAAGGACGGTGATCTCCTCGGCGCCGGCGTTGATCTGGTCGATCGTCGGGATGTCGGCGGGATCGACGATCGTGGCGCCGGCGTCGCGGATCGCGTGGATCGCCGCCTCGAACACGGCGTCGGTCTCCTCGCTGTATCCGGTCATGCCCGCCCGGCCGACACCGATCCGCGCCCTGCTGAGCCCGTCGGGGTCGAGGAACTGGGTGTAGTCCGTGAAGAACTTCCCCTGGCTCGCGGCCGTCGCCGGGTCGCGTGGGTCCGGGCCGGCGATCGCGCCCAGCACGGCTGCCGCGTCGGCGACGGTGCGGCCGTGGGGACCGACGGTGTCCTGGGACGCGGCGATCGGCACGACTCCGGCGCGGCTGGTCAGCCCGACGGTCGGCTTGATCCCGACCACACCGTTGGCGCCGGACGGGCAGACGATCGACCCGTCGGTCTCGGTGCCGATGGCCGCCGCGCACAGGTTCGCCGACACGGCCGCACCGGAGCCGGAGCTCGATCCGCACGGGTTGCGATCGAGCACGTACGGGTTGTTCACCTGGCCGCCCCGGCCCGACCAGCCGCTCGACGAGTGGAACGACCGGAAGTTCGCCCACTCGCTCAACCCGGCCTTGCCGAGGATCACTGCGCCGGCGGCACGAAGCCGCGCCGCGACGGTGGCGTCCTGCAGGGGTGGGGCGCCGACCAGAGCGAGGGAACCGGCCGCGGTCTGCGTGCGGTCGTGGGTGTCGACGTTGTCCTTGAGCAGGATCGGGATGCCGTGCAGCGGACCGCGGACGTGGCCGGCCCGGCGCTCGCGGTCGAGGTCCCTGGCGATCTCCTCGGCATCGGGGTTGACCTCGATGACCGAGTTGAGCTTCGGGCCGCGCTGGTCGATCTTCTCGATCCGATCGATGTACCTGGCGACCAGCTGGCGGGACGTCAGATGGCCCTCCGCCATCCGCTCCTGGAGCTCGGCGATCGTCACCTCCTCCAGGTCACGATGCGGCGGCCGATGCGACCGGCCAGCCTCTACCTGCTCAGCCGTGGCCAGCCCGGCCAACGTCGGCGCGGCCGCGACACCGGTGCCGAGCCGAAGGAACTCGCGACGATCCATCACCAAACCCCTTCCCCGCCCGCCGCAGATCCACCCAACGGTCGACCCTAGCGCTCTCGTCAGGCGCGGCGCTCCGCGCGCTGGCGATCGAGCGCCGACTCGAGCTCGTCGCCGGTCCAGCCCTCCACGAGCGCGAGGCGGAGCACGTCGAGTTGACTCGGGGGTGCCATGCCTCCGACCGGCGGGGTGACGTCGAGGTTGGCGGGGAACGGGTAGCCCTCCGCGGCCATCGCCATGAGCGCCTGCACCGCGGCGGACAGCCCCTCGGCCCGATGCATCTCGACCAGGTGCGGGTAGCACGCCCGCACGACCTTGGCGGTGTCGATCGTCTCCATCGGCTTGCCGAACGCCGACGACACCTGGAGCAGGTTGGCCATGCGCAGCACGTCCGGGGTGCGGTTGTCGCCGGCGGCGTGGAACAGCGCGTGGTTGAAGAAGATGCCGTCGCCGCGGCGCATCGGGACCTGGACGAAGTGGTCGGCGAAGTACGCCTGGAACGTCGGATCCCGGTAGGCGAGGAAGCCGAGCTCGTACTGCTGGGAGAACGGCAGCAGTCGCGTCGGTCCGGACTCGATCGACATGTCGGAGTGGGACACCGCACCCTGCAGGGTGAGGAACACCGACGCCCGATGCATCGCGATCGGGTACAACGCCGCCTGCTCGTCGGTCTGGAAGCCGAGGTGGTAGTCGCGGTGCGGACGCTGGGCCGTACCGCCGGGGCGAACGACGTTGATCTGCGCGGTCATGCGGTACGCCGGTCCGAGCCACGCCGCACAGATCACGTCCAGCACCGGGCAGGCGAAGTAGGCGGCGAACGTGGCCGGGGCCCGCTCGGCCAGCTTCTGGAACGAGTTCCAGATCCGCTCGTTCAGTCCGGGCTCGGCGTAATGGTCGCCGGCCGTGAGCCCGGCCGCCTTCTCGGCCGCGATCACGTCCCAGTACACGGCGGTGGCGTCGTCGACGAGAGCCGGATCGATCATCCCCTCGACGACGAAGACGCCGGGTCCCGTGAGCAGGAGGTGGTGTAGCTCGGCCATCACGGCCAGCCGGCCGGCCGGCGTCACGCTCTCGTCCTGGAGTCGCTTCGCCGAGTACACCGGCACCCGGTCGACGATCGACTCGGCCGTCGGGACGGTCGCCGGGTCGACGGCAGCCTCGCACGTGGCGGCGAACGAGTCGACGTCGAGGTCGGCGGTGGACTGGAACGCGGGTGGTCGGCGGACCATCGTCATGTCGGACGACTCACTCGGTCGTGGTGGGCGCCGACGATGAACACGGCGAGCCGGGCGGTCGTGTCACCGTGGTTGCGCCAGGCGTGGCGGGTGCCGTTCTGCACGACGGTGTCGCCGGCCCGGAGATGCACCTCGACTCCGTCGTCGAGCTCGAGCCACACCTCCCCGTCGAGCACGACCTCGAAGTCGATCGTGTCGGTCGTGTGCATACCGGGCGCGTCCGGCTCCATGTACCCGGAGAGGCCGGGCAGGGCGGCGTTGAACTCGGCGATCGCCGCCCCGACGTCGGCGGGCGGCGGGCCGGCGGTCTGGCGGTGGCCCGGTGGCACGGAGAACATGCCGAAGCGATACCCCCCGACCGGCGGGAAGTATGAGTCGTGCGCCGGGAGCGATCCGTCGTCCGGGAAGCTGGGCGCCTCGTCACCGCCCCACAACCGGTGGAACTCGCTCCCCGGCGTCAGCGCCGGCTGGATGGGGTCGACCTCCGTATCGCTGACGAAGACGGCCTTGCCGTCCGCGTCGTGCCCCGTGACCACGCGCCGTACTCGCATCCTGCGAATCGTACGGCTCGGCGGTCAGGCGGCGGGGCGGCCGAACCACTGCCCGCGCAGCGGGAACAGGTAGGTGTCGGTGACGACGTTGAGGATCCGCCGGGCGTCGGCGAAGGCGTCGGCGATCGTGCCCAACGCGACGACGGAGCCGCTGGGCGTGGGGGACAGCCGGCTGGCGAGCCGGTACCAGCGGCTGCCGAGCAGCTCCATCAGCGCGAACGCATTGTCGGCGACGGCCGCGCCCCGAGACGGGTCGAGCCCGGCGGACCGCAGCAGCACCACCGGATGCCCGAGCGGAGTGCTCGCGGTGTGGTCGGGGAACACGCCGGTCAGGAACAGGGCGAGGTCGCCGAGGCGCCGGAGCACACCGGGGCGTTCGGCCGCCGGCACGCTCTCGAGCAGGCCGGCGAGTTGGACGGGATCGAGCTCGCTGAATCGCCGGCGGCGCCAGCCCCGCCGGGTCGCCGTCCACGTGCTCCCACTGACGACGTGGGTGTACGAGGCGAGCAGCTCGACGAAGAAGAACCGCTGCACCGGCGCGGCGAGCAACTGGCGGAGCCGATCGACGCCAAAGACCGGCACCCGCTGCCGCGGCCCTACCCACTCGTTGATGTAGGTGGCATCGGCCAGCCGCTCACCGACGCGGTGGACGGCGACGGCGAAGGTCAGGAACGGCGACGCCGCGTACGTCGGCTCGAGCCGCGTCTCCTGCCCGAACACGACCCGCTCGAGCTCGACCGACGCGAGGGCCGCGGCGAGGGGAGCGCCCGCGGCGACGTCCGCGAGCAGTGCCCGATCACCCGACGTGAGGTGTTGCCGGTAGGCGTGCTCCAGGTCGGCGCGGTCCCAGCCGTTCGCTGTCATCGTCGTCGACGACGCTACCGGCCGGGCATCATCGCGACATGCGATGGCGAGAAGCGACCGTGCTCGTCACCGGAGCGTCGCGGGGGATCGGCCGCGCCGTCGCGGTCGCCGCAGCCTCCCGCGGGGCCCACGTGGGGCTCGTCGCCCGTTCGGCGCCCGACCTCGACGCCGTCGCCGTGGACATCGAGCGACGGGGCGGTCGGGCATCGGTCGCGGTCGCCGATCTCGCCCAGCGCGGAGAACGACGGAAGGCGTACGAGACCGTGCAGGCCGATCTCGGGCCGATCGACGTGCTCGTCAACAACGCCGGCATCGGATCTTGGGGTCCCTTCGTCGAGCTGCCGCAGGAGAACGCCGACCACGTGCTCGCGCTCAACCTCGTCGCCGTTCTCGACCTCACGCGTTTGGTGCTGCCGGAGATGATCCGGCGGCGCCATGGTCACATCGTCAGCGTCGGATCGGTCGCCGGCCGCCTCGGCGTGCCGTTCGAGTCGGTGTACTCGACGACCAAGTTCGGCCTCGCCGGGTTCACCGAAGCGTTGGCCGTCGAGGTCGCCCCCTTCGGTGTGGAGGTGTCGATGGTGAATCCCGGCCCGGTCGCCACTGCGTTCGGATCGGCGAGCGGGTGGCCGGCGGGCACGCCCCGCTGGCCCCGTCCCGTCGCCCCGGAACGGGTGGCGGACGCGGTGATCGCCGCCGTCGAACACGGCGGTCTCGAACGGGTGGTACCGCGGTGGCTCCGGCTGGCCCACGCCGTGCGCACGCTCGTGCCGGTCGCCTACCGGACCGGCGTGCGGCGGACGGTCGGCCGCCAGCTCGCCGAGTTCGAGCGGCGGTGGCCCCCGGCTAGGGAGGGGTGAGCCAGGCGACGCCGACGAGGCCCGGACCGACGTGGGCACCCATCGCCGCGCTGCACGTAAGGATCGGCTCGCCGGCGGCGACGAGGCGGTGCAGCCGCTCGGCCCGCGGCCGCTGGGCGGAGTGGAAGATCAGGGTCGTCTCGGCCCGCCCGCCTCCGCGCCGCCAGGCTGTCGCCAAAGCCCGCAGCGGGTCCCCGGTGGCGGCGAGCGGCACGACCTGTCCGCTCCGGAACCGGGCGACCATTGCCGGCGTGCGCCGCCGCCGGCCGGGTGAGGCGTCGCGGTGGACGTGTCCAGTGTGCTCGAGCTGGCTCGAATCGAGGATCGCGGCGAGGAGCTCCACGCGGCCGGCGGTGTCGTGGGCGACCGCGCCTACCTCGTCGACGTCGGCGCCGGTGGCTGCGGCCGCCAGGGCCGCCCGCACGACGAGGCCTTGCCCGGCCGCCGCCGTGCGTGTATCGACGACCTGCGTCCGGCGGGTCGCCAGCTCGGCGGCGAGACGGGCGTTGTGGGCCATGACCGTGAACTCGTGGGCCGGCGTGAGCACGAGCGCGGCGTCGTGGTCGCCGGACTCGATCGCCTCGAGGTACGTCGCCGGCGGCGGGGCCTGTGACTTCACCGCCTCGCCACGCGCCAGCCGGCGGTAGACCGTCGATGGCCGAACCTGGCCGTCGCTCGCCTCCCGATCGGTGAACAGGACCGCCACCGGCACGACCCGCAGGCCGGCCGATCCCCGCCGGGCGCGGACGCACGCCGTGGAGTCGGTAACCACGACGACGCCGGACACAGCCACGGCGTCTATCACGTCGCGGCCCCTGCCGTCGACCAGAACCATGATCTACTAGCGGCGATGGGCGCGCTCACGGTGGAGGAGTTGAGCGCCCGGACGGGCGTCCCGGCGAGCACGATCCACCACTACCGCCAGCGCGGGCTGCTGCCGCCTCCGACCCCGGCTGGCCGGCGCCGGTTCCGCTACGGGGATGAGCACGTCCGCGCCCTGCGGCTGATCCGCCGGCTGCGCGAGCAGCGTGGGCTCTCCCTCGATCAGATCGCCGAGATCCTGCCCCCGCTGCTGGCCAGTCAGCAGGAGGCGTTCCGCCCGGCGATGTGGGATCGGGTGCTCGGCGCCCAGGCGAGCGCCGACCCGACCGAGGCCGCGCTCATCGACGTCGCGGTCGCCGAGTTCGCCGCCCGCCCCTTCGACCAGGTCACGGTCGGTGAGCTGTGCGCCGCCGCCGGAGTCGGCAAAGGCACCTTCTACCGCTACTTCGACTCCAAGGAGGCGGCGTTCTTCGCCGCGGCCCGCGCCGCGGCCCAGCGCATCGACGCCGCGGTGATGGCGAGCGGGCCCGACGACTCGGCCCGGGACGTACTGCCGCCGGTGCTCGCGCCGGTGTTGCCGCTCCTGCTCGAATTGGCCACGCGGGCGTCGCGGGGCTCGGAGCCCTTCCTCGACGCCGCCCGCGAGGTCTTCACGACCGTGGTGTCCGTGCTGGAGGCGAGGTGGGGTGGCCACGGGATGACCCTCCTGGCCGAGCTCTCGACGGAGTTCGCCGTTGTGACGTTCGCCCGGGGTGATTGACGCCCGAGGGCGATTTCGTACAAGATTCGTGACCGACTGGTCCGTCGACTTGGACGACCTGCACCTAAAGAGAGGCAGATGCGAGCTCGCGCCACACCGATCGCAACCGCCGAGGATGATCAGCAGGTCCAGGTCCACCTCGCTGAGGCCGAGAACTTTCCGGTCGCGTCGCGGCTCCTGCCCCGCCGGCAGCGCGAGCACCTGCTGGCGCTCTACGGCTTCGCCCGGCTGGCCGATGACATCGGCGACGAGAGCGCGGGCGATCGGCTGGCCGAGCTCGACTGGCTGGAGGGTGAGCTCGAGCGGGCGTTCGCCGGGTCGGCGACCCATCCGGTCCTCGCCCGGCTGCAGCCCACGATCGAGGCGTGCCACCTGGATCGCCAGCCGTTCCACGACCTGATCGAGGCGAACCGGCTCGATCAGGTCGTCTCCGGCTACGCCTCGTGGCCCGACCTGCTCGGCTACTGCACGCTGTCGGCGAACCCCGTCGGCCGGCTCGTGCTCGCAGTCTTCGACTCCGTCACACCCCGGCGGGTCGGGTGGTCGGACGACGTCTGCACGGGCCTACAGATCGTCGAGCACCTCCAGGACGTCGGCGAGGACGCCCACCGTGGCCGGGTGTACCTACCGGCGGACGACCTCGACCGCGCCGGCTGCCCCCGCGCCGACCTGCTCGGTCCCGTCGCGACCCGCGAGCTGCGAACGGTCATCGCCGAGGTCAGCGAGCGCGCCCGCGAGCTGCTTCGATCCGGCGCACCGCTCGCCCGCTCGCTGGGCGGGCGCCCGCGCTGGGCCGTCGCCGGGTTCTCCGCCGGCGGGCTCGCCGCCCTTGACGCCATCGCTGCGGCCGACCACGACGTGCTCGCCCGCCCGGTGCGCCCCCGCCAGACCGATGTGCTCCGTCATGCCGTGGCGATCGCGTCCGGAAGGAGCCGGCCATGAAAATCGACGAGGCGTATGCCCACTGCTGGGAGGTGACGGCCGGACAGGCCAAGAACTTCGCCTACGGCATCCGCCTCCTGCCGCCGCCGAAGCGCAAGGCGATGGCCGCGCTCTACGCCCTCGCCCGCCGGATCGACGACATCGGCGACGGCGATGACGAGCCCGACGTCAAGGTGCAGCAGCTCGACGCGGTACGCGCCGATCTTCGGCTGCTGCGCACCGACGCCGGCCGCGTGGCCGCCGACCCGGTGTTCGCCGCCCTCGCCCACGCCTCGACGCGCTACCCGATCCCGCTCGACGCGTTCGACGACCTGGTCGACGGCTGTGAACAGGACGCGGTCGGCACGACCTACAAGACCGTCGACGAGGTCGTCCACTACTGCCGCCTCGTCGCCGGCTCGGTCGGGCGGCTGTCACTGGGAGTGTTCGGAGCGCGCGACATGGCCGCAGCCACCCCGCTCGCCGACGATCTCGGGGTCGCCCTCCAGCTGACCAACATCCTGCGCGACGTGGCCGAGGACCGAGGGATGGGGCGGGTGTACCTGCCGGCCACCGACCTGGCCGAGTTCGGGTGCGCGTCCGACGCCAGCGGGCCACGGGACGCAATGGGCCTGCTGCTCCGCTTCGAGTGCGCCCGGGCCCGCTCGTGGTACCGCAAGGGGCTCGCCCTGCTGCCGCACCTGGACCGGCGCAGCCGGGCGTGCACCGCGGCGATGGCGGGCATCTACCGGCGTGTCCTCGACCGCATCGAGCGCGACCCGACGGTCGTGCTCGACCGCCGGGTGTCGTTGCCCACCCGCGAGAAGGCGCTCGTGGCCGCCCGGGCCATCACGATGGGGAAGCCGTGAACGGCAGGGTCGTCGTCGTCGGCGGTGGCCTTGCCGGGTTGAGCGCGGCGCTCTCCCTCGCCGACGCCGGCGCATCGGTGACCCTGCTGGAGAGCCGCAGCCGGCTCGGCGGGGCGACGTGGTCGTTCAACCGCCGGGGTCTGTGGTTCGACAACGGTCAGCACGTCTTCCTCCGCTGCTGCACCGCGTACCGCTCGTTCCTCGCGCGCATCGGCGCCGCCGACTCGGTGGTGCTCCAGGAGCGGCTCGAGATGCCCATCCTCGCGCCGGCCGCGAACGTCGCCTGGCTGCGCCGCAACCGCCTGCCGGCCCCCTTCCATCTCGCCGGCAGCCT
Source organism: Actinomycetota bacterium (assembly GCA_046723555.1). Classification (GTDB taxonomy): domain Bacteria; phylum Actinomycetota; class Acidimicrobiia; order Acidimicrobiales; family Ilumatobacteraceae; genus JALZMG01. The sequence continues at coordinate 23,416 of JBKOUV010000163.1, read as the reverse complement.
CGCCCGCTATCACCACCTCCCGCTCGGCGATCGACTGCGCCTCGGCCGGGCGCTGCTCCCGCTGCGCCGGGCGGACCTCGCCGACCCGGCCCTCGACACGGGGACGTTTGCCGACTTCCTGCGGTCCCACGGTCAGCGGACAGCGGCGGTCGAGAAGCTCTGGGACCTGATCTGCGTGCCGACGGTGAACCTTCCGGCCGCAGAGGCGTCGCTCACGCTGGCGGCGACGGTGTTCCAGATCGGCTTGCTGACCGACGCCGCCGCCGGTGACATCGGGTGGTCGCGCGTGCCGCTCGCCCACCTCCACGCCGAGCCCGCCGCGGCGGCGCTCGAGCGGGCGGGCGCGGATGTCCGCACCAGCGCCCCCGTCGAGTCGGTGGAAGCCGACTCCACCGGCGTCGTCGTCGCCACGGCGACCGACCGCATCCGCGCCGACGCGGCGATCGTCGCCGTGCCCCACGAGGCCGCCGCCCCGCTGCTCCCCGGAGTCGCCGGATCCGCTCGCTGGCCGGACCTCGGGACGTCGCCCATCGTCAACATCCATCTCGTCTTCGACCGTCAGGTGCTCCCCCACGAGTTCGCTGCGGCCGTCGACAGCCCGCTCCAGTTCCTGTTCGACCGCACCGCCACGTCCGGCCTCGGCGACCGAGGCGGTCAATGCGTCGCCATCTCGCTGTCCGCCGCGACGCGGTGGATCTCGGCGCCGTCGGACGCCGTCGTGGCGATGGCCGAGCGCGAGCTCGCCCGGCTCCTCCCGGCCGCCGAGGCGGCGCGGCGGCTCGATGCCGTCGTCATCCGCGAGCGGGCGGCGACGTTCCGCGGCGCCCCGGGTAGCCACGCCCTCCGGCCGGCGGCCCGGACCGAGCGGCCGGGTGTCTACGTCGCCGGGGCGTGGACCGCCACCGGCTGGCCGGCGACGATGGAGGGCGCCGTGCGCAGCGGCGTGACCGCCGGCAACGCCGCGATCGCCGATCTCGCATCCACCCGGGCCCGTCCGTCTGAGGAGGAGGTTGCATGACAGGCCAGATCGACCCGCGCCCGCGCGTCGGCGCGGCGACGGACGTCCTCGCACGCGCCCGCCGGTTCGTGGAGCCGGCGCTCCGCGACTCGCTCGCCGCGCTGCACCCCGACATCCGCCGAGCCGCCGAGTACCACCTCGGCTTCGTCGAGGCCGACGGCACACCGGGCGCCGGCAGCGGCAAGGGCATCCGCCCGGCGCTGGCCGTGCTCTCGGCGGAGGCGGTGGGCGCCGGCGCCGAGGTCGGCGTTCCGGGGGCGGTGGCGGTCGAGTTGGCGCACAACTTCTCCCTCCTCCACGACGACATCATCGACGGCGATCGCGAGCGGCGGCACCGTCCGACGGTGTGGACACTGTTCGGCGTCGGCCAGGCGATCATCGTCGGCGACGCGCTGCAGACGTTGGCTCATGACGTGCTCCTCTCGGCGGGCACCGACGCATCCGTGGCTGCGGCGGCCCGGCTCACCCGAGCGGTGTCCGAGATGATCGCCGGGCAGGCGGACGACATGGCGTTGGAGACCGAGGAGGCGATCACCGTCGACGGCAGCGTGCGGATGGCGGCGGCGAAGACCGGGGCGTTGCTCAGCTGCGCGGCCTCGCTCGGCGCCGTGCTCGCCGGCGCCGACGACCGCACGGTCAGCGCGCTCGACCGCTTCGGCGCCCACCTCGGCCTCTCGTTCCAGGCGGTCGACGACATCCTCGGGATCTGGGGTGACACCGCGATCACCGGCAAACCCGTCGGCTCGGACCTGACGTCGAAGAAGAAGACGCTGCCGGTGGCCTTCGCCATGGCCCGCTCGTCGGACGCGACGGCCGAACTGCAGACGCTGTTCCGCAACGGCGGCCTCGATCAGACCGGCGTGCGACGGGCGACCGCGGTGATCGAACGCGCCGCGGGTCGCGACGCCACCGAGGCCTTCGCCGGCGAACAGCTCGACATCGCCCTCGACGCGTTGGCCACCGCCGACCTCGATCCCCGGACCGCGGCCGAGCTCCGGCTCATCGCCGAGTACGTCTGCGAGCGTGACCTGTGAGCGGCGACCACCACCTTGATGCCGCCACGGTGGCCGCGGCTCGCGATCGCGGCGTCGACGCGTTGCTGCGGACTCAGCACGCCGACGGATGGTGGAAGGGTGAGCTCCAGGCCAACGTCACGATCGACGCCGAGGACCTGATGCTGCGCCAGTTCCTCGGCACCCTCACTCCGGCCGAGACCGAACGGACCGCACTGTGGATCCGCTCCCAGCAACGCGACGACGGCACGTGGGCGACGTTCACCGGCGGCCCGGGCGACCTCTCGACGACGGTCGAGGCCTACACCGCGCTGCGCCTCGCCGGCGACCCCCCGGACGCCGCGCACATGGAGAAGGCGGCGGCCTTCTTGCGGGACGCCGGTGGGCTCGAGCGCACCCGGGTCTTCACCCACCTGTGGCTCGCCCTCGGCGGGCGGTGGTCGTGGGACGCCATCCCCGCCCTGCCCCCCGAGGTGATCCTGCTCCCGCAGTGGTGCCCACTGAACATCTACGACTTCGCCTGCTGGGCCCGCCAGACGATCGTCGCCCTCACCGTCGTCGCCTCCCACCGCCCGGCCCGACCCCTCCCGTTCGAGCTCACCGAGCTCCGCACCGGCGCCCTACCGCTCCCGCGCCGTTCGGCGCGCACGATCGAGGGTCAGTTCGAGCTGCTCGATCGCGTGCTCCACCGGTACGAGCGCCACCCACCGAAGTGGCTGCGGCGCCGGGCGATCGACCGGGCACTGGCGTGGATCCGGCAGCGCCAGGAAGCGGACGGGTCGTGGGGCGGGATCCAGCCGCCGTGGGTCTACTCGCTGCTCGCCCTGCACCTCGAGGGCTACCCGCTCGACCACCCGGTGATCCAGAAGGGCTTCGCCGGCCTCGACACGTTCACCATCGACGACGACCTCGGGCGGCGAATCGAGTGCTGCCAGTCACCGGTCTGGGACACCGCGCTCGCCGTCATCGCGCTCACCGACGCCGGGCTCCCGGCCGACGACCCCGCGCTGAGGCGGGCGGCCGAGTGGATGCTCGAGCAGGAGATCCGGACGGTCGGAGACTGGGCGGTCCGCCGCCCCGATGTCGACCCCGGCGGTTGGGCCTTCGAGTTCGAGAACGACAACTACGCCGACACCGACGACACCGCGATCGTCGGCTTGGCGCTGCGCCGGGTCGACGGAGCGGCGGTCGATGAGGCGTGTGGGCGGGCGACGCGGTGGCTCGAAGGGATGCAGAGCACCGGCGGGGGATGGGGCGCGTTCGACGCCGACAACACGCGCGAGCTGTGCCGGCGGCTGCCGTTCTGCGACTTCGGCGAGGTGATCGACCCGCCCTCGGCGGACGTGACCGCGCACATCGTCGAGTTCCTCGCCGCCGAGCCGGGCCGCGACCTCGGCACGCTACGCGCCGGACGGCAGTGGCTCGTCGACCAGCAGGAGCCCGAAGGCTCGTGGTTCGGCCGGTGGGGGGCGAACCACATCTACGGCACGTGCGCCGCCCTCACCGCCCTCCACGCCTCTGGCGTCCATTGCTACGACCGGCCGGTCCGGCGGGCGGTGCAGTGGCTCGAAGCGCACCAGAACGCCGACGGCGGCTGGGGCGAGGACCTCCGCTCGTACACCGACGACCGCTGGCGCGGCCGCGGCGAGTCCACCGCCTCGCAGACCGCGTGGGCGGTGATCGGGCTCCTCGCCTCCGGCGTCAACGGCGATGTCTCGGCGCGAGGGATCCGCTGGCTCGTCGAGAACCAGCGCCCCGACGGCACGTGGGACGAGCCGCTGTTCACCGGGGTCGGCTTCCCCGGCGACTTCTACATCAACTACCACCTCTACCGGCAGGTGTTCCCGGTGTCCGCGCTGGGGCGATACCTGTCCTGGAAGGGTCTGCGATGAGTGAGCTCGCCGTGCTGGCGCCGCTGCGGATCGAGGCTCGCGCGCTGCGGCGAGGGGCCAGCGCCACGGCCGTCGTCGCCACGGGCATGGGGCGCCGTCGGAGCGAAGCGGCGGCCGGTCGGATGGCGGACACGATCGCCGGTCACCAGGCGGTCGCGGTGGCCGGGTTCTGCGGCGCCGTCGACCCCGACCTGAAACCGGGGGATGTCGTCGTCGCCTCGACCGTCCTCGATCCGGCCGGACGCCAGAGGGTCCTTCCGGGCGCGGCGATGCTCGCCGGTGAGCTCGCCCGGGCGGGGGTCCCGGTCGTGTGCGGTCCCGTCCACTCGGTCGAGCGGCTGGTGCGCGGGCCCGACCGCGACGTCCTTCGGGCCGCGGGCGCGGTCGCCGCCGACATGGAGTCGGCGTGGCTGCTCGACGGGATCCCCGACGCCTTGCCCCGCGCCGTCGTTCGCGCCGTGACCGACGGACCCGGTCACGGGCTGTTGTCGCCGCGGGTGCCGCTGAACGCTTGGCGGGCCGCCCGGTCGTTGCGCACTGCTGTCCCGGTCCTCGAGCACTGGGCCGCGGCAACCCGCCCGCGTCGTGTCCTGCTCGCCGCACCGCGCGGCTTCTGCGCCGGCGTCGAGCGGGCGATCGAGGTGGTCGAGCGGGCGCTCGAACGGTTCGGGCCGCCGATCTACGTGCGCCGCCAGATCATCCACAACACCCACGTGGTGGCCGACCTCGCCAACCGGGGCGCGATCTTCGTCGAGGAGCTCGCGGACGTACCGGACGGTTGCCGGGTCGTGTTCGCCGCCCACGGCATCTCGCCCACCGTGCGGGACGACGCCCGGCGCCGCGGACTGGCCACCATCGACGCCACCTGCCCGCTCGTCGCCAAGGTCCACACCGAGGTGCGCCGATTCGCGGCGAAGGACTACCGCGTACTGCTCATCGGCCATCCCGATCACGAGGAGGTGCAGGGCACGATCGGCGAGGCTCCCGGATCCGTCATCGTGATCGAGGACGCCCAGGCGGCCGCCGACGTCGCCGTCCCGGACCCGGAGCGAGTCGCCTTCGTGACCCAGACAACCCTGGCGGTGGACGAGGTGTCGGAGATCATCGGCCGCCTGCAGGAGCGCTTCCCCGCCATCGAGGGGCCGGCGCGGGACGACATCTGCTACGCGACGCAGAACCGCCAGGACGCCGCCCGCGCGCTGGCCGCCGACTGCGACGTCGTGCTGGTCGTCGGCTCGCCGAGCTCGTCGAACTCCAACCGTCTGGTCGAGGTCGTCGAGCGTGAGGGCTGCGCGGCGCACCTCCTCGACGATGACAGCGGGCTCGAGCTCTCGTGGCTCGCCGGGGCCGGGACCGTCGGTGTCACGGCGGGAGCATCGGCGCCCGAGGAGATGGTGCAGCGGGTGGTCGCGGCGATCGCCTCGCTCGGCCCCGTCGAGGTCACCGAACAGAGCGGGCTCGTCGAAGACGTCCATTTCACCCTTCCGGCGGAGGTCCGCTGATGTCCGTTCCCACTCGCCAGGCGATGAGCGTCGGCTGGTATCTGCTCCGCAACAAGCTGCGGCATCGCGAGCGCTTCCCCCTGGTCGTCGAGCTCGAGCCATTGTTCGCCTGCAACCTCGCCTGTCCGGGCTGCGGGAAGATCCAGTTCCCGACCGAGATCCTCCGCCGCCGGCTGTCGGTCGAGCAGGCCGTCGGCGCGGTCGAGGAGTGCGGCGCACCGGTGGTGTCGATCGCCGGCGGCGAGCCGCTGCTGCACCCGAACATCGCCTCGATGGTCGAGGAGCTGATCGCGCGGAAGCGGTTCGTCTACCTGTGCACCAACGCCGTCCTGATGCGGCGCAAGCTCGACCTGTTCACGCCGTCGCCGCGCTTCGCCTTCACCGTCCACGTCGACGGCTTGCGCGAGCGGCACGACGAGGCGGTCGCCCGGGAGGGCGTGTTCGACGAGGCGGTCGCGGCGATCCGTGAGGCCAAGGATCGCGGTTTCCGCGTTACGACCAACTCGACGTTCTTCACGACCGACAGCCCACAAACGATCCGCGAGGTGCTCGACTACCTGAACGACGACCTCGAGGTCGACTCGATGATGATCTCGCCGGCGTACGCCTACGAGAAGGCGCCCGACCAGGAGCACTTCCTCGGCGTCGAGCAGACCCACCGGCTGTTCAAGGCCGCGTTCGCTGACGGTCGCCGCCGCCGCTGGCGGCTCAACCACAGTCCGCTCTTCCTCGACTTCCTCGAGGGCAAAGTCGACTACCAGTGCACGGCGTGGGGCATCCCCAGCTACTCCGTGTTCGGCTGGCAGCGGCCGTGCTACCTGATGTCCGACGGGTACGCGGCGACGTATCGCGAGCTCGTCGAGACGACGGAGTGGGAGCGCTACGGCCGGGGGAAGGATCCCCGCTGCGCCAACTGCATGGCGCACTGCGGGTACGAACCCACCGCGGTCGTCGCCACGATGTCGTCGCTGCGCCAGTCGCTGCGCGCCCTCTCCGCCGGCTAGCCCACCACTCGTAGGATCGCCGCGTGGAGGTGTCGGCAGCGCGGGAGGCCGTCCACGCGACGTGCCTGCGCATGGTCAGCGACGGACTGGTGATCGGATCGGCCGGCAACATCAGCGTCCGCGTCGACGATGATCGCTTCGTCGTCAGCGCGGCGGGCGTTCGCTATGACGACTTGGTGCCGGGCGACCATCCGATCGTCGATCGCCGCGACGGTTCGTGGGAGGGACCGCGGACCCCGACGAGCGAGCTGGCGCTGCACACCGGGCTGATGGAAGCCCTCCCCGGCATCGGTGCCGTCGTGCACACCCACTCCCGGTACGCCGCGGCCTTCTCGGTGGCCCGACTCGAGCTCCCGTTCATCTGCAACGAGAGCATCGCGACCCGTGCCGAGCGGGTGCTCGTCACTGACTACGCGCCGCCCGGCACGGTCGAGCTGGCGGAACAAGTCGTGGATGCACTGGCCGTGCAGCCCGGGAGTCGAGCGGTCCTCCTCGCCAACCACGGCGTCGTCGCGGTCGGCCCCGACCTCGACACGGCGTACCTCGTCGCCCAGTCCGTCGAGTGGACGGCCGAGATCTGCCACCTCGCCCGCACGCTGCTCGCCGCCGGCGCCGACGAGCACACCCTCGACGTCGAGGTGCAGGACGCGATCAGCCGCACGTACGGAGTCGCGATCGCGCGGCGCGCGCCGGTTCCACCACCCTAGGGTGAGCGCGATGCGGATCGGTATCTGCACAGGCGGCGGCGACGTTCCCGGGCTCAACCCGTGCATCAAGGCCGTCGTCAGCCGGGTGGCCGACGGTGGTCATGACGTGGTCGGCATCCGGCGCGGCTGGGCCGGTCTGCTCGAGCTCGACCCCGACGAACCGGGGTCGGTGCCCGCCAACACGGTGCCGCTCGACCCCAACACGGTGCGCACGATCGATCGCACCGGCGGCACGATCCTCCACACATCACGGACGAACCCCGGGCGGGTGCAGCCGAACTCGGTCCCGAAGTTCCTCGCCGGCGACGCCGAGGGCGACGGTCCGTTCGACTTCACGGACCACGTCATTCGGGTGATCGAGCACCTCGGGATCGACGCGCTGATCCCGATCGGTGGCGACGACACGCTGTCGTACGGTCTGCGTCTGCACGACGAGGGCGTCCCGGTGATCGCGATCCCGAAGACGATGGACAACGACGTCCACGGCACCGACTACTGCATCGGGTTCTCGACGGCCGTCACGAGGGGAGTCGAGTTCATCCACTCCCTGCGCACGTCGACCGGTTCTCACGAGCGCATCGCGGTGATCGAGCTGTTCGGCCGCTACAGCGGGGAGACGTCGCTGATCACCGCCTATCTTGCCGGTGCCGACCGGGCCGTGATCTCCGAGGTTCCGTTCGACGTCGAGCGGCTGGCGTGGCAACTGGTCGAGGACAAGCGCCGCAACCCATCGAACTACTCGATGGTCACGATCTCCGAGGGCGCCTCGCTCGCCGGCGGCGAGATGATGCTGTCCGGCGAGGAGGATGCCTACGGGCACCGCAAGCTGGGTGGCATCGGCGCCGTCACCGGCGAGCTGATCGGCCGGATCACCGGAGAGGGGATCGTGCTCCAGCAGGTCGCCTACCTGATGCGGTCCGGCAGCCCGGACTCGCTCGATCTGATGGTGGCGACGAACTACGCCGTGATGGCCGCTGACCTCGTACTGGAAGGATCGTCCGGCCGGATGGTTGCCCTCAACGGCGGCACGTACACCAACGTGCCGATCGGGATCACCCGGGAGGGAGTCAAGCGGGTCGACGTCGAAGAGCTCTACGACGTCGAGGCCTACCGTCCGAAGGTCCGCCACGTCGACGGCAAGCCGATGTTTCTGTACTGACCGGGTCGCCGGTATGCGAACCGGCCCGATCGGGAACCCAACGCACCATGAGTGCAGATTCGGACAAGGCCAAGGGCCGCGTCAAAGAGGCGGTGGGTGACCTCACCGACGACGACGACCTGAAGCGAGAAGGCAAGATCGACAAGGCGTCCGGCAAGGTCAAGGAGAAGGTCGACGACGTCAAGGACCGGCTCACCGACGACGACTGAGCGGCGGGCGGCTACGTCGTCGTAGGTAGCCAGACCCGCATCGTCGAAGGGCCTCGGTTCGCCCACTGGTGATACGGGATCAACGGCACGTCGACGGCGTCGCCGGCCGGCGGGACGGACTCCTCGCCGTAGGGCCATGATCCGTCGGGTGGGTCGATCAGCCGGCCCGAGACCACCACCGATCCGTCGCCGTCCCGCGGCGGCGTCGACGGGTCGACCCGGAGGGCGGAGATGTCCGCCGCGCCCGGGAGGTCCACCGATTCGGCGCACATGACCAGCGGTCCGCGCTCGACCGCCAGGCACCCCCGGACGGCGTCGATGCGCGGGTCGGGAGCGGTCCAATGCGGAGCCACCGGGAGCGTCAGCGTGATCTCGTCGCCGACGGCGAAGCGCCGCTCGGCGGCGACGGTGCCTGGCGCAACCGTCCGTCGACCGTCGGCATCGACGAGCTCCGCTCCGGCCGCCCACGGCGGGATCCGCAGTGACAGCGTCCACGGTTGACCGTCGGTCTCGATGATCCGCACGGTCACCGTGCCGTCCTGCGGATAGTTCGTCTCGACGTCGAGGCCGACGGCGCGACCGTCGCCGATCGTCGTGCGCACGCGGCTCGGCGCGTACTGGTGGATCTGGATGCCATCGTCGTCGGCGGAGGCCACGTACGCCGCCAAGCTGGGAAGGGTACGGGCCACGTTGTTCGGGCAGCAGGCCACGAGGAACCACGGGGCCCGCAGGCTGGTGCCCGCCCGGCGGCTCTCGAGGTCGTCGGACGGTACTGTGCCCGGAACCCGTTGGTGCAGCGGGTTGGCGTAGAAGAAGTGGCGGCCGTCGGGTGCCGGCGACGTCGCCACGACGTTGTGCAGCGTGCGCTCGATCAGGTCTGCGAACCGGGCCTCGCCGGTGGCGAGCAACAGCCGCCACGCCAGCATGACGGAGGCCACGCCGGCACAGGTCTCGGAGTAGGCGCGGTCGGGGGGAAGGGCGAAGTCGTCGCCGAACGACTCGCCGGTGTGCTGCGAGCCCATCCCACCCGTGAGGTACGTGCGGCGGGCGATCGTGTTCTGCCACTGCTCGACGATGACGTCGAGCAGCTCGTCGTCACCGGTCTCGATCGCCACGTCGACCGCGCCGGCGGCGAGGTAGAGGGCGCGGACGGCGTGCCCCCGGAAAACCGACGCGTCGCGGATGGGGACGTCGTCCTGGAAGTACGCCGGCCCGAAAGCGATCTCGCCGAGGGTGCCGCGGCCCCGCCGCTCGATGAACCGGCGGGCCTGCTCGAGGTAGCGCTCCTCGCCCGTCAGGCGGGCGAGCTCGGCGAGCCCGACCTCGACCTCGGGATGCCCGCAGACCCGTTCGATGCCCCCGTCGGCGAACGTGTCGCACACGTGGTCAGCGACGCCCCGGGCGATGGCGACGAAGTCGTCGGGCCCAGTGGTCCGCGCCCGGGCGACTGCGGCCTGGAACAGGTGCCCGTCGTTGTACAGCTCGTGGCCCCATTCGAGGTCGCTGTAGCGCGGCGGCTGGCCGGGCCGCCCGAAGACGGTGTTGAGGTAGCCGTCGTCCTCCTGGGCCGGGGCGATGACCGAGGTGAGGCTGCGGAAGCGAGCGTCGGCGTCGGTGGACCCCGAGCGACCGGTTTCCCAGGCCATCGCCTCCATCAGCTTGTAGACGTCCGAGTCGGCGAACACCATGCCCTGGTGGTTGCCGGCGATCGTGCCGTCAGCCGCCCGGGTGAAGTTGGCGAGCCAGCCGAGCCGATCCATCCACCCTTGACAGTGGGCGAGGGTCGCGTCGTGGTTGACCTGCTGCCTGGTCGCCCAGACCCCGCCGGTGATCTGCACCTCGTCGAGCGTGAGCGGCCGCAGCCGCCCGCGGCTGGGCACGACGGGCCGGCCGTCGACGCTCACTTCACCGCTCCGCTCAGGAACCCGGCGATGAAGTAGCGCTGCAAGAGGAGGTAGAAGAGCACGCACGGGATGATCGAAATCGTGATCCCCGCCTGCAGCGCTCCCCAGTCCGTGCCACCGAGGGAGGTCTTGGTGCGGAGGATGGCCAGGTTCAGCGGCAGGGTGAACTTCGAGCCCTCGTTCAGCAGGACGAGGGCGGCGAGGAACTCGTTCCACGACATGATGAAGGCAAACAGGGCGACGGTGACGATCGCGGGCACGATCGCGGGGAGGAAGATCCGCCGCAGGATCTGCAGGGAGCCGGCGCCGTCGATCATCGCCGCCTCCTCGAGCTCGTTCGGCACCGCTTCGAAGCTGTTGCGCATGATGTAGACGCTGAACGGCAGCTGGATCGCGGTGTGGACGATGGCCACGCCGACCAGCGTGTTGGCGAGCCCGAGGTCGGAGAACATCAGGAAGATCGGGGTGAGTAACGCCTGATAGGGGATGATCAGCGCGAGCAGGAGAAGGACGAACAGCGGCTCCTTCAGCGGGACCGGGAAGCGGGCGAGCCCGTAGCCGGCGAGGGCGGTGAGGACGATCGTGAACACCACGGTGAGCAGCGCCGTGATGCCGCTGTTGAGCAGGTACGTCGGCAGCCCGGACTGGAAGTGCCAGAGGCGCGAGTAGGCGTCGAAGCTGAACCCATGGGGCACGAACGTCGGCGGGGTTTGCGCTGCCTCGGCCGTCGGCTTCACCGAGGCGAGGACCGACGCCAGGAGGGGCAGCAGCATGATCGTGCAGATCGCGATGCAGATCGCGCCGAGCAGATAACGGCGACGTCCGGCCCACAGCCTTCCCGCCCGTGAACGTCGCTGTTTCAACTGGGTGGGCGGGCGGGCCGGCTCGGTGTCCAGCTCGAGGCCGGGTGCCACCACACTCGTCATCGAACGCCCCGGAACGAATGCGAGCGAGTGAGCGCCAGCGAGCGAGCGGCCAGCAACGGCCTGCGTGGCCGGGGAACGCCACGAATAGTCATGAGTGACTCCGCCGGGTCAGGATCATCTGGGTCACCGTGAACAGGAGGATGAAGAAGGCGAGGATCAGCGAGAGGGCGGCTCCGTAGCCGAGGTGCAGGAACGGGAACGTGTTGGTGTACAGGTAGAACACGGATGTCGCCGTCCGGTTCGTCGGCTGACCGGCGGTCATCAGGTAGAACTGGTCGAAGGCGAGCAGCGAGCCGATCACGCTGACGAGCGTGACGAGCAGGATCGTGCGCATGGTCAGCGGAACGGTCACCCGGATCGTGCGCTGCCAGGCGTTGGCGCCGTCCACCCGCGCCGCCTCGGTGATCTCCTCGGGGATGGCCTGGATGGCTGCGACGAAGAGGATCATCCCGAAGCCGAGCACCTTCCAGACGATCGAGATGATGATCGCCCACGTCGAGAGGTTCGGGTCGACGCCGAGCCACAGGATCGGCTTGTCGATGACGCCGAGCTCGATCAGGGCCTGGTTGATGAGTCCTTGGCGAGGGCTGAACAGCCAGTACCACAGCAGGCTCGACGAGGCGAGTCCGATCACGACCGGGATGAAGACCACCGCGCGGGTGAAGCGGCGCAGCGGCGTGTTGACCGCGGTCAGGAGGGCGAGCAGATAGCCACCGACGATGAGAATCGGGGTGATCAGCGCCGTGTACTTGAGCGTGTACCGGAATGATCGCCAGAACTGATCGTCGTCGAACGCCCGGCGGAAGTTGGCGGTCCCGACGTACTCGGGCGGGGTGAGGAGGTCCCACTTGTGGAGCGAGATCCAGAACATGCGGATCAACGGGTAGATGGTGAAGACGCCGACGAACAGCAGCGCGGGCAGGACGTACAGAAAGCCGCTCAGCTTGCGACGGCGGGTCACGCGCACGTCAGATCATCCTCGCAGCCCTACTGGCAGGAGATGCTCTCCATCTGGTCTTTGGCGTCGGCGATGATCTGGTCGATGTCGTCATCGGAGTAATAGACCCGCTGGAGCATCTGCAGCCATGGGCCCTGCGGCGAGTTGATCTGCTCGAAGAACGTGGGGGTGACCGGCGTCTGGGCGATCGGGAGGGCCTGACCGGTGTCGGCCACGTCTTCGTCCTGGTTGGAGTACTTGTTGTCGGCCATGTCCGCCCTCGTGGTCATGTTGCCCAACTTGGCGTACTGCTCGACCTGGATCTTGTCGGAGAGGATGAACTTCATGAAGTCGACGGCGTCGTCTACCCGTTCGGAGCCCTTCGGCACGGTGACGATGTCGCCGCCGGCGAACGACGCCGTCTCCCCAGTCTCGAGGCCAGGCAGCAGGGTGACGCCGAGGTCGATGTCGGGGTTCTGCTGTTTGGCGAGGGCGACGTTGAAGTTGCCGGTGCCCATGATCCCGACCTTGCCCGACCCGAACACCTCGGCGAATGTCTCGCCCGTCTCGGCCTGGGCAGCCGGATCGATGAGTCCTTCCTGATGCATCATCCGGGCCCACTCGAGCACCTCTTTGATGTTGTCACCGGTCAGTGCCTCGTCGCCGCACTCGGCCGCCTCGATCTTGCCGCCCGATGCCCAGATCAGCGGGGCGAAGGTGAAGATGTTGCAGCCGGCGCAGTTGCCCGGCAGGTAGTACCCGTAGATGCCGTTGTCGGGGTCGTTGATCTGCGCCGCCATGTCGTGGATCTCTTGCAGGTTCGTCGGCGGCTTCTCCGGGTCGAGGCCGGCCTGGCGGAACAGGTCCTTGTTCCACAGCAGCAACGACACATCGGCGTACAGCGGCACGCCGTAGAGCCGGCCGTCGTACGTGGCGTTCGCTCGGTGGCCTTCGGGGATCGTCTCGAGCCGCGGGTCGTCGCCGATCAGATCGGTGATGTCCTCGAGCTGTCCGGCCGCCTCGAACTGCGGCCCGTAGATCAGGTCCATGCCCATCAGGTCGGGCACGTCGCCGGAGGCGATGCCCTGGGCCAGCTTCGGGACCATCTTGTCATGCTCGATGTAGGTCAGCTTGATCTTGCGGTCGGGGTTGGCCTCGTTCCAGGCCGCGACGAGGGCGTCGACCATCGGCGCGTTGCCACCCGTGCGCTCCCACATCACGAGGTCGCCTCCGCCGCCTCCTCCACCGCCCGATGTGGTCGAGGTGTCGCCGGTCGTGGCGCCCGGCGCCGCAGTGGTGGCCGCCGCGGCCGGTTGGGTCCCGGCGGCATCGGTCGGCGCCGCCCCTTGGTCGTCGTCATCACCCCCACAGGACGCGGCCACGAACGCCGCGGCGAAGAGAACCGACAGCAACCCACGGATCTTCATCTCGCTCCTCCCCCTGTAGGTGCACGTGACGAGGACTGCAATCCTATGCAGTCAATGGAATGCTGTCAAGCGTATGCGGAATCACTAGGGGTGTGCGGCGCTCAAGTCAGCGATGTCCGCCGAAACTGGCCTGGCGTGCGGACGAAGACGAGAACCGCTTCGCTGGACGTTCTTGCGGGTGTCGCCGACATCAGTAGCGAACGCTCCCGCCGCCGGTCCGGCACACTGGAGGGCATGGTCGAACGCAGGCCAACGCTGTCCGACTGGGAGAACTCGGCCGAGCGGCAGATCCGCGAGGGCATCGGACGCGGCGAGTTCGACAACCTTCCCGGCGCCGGCAAGCCCCTGGCCGGGTTGGACGACCCGCGCGACGACGAGTGGTGGGTGAAGGCGAAGCTGCGACGCGAGAAGGTGTCGTACCTGCCTCCGGCTCTTGCGGTCCGCAAGGAGCTCGAGATGGCGCTCGAACGCATCGCCGAGGCGTCCTCGGAGGTGACGGTTCGCCGGATCGTCACTGAGATCAACGAGCGCATCGTGCACGTGAACTCCCACACCATCACCGGGCCGCCCTCGACCCTCATGCCGCTGGACGTCGAACTGGTTGTCCAGCGCTGGACGGTCGCTCGCCTGGAGTCCTGACGGAACCCGGTCATCTACGCTCCGCCGGGTGGCGTGGCCGGACGACTCGATCATGGCTCGGCGGGGCGTCGCGGCCGGGGCGGTGGGCACGACACACGAACTCACCGAGGAGCGCCAGGGGACGTTCCACTTCACCATGGGCCCGTACTCGACACCCGTCCTGGAGATCCAGCCGGGCGATCGCGTCACGGTCGAGACGCGCGATGCGTTCGGCGGCGTGATCCACACCGAGTCCGACCTCCCGAGCGCGACGCTGACGATGCCGTTCGTCAACCCGCAGAACGGACCGATCGCGGTAGCGGGCGCGGAGAAGGGCGATGCACTGGCGGTGCGCATCGAGTCGATGGAGCCCCGCGGCGACAACCCCCGCGGCACCTGCGCCATGATCCCCGAGTTCGGCGCCCTCACCGGCACCTCGCTCACCGCGACGCTGAACGAGCCACTGCCCGAGCGGGTGCGCAAGGTCAACCTCGACACCGAGAACGTCTACTGGAGCGACCGGGTGACGCTGCCGTACCGCCCGCACATCGGCACCCTGAGCACTTCGCCCGAGTTGGACTCGATCAACTCGCTCACGCCCGACAACCACGGCGGCAACATGGACCTGCCGGACATGGGACCCGGGAGATCACCTACCTCCCCGTGCGCACGGCGGGCGCCCGCGTGTTCATCGGCGACGCCCACGCCTGCCAGGGCGACGGCGAGGTCTGCGGGACGGCCGTCGAGTACGCCAGCCGGACGACGATCCACGTCGACGTGATCAAAGGCTGGACGATCGACTGGCCGCGGCTGGAGAACGAGGACGTGATCATGACCATCGGGTCCGCCCGTCCGCTCGAGGACGCCGCCCGGATCGCCTACCGCGAGCTCATCTACTGGATGGAGCGTGAGTACGGCTTCGGCCGCTGGGACGCCTACATGATGCTCAGCCAGTGCGGGCGGGTCCGGCTCGGCAACTTCGTCGACCCCAAGTACACGGTCGGCGCGGCGATCCGCAAGTCCTACCTCGAAGGAGGTTGAGCATGGACCTCGGGCTGGGCGGCCTGAACGCCGTCGTCACCGGAGCCACCAGGGGCATCGGCCGAGCGATCGCGGAGACGCTGGCCGACGAGGGCGCCAACGTCGCCATCTGCGCCCGCCACTCCGACGCCGTCGAAGCCACGGTGGCCGCGCTCGAAGCGAAGGGAGTCCGGGCCACCGGTCGGGCGCTCGACGTCGGCGACGGCCCGGCTCTACAGGAGTGGGTCCGCGACGTCGCTACCGAGTTCGGCGGCATCGACATCGTCGTCTCCAACGTCTCCGCGCTCGCCATCGGCGGTGACGAGGCCCACTGGGAGAGCGGGTTCCAGATCGACATGATGGGCGCGGTCCGGCTGGTGGATGCGGCGATGCCGAGCCTGGAGCAGTCGACCGCCCCGTGCATCGTCACCATCTCCAGCGTCTCGGGTCGGGAGATCGACTTCGCCTCTGGTGCCTACGGAGCGTTCAAGGCCGCGCTGGTGCACTACACGCAGGGGCTCGCCTACCACCTCGCGGGGAAGGGGATCCGGGCCAACACCGTCTCGCCGGGCAACACGTACTTCGAAGGCGGCGTGTGGGCTCAGATCGAGACCGGCGACCCCGACCTCTTCTCGATGGCGCTCGGGCTGAACCCGACGGGCCGGATGGGCACGCCGCAGGAGATGGCGAACGCGGTCGCGTTCATCGCCAGCCCGCGGGCCAGCTTCATCACCGGGGCCAACCTCGTCGTCGACGGTGCCCTGACCAAGGGCGTCCAACTCTGAGCCGCGCTTGACAAATCTCAAACACTGTTGGAATATACCAACAGTGTTTGAACTTGGGCCGCGGGCGCGGCGTCGGCAGGCGACGATCGACGAGGTGCTGGCCGCGGCGCGGGACCTCGCCCGCGAGCACGGGCTGGCCTCGATCTCGATGCGGGAGCTCGGGG
Source organism: Actinomycetota bacterium (assembly GCA_046723555.1). Classification (GTDB taxonomy): domain Bacteria; phylum Actinomycetota; class Acidimicrobiia; order Acidimicrobiales; family Ilumatobacteraceae; genus JALZMG01. The sequence continues at coordinate 7,131 of JBKOUV010000163.1, read as the reverse complement.
CCCGGGTTGGGCTCCACGCCTCCTCGCTGTACCAGTACTTCCCGTCCAAGGACGCCATCTACGACGCCCTGTTCGCCGACGGCCACCGTGAGCTGCAGGCCTGGATGGCCGAGCTCGACCGCACCGGGAAGCCGGTCGACGTGCTCAAGCGCGGCTCGCGGCGCTTTGCCGAGTTCTGCCTCGAGGACGAGGTGCGCTACCAGCTGCTGTTCCAGCGGACGATCCCCGGATTCGCCCCGTCGGAGGCGTCGATGAACCTGGCGTGGCAGTCGTACGGCGACCTCGTCGCCGCCCTCGCCGACGCCGGGGTGACCGACCAGCGCGACATCGACCTGTGGACCGCGGTCCAGATGGGCATCACCGCACAGCAGTGGGCGAACGACCCGGGCGGCCGTCGCTTCGTCGACCACATCGAGGCCGCCGTCGACATGTTCCTCGCCCACGTGAAACGCAGGAGAAGGAAGGCCCAGCCATGACCACCACCACCACCACCACCACCACGATCGCCTTCGACGTCGAGCTCACGGCCGACGTTCTCGCCCTGATCGCCGACCGGGCGCCCGCAGGGGACGAATCCGGCCACCTCGACGCCGCTGTCGTCGCCGCCTTGGCGGCCACCGGCATCAACCGGCTGCTGCTGCCTTGCGAGCTGGGCGGCCTCGCCGCGTCGCCTCGGCGCACCGTGGAGGTCGTCGAGGAGCTCGCCGCCGCCGATGGCAGCACGGCGTGGGCGGCGGCGATCGGGTTCGGCACCAACTACTTCGCCGGGTACCTCCCGCCCGACGGCGCCGCCGAGGTGTTCGCCGACCCCGACCAGTCCAACGCGGCGACGTTCGCTCCGCTCGGCGAAGTGAGCGCGGCCCCCGACGGCACCCTGCGCCTCACCGGGCGCTGGCCGTTCACCAGCAACTGCGAACAAGCGGCCTGGCTCGGCCTGGCCGCCCGCTTCCCGCGCGAGCCCGCCCCCCTCCTCGTGTTCGTGGCGAGGTCCGTGGTGACGATCCATCCGACGTGGGACGTCGCCGGGCTGCGCGCCACGGCCAGCAACGACACGTCGGTCGCCGACGTCGCGGTCCACCGTCGGCACACCTGCTCGTTCGCCGACCGGCCCTGGCCCGACGGCCCGCTCTGGCAACTGCCGCTGTTCGTCGTCCTTGCCCCGCCGTTGGCCGCCGTATCGCTCGGCGTCGCCCGGGGCGCCCTCGACGAGGTGAACCGGCAGGCGATCAGTCGCCGAGCTCAGATGCGAGGGTCCCTGCTCGACGACCCCGTCGGCATGGCCGATCTCGGCGCCGCCGACGCCCAACTGCGGGGTGCCCGGGCCGGACTGCTCGCCAGCGCCGATGAATGCTGGACCCGGGCCCAAGCCGGTGAGTCCATCGACCGGGCCCTCCAAGCCCGCGCCTTCCTCGCCGCCCAGCACTGCTGCGACGTCGCCGTCGAAGTCTGCGCCACCGCCCACCGCCTCGGCGGCGGCGCAGCCGCCTACCGCACCAGCCGACTACTGCGGGCGCTGCGCGACGTCGAGACCGCCCGCCAGCACATGATGTTCAGCCGCGGCCTACGCCCTCACCTCGCCCGCACCCAGGCCGGCACCGACGAGGCCCACCCGCCCTTCGTGATCTGACGGGCGACCTGAGCACTGCTGTCACATCGAGCGTCTCGGAGGGGTCATGAGGTGGAGAGACAGCTTCCGGTCATCACGAAGGAGGACCCCCCATGACTCCGACCAGCCCCCCGACCACGACACCGCTGCTCGACCTGGCGACCGGCACCTGGGACATCGACCAGGGCCATTCCAGCGTCGAGTTCGTCGCTCGCCACCTCTTCTCCCGGGTGCGCGGCCGGTTCGGTCAGTTCTCGGGCGTGATCAACGTCGCCGACAACCCGGCCGATTCGTCGGTGGAGGTCACGATCGAGGCGGCCAGCATCGACACCAATCACACCGAGCGTGACGAGCACCTGCGCGGCGAGGGCTTCCTCGAGGTCGGGAAGTTCCCCGTCCTCACCTTCCGCAGCACGTCGGTCGCGGTCGGTCAGGACGGTGACGGCCAGATCGAAGGACTCCTGACGATCCGCGAGAACACGCGACCGGTCGTGCTGGAGGTCGAGTACCTCGGCGCCGGCGATGACCCGTGGGGCGGGGTACGCGCGGGATTCTCGGCCCGCACCGAGATCGACCGCGACGACTTCGGCGCCAACTGGAACGTCGTCGTCGAGACCGGCGGCCTCCTGATCGGCAAGAAGGTCCAGATCGAGCTCGACATCGAGGCGGTTCGCCGGTCCCCGTGACTACACCCAGCGAGCGCCGCCAGACTCTCCGGCGTGGAAGGGTTCGAGGTCGTCCTCGCCGGAGTGTTGGTGTCGGTGGCGGTCCTCAACGCGCTGGCGAGCCGCACCGGCATCCCGTATCCGATCGTCCTGGTGCTCGGCGGTCTCGCCCTCGGGCTGATACCCGGCCTGCCCCACATCGAGCTCGACCCGGACCTGGTCCTGCTCGTGTTCCTGCCGCCATTGCTGTACGCGGCGGCCTTCTTCGCCGAACCGCGCACGCTGCGTGGGTACGCCCGCGCCCTGACCCTCACCGCGGTGGGGTTGGTGCTGGCCACGACGGTTCTGGTGGCGGTGGTGGGGCACGAGCTGCTCGATCTGTCGTGGCCGATGGCCTTCGCCCTCGGGGCGATCGTGTCGCCCACCGATCCGATCGCGGCGACGGCGATCATGCGTCGGTTGCGCGTGCCTCGCCTCATCGTGAACCTGGTCGAGGGGGAGAGCCTGGTCAACGACGCCGCGGCGCTGGTCGCCTACCGAGTGGCGGTGGCGGCGGCGATCGGGGGGTCGTTCTCACTGCTGGACGCCAGCGGCGAGTTCGTGCTCGCAGCGGCGGGCGGCGTGGCGCTGGGGCTGGCGGTGGGTTACGTGATCGGCGAGATCCGCCGCCGGCTCGACGACCCGCCGACCGAGATCACGATCAGCCTGATCACCGGCTACATCGCCTTCGTGCCCGCTGAGCAACTCGATCTGTCCGGTGTGCTGGCGGTGGTGACCGCCGGCTTGTACCTCGGATGGCGGGCACCGGAGCTGTCGTCGCCGTCGACCCGGCTGCAGGCGTTCGCCGTATGGGACGTGGCCACGTTCCTGCTCAACGCCACCCTGTTCGTGCTCATCGGGCTCCAGCTTCCCGTCGTGTCCGAGGCGATCACCGGGCGGTCCGTGGTCGAGCTGGTCATCGACAGCCTGCTGGTGACCGTGGTGGTGATCGGCGCCCGTTTCGCCTGGACGTTCACCACGCCCTACGTCGTCCGACTGATCGACCGCCGCCCCCGGCAGCGAGAGCTCCGGGTCGGCGCGGCGGCGCGGACGGTCATCGCGTGGAGCGGGCTGCGCGGGGCCGTGTCACTGGCGACCGCGCTCGCCCTCCCGCTCGAGACGGACGCCGGCGATCAACTCCCCGGGAGGGACGTGATCGTCTTCATCACCTTCGCCGTGGTGTTGGTGACCGTGGTCGGCCAGGGGCTCACCCTGCCGATGCTCATCCGACGGCTCGGCGTGGTGGCCGACGGAGTCGAGGAGGAGCACGAGGAGCTGACCGCTCGTCTGACGGCCAGCAAGGCGGCGCTCGACGAGCTCGAGGCGATGGCCGACGAGGGGTGGGCGGCGGACGAGACGCTCGACCGCGCCCGCCAGTACTACCAGCAGCGCAAGCGGCGATTCGCCGCCCGCGCCGGCAAGATCGAGGACGACGGCTACGAGGAGCAGTCGCAGGTCCGCCTGCGGGTCCTCCGGCGCCTCTATCAGGCCGAGCGGCGGGCGATCGTCGGGCTCCGGAACACCGGCGACATCAGCAACGAGGTGATGCACCGCCTCGAGCGGGAGCTCGACCTGGAGGAGTCCTACCTCGACCAGTAGCGCGGCGCGATGAGCGGTGAGCGCGCCGGGCGCGCTCACCACTCATCGCGCTGACAGTCAGGCGGCGGTGTCGAAGATCTGGATCTCCTTGACGCCGATGCCGAAGGTGCCGGTGCGGGTCATCAGCACCCGCACCCGCTGGGTGTTGACCTCGGGGAAGGTGATCACCCCTTCAGCGCGCCCGCCATGAACCCCCGCACAACGTGCCGCTGGAGGAGTAGGAACAGGATGAGACAGGGAATCGCCATCACGACCACGGCAGCTTGAGTGGCTCTGAGAGCTGTCGTTGATCATGAACAAACGAGCGATGAAGTCGTTCCACGCGTGTATTTCGGCCGTCCGGCGTCGTAGTGCATCAGCGTGCGGTAGTCCCGAATCCGTAGCCACGGCCGCCCCGTCCGGCGCCGCCGACGCCACCGCGAGGACGACGACACCGGAATCACTTGACAGCACTGAAATCCTATGCAGTCAATGCTATGCTGTCAAGCGTATGCGGGCACAACCACGCCGCGGATCGGGGATGCAGGCGCGAGAATTGAGTCCGGTGCGAGAACGGGGTGGCCCACCGTGACGAGCAACGAGGACAACCAGGAGCCACAGGCCGGCCGCGACGAGCGTGAGCTCGGCGGCCGCACCGTGACGATGCAGGACATCGCCCGTCTCTCGGGGGTGTCGCAGTCGACGGTGTCCCGGGTCCTCAACGACCGGGTCACGACCGTGCCGATCGCCGCCGTCACGCGTGAGCGGGTGCTCGAGGCGGCCGAACGGCTCGGGTACCGGCCCAACCCGTTGGCGCGGGGGCTGCGCGGGGCCAAGACGATGCTCCTCGGGATCATCGTCCGGGAGATCGCCGATCCGTTCTTCGCGCCGGCCGTCGAGGCCGTGTCGATGCGGGCGCGGGAGCGTCGCTACAACGTCGTGCTGGGCAGCGCCCACAGCCGGGCCGACGAGGCGATCGAGCTGCACGCGGTGCTCGAGACCCGGCACTGCGACGCCATCATCGTCCTGGGCGACATGCGCGATCAGCCCCGGCTGCTCGAGGATCTCGCCGCGTCGCGGGTTCCGGTCGTCGCCCTCTGGCAGGGGGGGCCGCTCCCCGGGGTAGACACCGTGAACGTCGACAACCGCGCCGGCGTCGGCGCCGCCGTGGATCACCTCGCCTCGCTCGGTCACCGGCGGTTCGGGTTCATCGGCGAGAGCCTGCACGGTGACGTGCGGGAGCGTCGGGCCGCCTTCGTCGACCGGTTGACGGAGTTGGGGATGCCGCCGCTCGACGCCCACATCGTGCCGGCGGTGACCGACCCGGGCGCGGGCGTCGAGGCGTTCCGCCGGCTGATGGCGTTGCCCGATCCGCCGACGGCGGTCGTGACGGCCACCGACAACCTGGCGATCGGCGTGCTCCACGCCGCCCACAGTCTCGGGTTGGCCATTCCGGCCCAGGTTTCTGTCGTCGGCTTCGACGACATCCCGCTCGCCGCCTTCACCGCGCCGCCGCTCACCACCGTGCACAACCCCATCATCGAGATGGCCGCCCTCGCCGTCGACGTCGCCATTGATCGGCCGGCCGGGGATTCCAGCGCCCGGGTCGACCACGTCCTTGCTCCGGGGTTCACGGTTCGGGCGACGACCGGGCCGATCTCGTGATGCGGCCGACGTACGTTGTCGGCGTCGACTTCGGCACGCTGTCGGGACGGGCGGTGGTCGTCCGGGTCGACGACGGGGCCGAGGTGGGCAGCGCCGTCCACGAGTTCCGTCACGGCGTCCTGGAACGTCGCCTCGACGTGGCCGGTCGCCCGGGACCGGAGCTGCCGCCGGACTGGGCGCTGCAGGTGCCCCGCGACTACGTCGAGGTCCTCCAACAAGCCGTGCCCGCGGCGGTCCGGGCCAGCGGCATCGATCCGGCCGCCGTGATCGGGATCGGAACCGACTTCACCGCCTGCACGGTGCTCCCGGTGCTCGCCGACGGGACGCCCCTGTGCGAGGTCCCCGAGCTCTCCGACCGCCCGCACGCCTACGTCAAGCTCTGGAAGCACCACGCCGCCCAACCTCACGCCGATCGGATCAACGCCCTCGCCGCTGAGCGGGGCGAGCGGTGGCTGCCGCGATACGGCGGCAAGATCTCCTCCGAGTGGGAGTTCGCCAAGGGGCTGCAGCTGCTCGAGGAGGATCCCGAGGTCTACGCCCGGACGGACCACTGGGTCGAAGCCGCCGACTGGATCGTGTGGCAACTCACCGGGGTCTACGTGCGCAACGCCTGCACGGCCGGGTACAAGGCGATCTACCAGGACGGCGCCTATCCGTCGGTGGACTTCCTCGCCGCCCTGAACCCGGGCTTCGCCGGCTTCGTGACCGACAAGGTCGAGCGTCCGATCGCTCAGCTCGGCGACCGGGTCGGCTCGCTGACGCCCGAGGCGGCGAGCTGGACCGGCCTGCCCGCGGGCATCGCCGTGTGCGCGGGCAACGTCGACGCCCACGTCACCGCGGCGGCGGCGAACGCCGTCGAGCCCGGGCAGATGGTCGCGATCATGGGCACGTCGACGTGCCACATCATGAACTCCGACTCGCTCGCCGAGGTGCCGGGGATGTGTGGGGTCGTCGACGGCGGGATCGTGCCGGGGCTGTGGGGCTACGAGGCCGGGCAGAGCGGGGTCGGTGACCTCTTCGCCTGGTACGTCGACAACCAGCTTCCGGGTGAGTATCGCGACGCCGCGGCGGCTGCCGGCGTCGGCGCCCACGAGCACCTCGCCCGGCTCGCCGCAAAGCTGCCCGTCGGCGGTCACGGCCTCGTCGCGCTCGACTGGCACAGCGGCAACCGGTCGGTGCTCGTCGACCACGACCTGTCGGGGATGGTCGTCGGGCTGACGCTGGCGACCAAGCCGGAGGAGGTGTACCTCGCCCTGCTCGAGTCGACCGCGTTCGGGACCCGCACGATCATCGAGTCCTTCGCGCGCAGCGGGGTGCCGGTCGCCGAGTTCGTCGTCGCCGGCGGCCTGCTCCAGAACCGGTTCCTGATGCAGCTGTATGCCGACGTCATCTGCCTCCCGATCAGCATCACCACGTCGGAACAGGGCCCGGCGCTCGGGTCGGCGATCCACGCCGCCGTTGCCGCCGGCGCGTACCCCGACATCCGGGTCGCCGCCAAGGCGATGGGCACGATCGAGCGGGCGGCCTACCGACCGGACGAGGCGCGGGCGGCGGCGTACGACCGGCTCTACGCCGAGT
>JBKOUV010000316.1:0-37692 GCA_046723555.1 Actinomycetota bacterium | reverse complement strand
GATGTCGGTGAGGAGCCCGACGATGCCCTTCTTCGACCGATCCGACTGCATGAGCGCATGGAACATCCCGATCTCGCACGCGGTGCCGTCGTCCACCGACGGACCGTCGAGGATCGCGACCATCGCGTCGGCGCGCTCGATGCCCGGCCGGTCCTTCGCGAAGATCCACGCCGCTGTCACGTCGGCGGCCGTCGCGAGCTCGTGCTCGTGCGGAACGAAGACCTCGAAGCCGTCGGCGCGCAGCACGGCGGCGCATTCGTCGATGAACGAGCGCTCGTACGGCGTGAAGAGCGGACCGGCGAGGTAGATCTTCAGGACGCGGACGCTACAGAACTGCAACCTGACGCCGCATAGCCGCCGGTCCCACGGTCGCTCCGAATGCCCGTGATGGGCGCTGCTACGCCAATGGGCACGAGGGCCGAACGTCCCCGAGCGGTGTCCGAGAACAACGCCGAGTAACCCGACCCGCCGCGCCCTCGAACGTCTCGGACAAGAGAATGATCGAGCAGCAACAGCCCGACGTCTCGGGCTGAGCCGGCTCGCTCAGCGTGCACGGGCAGGAGGTTGCCAGCCGGACGCCCAGAGATGCGATGGGTCTGCTTCGCCTCGGAAGACCGCGGCGTTGCGCCGGGCGAACTCGGTGAACGTCGTCGGTCGGATGCCGAACGCCTCGTGCGTGCGGAGGTTCACGCGCGATTCGTCACCGCCGGCGCGGCGCAGGCGGAACAGCTCGTCCATGGCGTCGGCGAACGCTGGAGGGATCCCCGCAGCGAGCAACTGCTGGCGCTTGGCGGCGGGATCGACGTCGACATAGCGGACCGGCTGGCCGACGACCTCTTCGAGCCGTGCGGCGATCTCCGTCATGGTGAGCGCCTCAGGGCCCGTCATCTCGTGGCGCTTGCCTTCGTGACCGTCGGTGGTCAGGAGGAGGAAGGCGACCTTGGCGATGTCTTCCACGTCGACGGGCGCGATCCGCGCATCACCCATGGGGAGCGCGAGCTTCCGGTCGGTGAGGATGTCCCGGACCTCGCGGAAGTAAACCTGCATGAACTGGGCGGGGCGCAGGTGCGTCCACGCCAGGCCCGATGCTTCCAGGTAGCGCTCGATCTCGCCGTGCATGCGGGCGAAGCGGAACGGCGAGCCCGGCTCGCAACCAATGCCCGAGAACTTCACCACGTGGGGCACGCCGGCACGCGCGACCGCGTCGATGAACGTGCACTGCGTCTCCACGAGGCTCGTGTTCGCGGTCGAGATCATCAGCACCCGGTGCACGTCGTCAAGCGCCGGTGCGAGGGTCTCCGGCCGGGACATGTCGCCCTGGACGATTTCGACGTTCGGAGGAGTGCCCAGGTTGGCCGCCTTGTCACGGTCTCGCACGAGCGCACGGACCGCAAGGTCGTGCCGAGCGAACTCGCGGATGACGGCCGAGCCGTTCAAGCCGGTGCTGCCGGTCACGAGGATCATCGTTGGCTCCTTTCGAGGGTGTCCTCGTGCGCGACGCGTGCGCGCCCACAGAGACACGACGTCGCAGCGCGACGAAACTGACCGCGTGGAATACGTCCGGCAGGCATCGGGTTGCCGCGAACGATGGCCACAGCGTCTGCGCCCACAGACCCCGGCGAGCTGAACCCGTACCGGGTCGAGCTGACGGGCTACTGCTATCGCATGCTGGGTTCCGCGTTCGATGCCGAGGACGCGGTGCAAGAGACGCTGCTCCGGGCGTGGCGAAGCCTCGACGGGTTCGAGGGGCGTGCCTCGGTACGGGCCTGGCTCTATCGCATCGCCACCAACGTCTGCCTGGACATGCTGCGGGGCCGGCAACGCCGCGCCCTGCCCACGGACCTCGTGGCTCCCTCCACCGCCGACGTGCGCCCCGGCGCTCCCTACCCGGAGGAGATGTGGGTGCAGCCTGCACCCGACGGGCGAGTGCTCCCTGTGAGCAGCGACCCCGCGGACGTGGCCGCCCTGCGAGAGACGGTCCGCCTGGCGTTCGTCACCGCGCTCCAACAGCTGCCCCCTCGCCAGCGCGCCGTGGTCATCCTCCGGGACGTGCTGCGGATGAGCTCCCAAGAGGTCGCCGATCAGCTCGACAGCAGCGTGGCGTCCGTCAACGGCATGCTCCGGCGGGCTCGAGCCAAGCTCGCGACCATCGACGCGACGGCGGCAGCGCGCCTGGATGCCACCCGGCTCGACGAGCAGCGACAGGTGCTCCTGACCCGCTATGTCGACGCGTTCGAGCGCTACGACGTCGACAGGCTCGTGGCCCTCCTCCACGAAGACGCGATCGTCACCATGCCTCCCCACATGTTGTGGCTCTCGGGCCGGGCCGAGATCACCCGCTGGTTGCACAGAGACGCCAGCCCCTGCCGAGGCTCACGCCTCGTCCCCGTGCACGCCAACACATCGCCCGCGTTCGCCCAATACCACACCTCCCCCGATGGCGGTCCTCACCGAGCGTTCGCGATCCACGTCGTCGCCGTCACCGAAGCTCGCATCGGTCGGATCGACTTCTTCCTGACCCCGAACGCGTTCGCTCTGTTCGACTTGCCGGCGGAGCTCGATCGATAGTCTGCGCCGCGGGTCGGAGACCCGCGTCTCGCCGCCGTCGCGTAGAGCCAGACTCACCCGATGCCGCTCGTTGATGTCACCTACGACCGAACTCTGGACGAGGAAGTCCTTCGTCGACTGACCGAGTTGCTTCCCGATGTGGTCGCGGAGGCCGTCGACTGTCAGAGGAGCCGTGGATCGGACCTCCGGGACCGGGTGACCTCGAGATCCGCTTCCACGAGAAGTCGCGGCACGACGTCGGCGAACTCAACCTTGTGATCGAGGTGCGCACGAAGCTGTTCCCAAGTCGCCTCGAGGACAAGCAGCGCCGCGCGGCTCAGATGCGCGTCGGGAGGTTTCCGTCGCTCAACTCAGGTACAGGCAGAACGGATGGCCAGCGGGGTCGAACATCACCCGCACCCCCGGTTGCGGCTGATACTCAGCAAGCTGCGCCCCGGCGGCGACTGCGTGGCCGACAGCCGCATCCAGGTCGTCGACCCGGATCTCGAAATGGATCATCTTGTCCTGCGAATTGGGCTGCTCCGGCCACGCCGGTGGGCGGTACCACTTCTCCGCCTGAATCAGCAGGTCCGTGCCGCCGGCCGGATCCCGCATCGCGATCCAGCCCGCGCCGTCGCGATTCGACTCCTCGTATCCGAGCAGGCGGTGGTAGAAGTCGGCCAGCTCCTCGGCGTCCGCGCAGTCGATGCATACCCCCGTCCACCGCATCGAGGGTGGACTGACATGACGTTTGTTCGTCAAGCCGGCTCCTCTCTATCCATGACCCGTCCAGATTGCTCGATCGCGCGGGTCCGACGACCGCGCCCGGAAGGCTCGATGAGATCGGGCGCCTTCGAACGACTCGCGATCGACCGATCAGCGGCGGCGGGACTGCTACTCGAATGCGCGGGCGTAGCGCCCGGGGGTGATGCCGAGGCGACGGGTGAAGTGTCGGTGCAGATGGCTCTGATCGACGAACCCCGTGAGGGCGGCCACTTCTGCAGCCGACAGGCCGGTCTCGAGGAGGTGGCGGGCGCGCAGCACCCGCTGGCTGATCTGGAAGGTGTGCGGCGGGACTCCCGTGACGGCGCGGAATTGTCGGACGAGTTGGAACTTCGGCGTGCCGGCGGCGTGGGCGAGGTCATCGAGTGAGACGTTGACCGTGAGGTTGTCCTGCAGGTACTGGGCAGCGGCGCGAACGGCGCGCCGGTCGAGCGGCCTTGTCGATTCGACCTGTCGGGTCGGGCGGAGCTGGACCAGGTCGTGGAGGAAACTGGCGACTCCGCTCTCGCGCTCGAGGCGCGACGCCACCGACCGCATCGTTTCGTGCAGCTGCATGAACCGGTTGGCCATGGCCGGCCCGCCGACTTTGGGCTCTGGGAAGAGGACCTCGACGCCCGCATCGCCGGCGGCGACGTCGGGTAGCTCGATGACCAAGAGCTGCCCCGACCATGGTTCTGTACCAATCGGTGCACCGGAGTGCGCCGATGAGGGGTCGAGCACGACGAGCTGGTGCGGCGCCACGATGAACTGTCGGTGCCCGCGTTGAAGGCGATAGCCGGCAACAGTGGCGATTCCGATGACGTATTCGCCGACGGGATCCACTTGATACCCGGTGGTGCGTCCATCCATCCAGATGAGTCGCTCGTGCTCCGGAGTCCGCCAGGCCGTGACCTCGTCGATGTCGTCCATTACGGCATCCGGACATGCAAGCACGTACAAGCTGTCGCGGCGGGGCTCGCCGTATGGTCCGACCCGATGATCACCATCCACATCATCGTCCATGACGCCGCCGCAGCCTCCGATTGGTATTGCTCCGTGCTGGGCGCCCGGGAGCAGCACCGCATCACCCTGGCCGACGGGCGTCTCATCGATGTCGCGTTGCGGTTCGGCGAGTCGACGATCGTACTCGCCGACGAATTCCCGGAGCACGACGCGCTGTCGCCGACGACGACGGGCGCATCGTCGGCGGTCTTCTATCTGGCGACGGACGACGTCGATGCGCTCGTCGAGCGGGCGGTCACCGCCGGCGCCCAACTCACCCGACCGGCGGCGGACTGGTTCACCGGTGAACGCGACGCCCAAGTCACCGACCCCTTCGGCCACCGATGGGGTCTCACGCAACACATCCGGGACGTGACGCACGAGGAGATCCAACGCGCTGCGGTCGAAGCATTCTCGGGTGCCGAACCGTGAGCTTGGCCGGGCCGCACTATGAGGTAGTGCACCGGCCCGCGACCGATGTCGACGCGCTCGCCGTCGGCGCGGCCACGGCGGTGTTCGTCGCGCCCGGATCGCTGACGTCAGGGCGGTTCGGGCTGTTCCGCTGGGACATGGCCCCCCACGCCGGTGGCCCCGATCCGCACTTCCACACCACGTTCTCGGAGTCCTTCTACGTACTCGATGGTGTCGTGCGGCTCGGCGACGGCAGGAGGTGGCGCGACGCGACCGCGGGCGACTACCTCTACGTTCCCGAAGGCGGCGTCCACGCCTTCCGCAACGACAGTGATGCTCCGGCGTCGATGCTTATCCTGTTCGCGCCCGGAACTCCCCGCGAGCGGTACTTCGAGGAGCTCGCCGACATCGCCGCCGCCGGTCGGACGCTGAGTGCTGAGGAGTGGGCCGAGCTGTACGCCCGCCACGACCAGTACATGGTGTCGGCACATTGATGCGTTACCGACTGTTGGGATCGAGTGGCCTTCGTGTGTCCGAGCTGTTCCTCGGCGCGATGACCTTCGGCGAACAGGATAGTGTCGGCGCACCACCCGACGAGTGCCGCCGCATCGTCGACGCCTACGCCGATGCTGGTGGCAACGTCGTTGACACCGCCAGCAACTACCGCGGCGGCACCAGCGAGGAGATCGTGGGTGAGGTCCTGGCCGGGCGCCGGGATCGGTTCGTGCTGTCGACGAAGTACACGGTCACCCGCGATCCGGCGGATCCCAACGCCGCCGGCAACCATCGCAAGAACCTCGTCCTGACCCTGGAGACGAGCCTGCGGCGCCTGCGTACCGACTACATCGATCTCTACTGGGTCCACATCTGGGACCGCGCCACACCGATCGAGGCGACCATGCGCGCCCTCGACGACGCCGTACGCAGCGGCAAGGTCCTTCACGTCGGCATGTCGGACACTCCCGCCTGGGTCGTCGCCCGCGGGATCACGTTGGGGGAGTGGCGAGGCTGGACACCGTTGGTCGCGCTCCAAATCCCGTACAGCCTCCTCCAGCGGGACATCGAACGCGAGCTCCTCCCCATGGCCGAATCGGTCGGACTCACGGTGGCGGCGTGGTCACCGCTGGCCGGCGGCGTGCTGTCAGGCAAGTACACGAAAGGGGCCGGGCGGAGCGGACGGCTCGCGCCCGACTCGCTGACCGAGCGCGACCGCGACGTCGCGGCGGCGGTCCACGCCGTCGCCGACGAGATCGGCGCCACGCCCGCACAAGTGGCGATCGCATGGACACGGGCCAAGTCTTCCGCGATCCACCCGATCGTGGGTGCCCGACACGTCGACCAACTCCTCGACAACCTCGGCGCCATCGACGTCCAACTCACCGCGGAACACATTGCGCGTCTCGAAGAGCGAACCGCGTTCCAGCGAGGCTTTCCACTGGACTTCATCGACGAGACCGCCGGCTGGGTCTTCGGAGCCGCAAACCTCACCTCACGCTCATCAACGAAGCGATGAAGGACCGCAACCCGTTCCGGCTCGACGGAAACGTCGCGCTCGTCATCAGAGCTGGTCGCCGGATCGGAGCGCCGATGGCGGCCCGAGGAACTCGACGCCGTAGCGGGCGGCGACCGCCGGCATCCTGCCCATCTCGTTCCGGGGGTCTGCGGACGGCGTCGCGAACGCCGAGACCTCGTCGAAAAACGCCTCGAAGCCTCCGGGCATGGTAAGGCTCAGGTGTCGACCGCGCTCCGAATGGATCCGGTACCCGTGCGGCACGTTTCGCGGCCCCAGACCCACGCTCCAGGAGACGCCTCGATCACGTCGTCGCCGACAAAGACGCTGTAGTCGCCCTCGATGACGTAGAACGCTTCGTCCTCGCGGTGATGCACGTGGAGCGGAGGCACGGCTCCGCCCGGACTCGCCACTTCGATCGCACCGAGCACGCCATCCGTGTCGCTCGCCGTGGCGAGCAAAGCGATTGTCTGCCTGAACACCTGGATCGACACCTATCTCCTCCTCACCGACACGTCGGGGCGGGACAGAACTCGATCGCCAAGGCTCGCCCAGGTTCAGGCGCGCATCGTGGAGGGTACGTGTGCACGAGCGGGCTCGAACGCTGACAGGAGACAGGAGGGTCATGACCGCAAGCGCCTCCACGCCGCTCGCCGATCTGTCGCGCCACCACGACATGGCGCTTCAGACCCGAAAGCGTGACGGTACCTGGGTCACCACGGCGGTCAATCCGTTGGTCGAGGGTGATCACGTCTACTTCCGCACCTGGCATACATCCGGCAAGGCGAAGCGGTTGCGGAACTTCGCCGACGTGCGTTTCGCCCCGTCCACAGCTCGGGGCCGCCCGACCGGTCCGTGGATGCGCGGTCAAGCAACGTTGCTCGAGGAAGACGACGCCGCCCATGCCGCCGCACTCATCAACCGTCGTTACCCCCTCCTGCAAGGAGTTGCCGTCCGTCTCTTTCACCGGCTTCGTCGATATCGCACGCTGCACTACCGCATCACCGACATCTCTGCTGCCGCCGACTAACGCCCAAGGAGGTCTTCACGTCGACGCCTGTGGGTCAGATCGTCGAGCGAGCCGACGTCGCGAGCACGGGGAGGGTCAGCGCGGTGACGAGACGCCGGCTGGACGGGGCCATGGCCGCCTGCCATTCGTCGTCGGCGCGGATCGCGGTGGTCCCACTGGTGAACCGCATCGGGTTACCGGCCGCGGTGATCTCATCCTTGGCCGAGGAGGCCCCGACTCCCTCTTCGGCGACACCGGGAACGATCAGTTGAGAGGCGAGAGTGGCGACGACCGCCTGTTCGGCGGCAGCAGCACCGACTACTGCGCCGGCGGTCAAGGCACCGACCTGGCAGCCGAATGCGAGGTGCTCTCCGGTGGCCCGTGAATCGCTCGATGCGAACGGCGAGTCCTACCTCGCCAGCACCGAGGTCGGCTTCGCCGGCAACCAGACCGCTCTCCTGACCGACGTCAGAGCCGACGGGCGCGACGGGCTCTGATCACACGGCGGTGGCGGTCAGTGCAGGACCTTCGAAGGCGACCAGTCGATGCAGTGGCTTGCTCGCGTGTCGTCGAGATTGAGGTGGCGTGGTCGCTGGACCGCAGGGGGTGTCCGTGCCGCCACGATCGCGCGCGTGTCGAGTCCGAGTGCCGCCACCACGCGTTGGGCGAGCTCGTAGCGGCTGAGGCTCTCGGGACCGGGCAGATGCCATGTTCCCGCTCGCTCATTGGGGTCGAGGCGCGCGATGCGCCAGAGCGCCTCGGCGAGCTCCGGCGCGGCCGCGGGCTGACGCACCTCATCCTCGTACCATGTCGTGGGGTCGTTGCGAGCGGCGCCCGACCGGATGCGCGCGACGGCGTGGTCTGCGGGGTCGAGCGAGACGATCAGCGGCAGCCGAACGATGGTGGACGTCGCGGAGCCGGCGGCGACGGCCCGCTCCGCCTGCGCCTTCCAGCGGCCATAGTCCCAGACCGGATCCGGTGGGGCATTCTCGTGGCGCGGTCTCCCGTCCCCGGAGAAGACCGCGTCAGACGAGATGTACAGCAGATCCGCGCCGACCGTCTGCGCCGCGGCAACGACATTCTGGGTCGCACCGACGATGGACGCCTGATCGCGGGCATACGCGGCATGGATCACGAGCGATGGCCGAACCAGGTGCACGGCGGCGACGACGGCCTCGGGGTCTCGGAGGTCGGCGACCACCTCTGGGCAGTCCCGCAGGTGCGTGCGGTGGGCGAGACCGATCAGCTCGATGTCCACGGGGACCGTCCGTCGAAGCCACGTCCCCAGCAGGCCGGAGGCGCCCGTCAGCAGCACCCTGGCGTTGGCCACGAAGACACCCTACGAAGCACCGCGCCCGCCGAAACTGAGCGTGCGTCAGCGATCTGGACGGCCCGCGGGCCGGCGCTCAGCCGCGCGTCTCGGCGACGAGTGGGTGCGGGTTGGGGGCGGTGGTGCCGCCTGACCCGTACGGCCGGGTGATGATCTCGAGGAGATGGCCGTTGGGGTCGTCGAAGTAGACGCCGCGTCCGCCGTCCCAGGTGTTGATCCGACCGGGCTCGTTGCGCCCGGGGTCGGCCCAGTACGGGAGGTCCCGGGCGGTGATGCGGCCGAAGATCTCGTCGAACTCGGCTTCGGTGACGAGGAAGGCGTAGTGCTGCGCCTTCACCGGACCGTCGACGTGGACGAAGTCGAGCGTGGTGACCTCGCCGACCTGGACGACGGCGAAGTGCCCGAGGGTCACCGGCGCGGGCAGGCCGAGGAGGTCGGCCACGTAGGCGGCCGAGGCCTGGTGGTCGTCGGCGTTGACGATGGTGTGGTCGAGAATCGGCATGGCGATGCTCCTCTCTGCGCTCACCGCGACGCCAGGTGCACGATCGCGTTGGCGTCCGGTGGGAACGGGCTGGTGAGGGTCACGGCCGCGGGCTCGGCGGTGATGGTCCCGGCCAGGTGGTCCTCGTTGGTGTCGACGTGGTGCCAGCGGACCTCGTAAGCACCGGCCTCGACCCGCAGCGTGAGGTCGCCGTCGCCGGCGGGCCGCAGGGCGATGTAGTCGTGTCCGGGACGGACGAGGGCGAAGCCGGATGAGGCGAGCTCGTCGTCCGGTGCCATCGCGGCGAGGTCGACGCGATCGGCGAGCCGGCGAGTCGCGCCGAGCGCGAGCCGCGCCGGTTCCAGCCCCGGATCAGGCGGATCGAAGCCGCCGTCCACGATGCCGAGGTCGTAGAGGATCGGGTTGTGCCCGCGCAGGAATGCCTTCCACGCCCACACGGCATCGGCCTCCATCGGCGAATAGTGGTCGGTGTCGGAGATCACGACCTTGCTGCCGTCCGCGGGCGGAGGATCATGTCGCCACCGGCTGTCCCCTGGGAAGGAACCGTCGTCGAAGCCAGGCGAGACCCAGTCGGCCGGACTCGCCCAGAGCGGTTCGTTGGCCGCCCGCTGGTCGGCGACGGGGTACTGGAAGGTCATCCCGATCGGGTGTGGCGTGCGCCCCGCTTCGTGCTCGTACCGCTTGAGGAGATCGATCACCCAGTACTGCCACCGGGTCGAGTCGCCGATCGGCGTGCCGATGGTCGCGCCGTCGGGCAGGCGCACGACATCGTCCGCCACGCCGGAGGACTCGTTGGCCACCTCGTACAGCACGTTGGGGAGGTCGTGCACGGTGTCGACGACCTTACGGATGTACGCCTCCTGGATCGCCTGGACCGCGGGGTCGAGCGGCAGCACCTGGTAGTCGACGATCGACTCGATGGCGACGCCGTTGACGTTGTTGCCGCCGCCGAACGGGTGGCCGGCGATGTTGTCCGGCGGGTCGGTCAGATGGAGGCTGAACCCCTCGAACAGCATCACGGACGTGTAGACGCCGACCGCACCGGCCGCGGCGACCCGTTGGCGCAGCCGGGCGAAGTAGGCCTCGTCGAACGTGGTGAGGTCGAAGCGCGGCTTGCCGTCGCTCGCCGTGCCGGGACCGGTCCGCGCCCACGGTTGCGGCGTCATGCAGAAGTGGACGTCGGCCGGGCCGAGGTAGCCCTTGAACTGCTCCCATCGCCACAGCCGGGCGAAGTTGTGGCCGCGAGCGACGAGGAACTCCAGGTAGGCGTCGAAGTTGAAGACCTCCGGAGAATCCGGGCAGTCCCGACCGAATCCGAGCCCGTCGTGGAGGTTGTTGTTGACGTGCGAGCCCGTCAGATACACCGCCCGATCGGGTTCGTCGGCGAGGGCGAAGTACCTGGGGTTCGCCGCGCACACGACCAGCGGACCGTTCACCATGCGTGTCGTCTACCCAAGACGGAGATGGCTGATGCGGCTACCGGCCCGCGGGTCGGACCTCCAGCACCATTCGGGGTGCCGGGCCGAACATCGTCTCGGCGGAGCCGACCGTGACGAAGCCGGCGTGCTCGTAGAAGGCCAAGGCGTGCTCGTTGGCGGTCACCGTGACCCGCCGGTTGTGCTGCCGGCGGGCGGACGAGACGACATCGTCGACGAGTGCCCGGCCGACCCCTCGCCGCATCCAGTCCGGGTCGACGAACAGGTCGTCGAGCTCGAGTCCGTCGGTGGTGAGGCTCGTCGTGGCGAAGCCGACGACCCGGTCGTCCACCACCGCCACCCGGGTTCGGCCCTCGCCGACCGGTTCCGCCGCCCATGCCAGCGTCTCGGGGTGGGCGAGCAGGTTGGCCCGGTCGCCCTCGTTGGACAGCGACGACCGGCGGAACACGTCGCGCAGGGCGTCGATGTCGGCCGGGCGGGCATCGCGGATCGCCACTGGTGCCACCGCTCCAGGATGTCTGACGCTTGGCACGCGTCACCGTCGGTCCGCCACTGTGGAGAGCAGGGTGACGGCGACTAGCGCTTGAACGCCGACCGAGCCGCCGCGCTCCCGACCCGCGCCCGGTCCCAGAACCCGTACGTTCCCTGGGCGCGCAGTTCGTTGGCCGCTTCGACCGCGGCGCCCAGGGCGGCGAAGGCGAACGCGCCGCCGACGGACACCCGACCGACTCCCGCCTCGGCGAGCGCGGAGACCGAGGGACCGCCCGGTAGGGCGAGCACGTTCACCGGTCGGTCGACGGACGAGACCAGCGATCGGATGTCGCCGAGGTCGACGAGACCCGGCGCGTACAGGACGTCGGCACCCGCCTGCTGGAATGCCTGCAGCCGGGAGATGGTGTCGGTGAGGTCGGCCCGGCCGTGGAGGTAGTTCTCGGCGCGCGCCGTCAGCACGAGCCGGCGCGGCCCGGCGTGGGCGGCCTCAGCGGCCGCGGTGACGCGGTCCGTAGCCATCGACGAGTCGTAGATCGGGTTCTCTTCATCGCGGGTGAAGTCCTCCACCGAGCACCCGGCGAGCCCGGTCGCCCCGGCGAGCGTGATCGTCTCGGCGACGCCGTCGGGCGATTCGGCGAACGCATCCTCCAGGTCCGCCGACACCGGGACGTCCGTCGCTCCCGCGACCTCGGCGGCGTGGTCGAGCGCCTCATCGCGAGTGACAGCTCCGTCGAGCCGCCCCAAGGTGGCGGCGAAGCCGCTGCTCGTGGTGGCCAGCGCCGCGAAGCCGAGCGAGGCGAGCAACACGGCCGAGCCCTGGTCCCACGCGTTCGGCATCAGCAACGGCGCGCCCGGTTGATGGAGGGCGAGGAAGGCATCGAATTGGTCCTGTCGCTCGGTCATGCAACCCGAACGTAGCCAGCGCCCGCCCGCCGCGAGCGGGGCGAATCGCGCCATGCCGGAGCCGGCGGTGATGCAAGCAAGTGAGCGCCAGTGAGCGAGCGGTAACCAACGGCCTGCGTGGCCGGGGAACGCCGCGAGAGGTCACGCCGGCGGTCGGCGGTGATGCAAGCGAGTGAGCGCCAGCGAGCGAGCGGTAACCAACGGCCTGCGTGGCCGGGGAACGCCGTGAACGATCACGCCGGCGGTCGGCCGTCCTTCCACTGCCCGCGAGCGGGCAACTCGAGGATGAGGTGCTGCTGGCCGGGGGTCGACAGGCAGAGCCACGGAACCCCCTCGCTCTCGCCGGCCATGATCGTGACCATGTCGGCGGCGTCGACCCACGCCGTCAGGTCGTCACCCCAGCGGTTCCACTTGGCCTGCGTCCCCTTCACGATGTTCATCGTGAACGGGGTGAAGCGCGGGCAGCCCAGGGCGTCAACGGGGCACGGTTCCAGGGCGACGAGGTCGAGCACGAACGAGGACTCGTCGGCTTCGGCCCGGATGAGCTGGCACGTCCAGGGCGGGCTGTGCTGGCCTCGATTGGCGTCGATCAGCGTCGTCAGCGTCCACGAGCGAGTCACGTCTTCGCGCATACCCGTGGGCCGAACCGATCAGACACGAACCGGCGAACGACGCGGCGTGTGACGGATGCCCATGGCGGGTAGTGGTCTTCATGTGACCGTCACCGATCCCCGTGGCGACCCGAGCCTGTTGCAGACCGCCGTCCACGCCGACCACGCCCGGCTCAACCAGCTCCTCGAAGAAGCACGGCGGGACACGTCCGGAACGCCTGGCGTCCACGAGCACCTGGTCCAGCGGCTCCGCGCCGCCCTCGCCCAGCACGTGAACGCCGAAGCCGCCATCGTCCAGCCCGAGGTCCGATCATCCCTCGGGGACAACGAGATTGCGGCGTGCAGCCGCGACCTGCGTGACCTCGGTGAGCTGCTCGACCAACCGTCGATGGATCTCGATTGGCTGACCGCCGCCCTGCATTCCCACGTCGAGACATCCGAGTCGTTGCTGGCCGAGCTGCGTGCGTCGCTCGGTGGGAAGCGGATGGCGACGCTCGGGTTCGAATACGGGCGCATCGCCGAAGGGGCCCCGAACCGGGTCTCCACCGACCCGACGGAGCGGACCTGACCGCGGCGAGCGTACGGTTGCAGGGGTGCGATCGGGGCTCGAGCTGCACACCGACGACGGAGTGCGGCTCGCCGCGACGACCTGGCTCACCGACGCATCGGAGCCTCAGGCCGCGGTCGTCATCGTCCACGGCCTGACGAGCACGAAGGACCATCCCACCGTCGTCACCCTCGGCGACGAACTGGCGGCTCAGGGCTTCGCCGTGGTCGCGTTCGACGGCCGCGGGCATGGCGCGTCGGAGGGGTTGTGCACCCTCGGCGACGAGGAGGCCATGGACGTCGCGGCGGCCGTGCGGCACGCCCGCACGATGAGCCCGCGGGTCATCGCGGTGGGCTCGTCGATGGGTGCGATCGCCGTGTTGCGGTACGGCACTCGCGACCCGGACCTGGCTGGCGTGGTCTCGGTGAGCGCGCCCGCCCGATGGCGGATCCACAGCGCCCGATCGCTCGTCGCGGCGGTGATGACGCGCACCCGCTTCGGCCGCGATGTCGTCCGCCGCCGCAACGCCGTTCGGCTGGCGCCGAAACGGACACGGACGGCCGCCCCCCAGGACCTCGCCGGCCGGCTCTCCTGCCCGGTCGTGATCGTCCACGGGTCGCGTGACCGCTTCATCCCGGTGGGCGAGGCGGAGCGGCTCTACGCGCGAGCGGGCACCAACCGCCGGCTCGACATCGTCCCGGGGATGGGCCACGGGTTCAGCAACCGGGCGACACCAGCAGTCGTCGAGGCGGTGCGGTGGGTGCTGTCCGCTCGTAACGTCGACTCGCGGAGGTAGATGCCCATGCAGCTGACGTCGGCTCGAGAGGCCAAGCTCGAGTGGGCGGCGGAGCTCGCTCGCGCTGCCGCGGCGGCCCAGGCCGAGGGAGAGCCGGTTCCGGCCGTCGCGGTCGGCATCGGCCTCGGCGCGGATGGCTTCGTCGTCGCGATCCGGTCGGAATCAGCAAGCGGACGCGTCGGGCAGGCGGTGGCGGACCTGGTCGAGCGGCGCGGCGAGGACGTGGATGCACGCGTGATCGGTCCGGTGCGGGCGTTCGAGACCCTCCCGTTCCGGCAACGGTTGCGTCCGCTGGTCCCCGGCGCGTCGGTGTCGCTGGCCGAGGGTGGGACGGGAACGATCGCCGGCTTCGTCCGCATCGGCGGGTCGGACGCCGTCCAGATGCTGTCGAACAACCACGTCCTGGCCGACGAGAACCGCGCCACGCCGGGCGCCGACGTCATCCAACCAGGTGTCGTCGACGGCGGCACGGTCGCCAACGACACCGTCGGCGCGCTCACTACGTTCGTGCCGATCGACCTGGGTGGGACAAATCTGGTCGACTGCGCGATCGCGACGATCGACGAGCTGGTCGGCTGGTCACTCGCCACGTTCGACGTCTACGGCGGACTCACCGGTGTGCTCGAGATCGGCGAGGAGTTCCCCACGGTCGCCAAGTTCGGTCGCACCTCCGGGCACACCATCGGCGCGGTGACGGCGATCGAGCTGGACAACGTGCTCGTCGGCTACGACAGCGGCGTCGTGCGTTTCGACGATCAGATCGAGGTCGCCGGCACGGAGGACGGGCCGTTCAGCTCACCCGGCGACTCGGGCTCACTCGTCGTGACCGACGTGGCCGACGCCTCGGGCGCCGCGGCTGTCGGCTTGCTGTTCGCCGGCAGCGAGACGGGCGGCCCGAGCGGACACGGCCTGACGTACGTGAATCCGATATCGGCCGTGCTCGCGGCGCTCGACGTCGAGCTCGTCCTCACCGTCGAGGGCAAGTGACGATGGCGTCGCTGGACGAGGCCCGGCGGGCGAAGGCCGCGGTGCTGAGCATGCTGGAGCACCACGACCTGGTGAATGGCGTCGGCGTCGCCCGGGTGGACGACGGCTACGTGGTCAAGGTCAACCTGAGCCGGCCGCCCGATCCCGACCTCCCGCTCCCCTCGTCCGTCGACGACGTTCCGGTCACGTGGGAAGTGGTCGGCGAGATCCGCAAGCGCTGACCACGCGGTCAGCTGGGATTCGGCGGCCGCTGCCACCACCACGCCAGCCCGACCAGCCCTGGGCCGGTGTGGGCGACCATCACCGGGCTGAACTCGAGGATCAGTTCGGTGACCGGGGCCTCCGGTGCGAGCTCGTCCTTCAGCCGCTTGACGAGCACCTCGGCGTCAGCCTCCGCCGCGGCGTGGAGACCGGCGACGTGGAGCCGCCCGCCGGGCATTGCCTGGGTGCGGCTGCGCCGCCAGTGGGCCAGGATGCGCGCCAGGGCAGCCTCCCGGCTCGTTGCCGGCCGTAGCCGCCGGGCGGCGCCGCGGCGGAACTCGAACAGCGGTTGCAGGCCGAGCATCCGCCCGGCCCAGCCGGCGACTCCCGGGACCCGCCCGCTGCGCACGAGGTAGTCCAACCCGTCGACGACGGCGAGGAGCCGGACACCGTCGATCGCGTCGCGCGCGGCAGCCTCGACGTCGGGCCGCGGCGCGCCGGACGACGCGGCGTCGGCCGCGGCCAGCACGACCAGAGCCTGCGCCCCGGCGGCCGTCTCGGTGTCGACGACCGAAATCGGCACACCCGCCGCGTCGGAGGCGAGGCGGGCCGCGTTCCACACCCCGCTCACGCGTGACGCCACCGTGAGCACGACGGCCTCCTCGGCCCCGACCCGCTTCACCGCATCCACGAACTCGCCCGGGCTCGGGGCCGCGGTCGTGATCCCCTCGTCCCATCGCGCGACGACCTCGGCCAGGCTGAGGTCGCCGTTGGTGACCGCCTCGCCGCCGACCATCAGGTGGAGGGGGACGACGGTCACGTTGTGCTCGGCGGCGAGTTCGGGGGCCAGCGAGGACGCGCTGTCCGTGATGACCGCGACCTTCACGCAGCGAGCCTCCGGACACCGGCCCACCGCGTGTCGGGCGGGTCGCAGTCGAGGAGGAGGCGGTGGATCACGGTGCGGGCGTCCCACGCGGCTGGCGGGCGATTTCCTGCGATCCGTTTGGCGAGCAATGGAACGAGCACGGCGGCGGCGAGCAGCGCCCCGCGCCAGCCGTGATATCGCCGCGTGACCGGGACGAGGGCGAGATAGGCGAGGAAGCAGCCGAGGCCGGTCTGGCGGCTCACCCGACCCGCGGCGAGTCCGCCCAGGAGCACGCCGGCTCCGGCCGGCGCCCCCGCGGTGAGCGCACCGAGGGCGGGGGAGATGCCGCGCCCACCGGCGCCGCGGAGGAAGATCGACCAGTTGTGGCCGGCGACTGCGGCGGCGGCGGATGTCGCGGCCAGTCCCGGGCGCGCCGGCGCGGCGACGGCGGGTCCGAGCGCGCCCTTGGCCACGTCGAGGCTTCCCGCGACGGCGAGCGGGACGAAGCCCGCAACCCGGTAGAGCCCGGTTCCCGAGACGGTTCCGTCGTCGACGGCGCGGAGATCGACGCCGCGGCGGCGGGCGGCGATCTGGGACCACGGCACCGCCCCGGCGAGGTACGACACCGCGACGAGCAATCCGCTCGAGGACCTCGGATCCCTGACGGCCACGGGCGGAGGCTACAGAATCGGGTCCGCATGACGGGTGAGCGCGACGACTCCATCGGCGACGCGAAACCGGTGAAGCATCGCCACCGGAAGTGGTGGTTGGCCGCGACGGTCCTGCTCGTCGTGGTCGCGACGGGGGCGCTGGTCGCGTATCTGCTCCTCCGCGAGTCGACGACTCCCGTTGACGTCAACGAGGCGGTGAGCGACTTTCGCCGGGAGCAGTCGTCGATCGCCGCGGCCACGACGACCGTCGTCGCCACGAGCGCACCGGGCACGACGCAGGCTCCCACGACGTCGACCGCGTCGCGACCCGGTTCGGAGTTGCCGGCCGCCGGGGTGTACACGTATGCCACGAGCGGCGGCGAGTCGATCGACGCCCTCGGCGGGCGCAGCCACCGGTATCCGGACGTGTCGACGATCACCGTGACCCACGAGGGGTGTGGCTGGGTGCAGCGGTGGCGGCCGCTGCGTGAGCGGTGGGATGCGACGACGTTCTGCCCGTCCCCGCGGGGGATGGAGATCCGCATCGACATCAACCACCACCAGTTCTTCGGCATCGACGACACGCGGGAGTTCGTCTGCGAGCCGGGGGACTTGTACTACCCGGCACGGGCGAACCCGGGGCGGACGTGGACCACCCGTTGCACGTTCGAGAAGATCGAGGTCGTGCGCAACGGAACGATCGTCGGCACCCGTCAGGTCGAGGTGGATGGCGCGCCCATCACGGTGCTCGAGTTCGAGGTTCACGACAACATCACCGGGGCATCGAACGGTTCGACGGACCGGACGATTCAGGTCGTGCCTGAGACCGGCCTCCTCGTCGAGCTGGAGCTCTCCGTCGACGTGCAGAACGACAGCCCGATCGGCGACGTGCACTACCAGGAGCACTACGAGCTGCACCTCACCTCGCTCGAGCCCCGTCGCTAGCCTCGGGGCCGCGCCCCGATCTGGGCGGGATCCGTCCCAAATCGGCTTCTGGGCGGGATTCGTCTCACCTGTCGCGACGATTCCCGCCCAGAACGTGGTCGGGCCTCACGTACGAGCGCGCTCGGCCTCGGCGGGCATTCGGATGAAGAGCGCCGCGCCGGCGACGAGGACGCCGGCACAGAGCAGCACCGCCCGCGCCGGTGGAAGGGTGCCGAAGAGCGGCCAGCTCAAGCGGCCCAGGAAGTCGCCCGCCAGCCCGGCGCCGAGCGCGGCGAGGGCGAGTCCGGCGCGGATCAGCACGTGGAAGGCCGTGAACGCGAGCACCCGGTCACGCTCGGCGAGCTGCTCCTGGAGAATGCTCATCGCCGCCGCCAGTCCGGCTGCGGTCGCCGCCCCGAACAGCACCGCCCCGAGGAACGCCGCCCAGATCGTCGGCACCTGGCTCATCGCCGCGACCACAACTCCCTGCGCGGCGATGCAGAACCGCACCGTGGAGACATCGGGTCCCCCGGCGGCGTTGAGGACGCCGAGGCCGACGCCGGCGCCGACGCCGAAGAGGGCGACCAGCACCGCGAACTCCAGTGTCGACGCCCCGAGAACCTCGCCGACGAAGACGACCCCGAGGGAGAACAGCGTGCCCAGACCGAGCGCGGTGACCAGCGCGGCGGGTCCGACCGAGCGGACGATCGGGAGGCGCAGGGCATCGCGGAAATGGGCGTTCGCCTCGGGATCGTCGTCGTCGACCCGATCGACCAGTGTGACCCGGGCGATCAGCGCGTAGGAGACGACGAAGGTGACCGCGTCGATCACGAACACCGCGGCCGGAACGCCGCCGCCGCCGAGCCATGACACCAACCCGAAGGCCAGCGCGCCGATGGGGATCGTGCCGTACGAGGAGGCGAGCATGACGCCGTTGGCCAGCGGCAGTGAGTTGCGGTGAGCGAGATCGGGGACCGCAGCGTCGCGCGCCGGAAGGAACACCAACCCGGCGAGCTCGAGGACGAACGAGCAGAGGTACACCCACCAGAGCGCGTGGACGAGCGGGATGGCCAGCACGATCCCGGCGCGAACGGCGTCCATCGCCAGCATCGTCGACCGCCGATCCCAACGGCGGACGATGCGCGCGACCAGCGGTCCGGCGAGGAGGGCGGGCATCAACCGCAGCACGAGGACGGCGCCGACCGCCGCCGACGACCCGCTCAGGTCGAGGACGAGCACCATCAGCGCGATCGTCGCCATCCAGTCGCCGAGACCGGAGACGGTCTGACCGAGAGCCAACCGGCGGAAGCCGGTGGCGCGCAGCAGCGGGCGGAGACCACCGGCGGGATAGGCGGTGGCGTCCATGGCCATGCCACAATCCTGCCGAACGGAGAGCCCGAGCGGGTAGATCGCCGCGGTGTGCGGTGTGTCACGTCCCGCATCGGGCACGACGCAGATCGGAGTGCTGAATGCCCCTCGAGGTCCACACTGAAGCCGATGCCGACCTGTCCGCGCTCGCCGGCGCGACCGTCGCCGTCGTCGGGTTCGGCAACCTCGGTTCGTCGATGGCCGAGAACCTCCGCGACGCCGGGCTGAGCGTGGTGGTCGGGAACCGCGACGACGCCTACCGCGAACAGGCGGCCGCCGACGGTTTCGACGTCGCTGACATCGCCTCGGCTGTTGCCCGAGCGGACGTCGTCTACGTGCTCATCTCCGACGAGGCGATCCCCGCATGCTTCGAAGCGGAGATCGCCCCGGCTCTGCGCGCCGGCAGCGCGGTGTGCTTCGCGTCCGGGTACTGCCTCGCCTTCGGCCTGGTGACGCCGCCGGACGACGTCGACGTGTTGCTGCTCGCGCCCCGGATGGTCGGCTCGGCAGTCCACCGGGCGACGACGAACGGATCCGGGTACGTGGCCTACGTCAGCGTCGAGCGGGACGTGTCGGGAACCGCCCGGGACCGCCTCCTCGCCCTCGCCCTGGCGGCGGGAGCGTTGAAGCGCGGCGCCTTCGTCGTTTCAGCGGCGGACGAGGCGGCCATCGACTTGCTCGTCGAGCAGACGGTCGGCCCGTATCTCGGGCTCGCCGTCCAGCTCGCCTTCGAGGTGGGCGTCGAGGGCGGCCTGGCCCCGGAGGCGATGGTGCTCGAGCTGTACCAGTCGGGGGAGATGGCCGAGACGTTCCGCAGCTTCGCCGAGCGTGGCTTCTATCGATCCGTCGGGGACCACGGCGTGACCGCGCAGTACGGGGGTTACCTCCGCACGCTGGACCTCGATGGCGAGGCGATGCGCCGCCAGTTCCGCGCCGTGCTCGACGACATCCGGGGCGGCGGGTTCGCCCGCCGGCTGCAGGCCGAGGGCGCGGACGGCTACCCGGCGCTGGCCCTGATCGAGGCGATCACCGCAGGCGACGACCCGATGAGCCGGGCCGAGTCGGCGGTGGAGGCGGCGCTGGCGAAGGCGGTGGTCAGCCCCACTGCCCGGGAATGAGCTGATCCCAGCGCTTGCCGCCGACCCCGTCGTACCGCCGGTGCGCGCGGTAGTAGTGCCACTCGATGACCTTCCACCGTCCGGTGCCTCGCGAGCGGACCAGCATGTCGTCGACCCGGCCCTCCCCGTCGAGGTCGGCGGCGGCGAACTGCTTGAACCGCGACGACCAGGTCCCGGCCCGCCGCCGTGTCGGGCTGAAGCCGTGCCACGAGATCATCCGCCAACGGCCGGTCGTCGACCGCAGCACGAGCATGTCGTTGAGCTCACCGTCGCTGTCCCAGTCGCCGACGACGAAGCGGTCGAACGCGCGACGCCAGGTCGAGGTCCGCCGCAGCGTTGGATCGAATGCGTTCCACGAGTAGATGCGATACGCGCCGGACTGCGGGTCGCGGACGAACAAGTCGTCCTCGCGGTTGTCCTCGTCGAAGTCGCCGACCCGGAAGGTGTCGAACACGATCGGCAAATTCCCGCTGGTGCGGATGCGGGTACCGGTCGCGGTGAACGAGCGCACCTGCCACCGGCCGGTGTTCCGATCCCACATGAGCAGGTCGTTGGTGCGCCGGTTGCCGTCCCAGTCGCCCGGGATGAGCTGGTCCCAGAAGGTGGAGAAGTCGCCGGTTCTCACGTTGCGGCGGTGGTAGTGGATCCATGACCGGATCGCCCATCGCCCGGTGTCCCGGTCCCACAGCAGCAGGTCATCGTCCACGCCGTCCTTGTCCCAGTCACCGGGGAGGGCGAACTCCCACCACCGGGCGAACGTGCCGGCGTTACGACCGGTCGGCCGATAGTTGAACCAGGACTGCATCCGCCACCCGCCGCTGTCGTTGTTCCACCAGAAGATCCCGGTGTGCTTGCGGGAGACCTTGGGTGTACCGCCCCAGTAGCTCGTGCGGCCCATCGCCCCGGCGATGGTCAGGTCGATGTGGACGTGGTCGAAATGCCCGATGCCGCACTCGCGCATCCCCCGGACCCTGAGCACGCCGCGGTCGTCGTCGGTGTTCCAGCAGTGGTCCCGCCAGAGGATCTGTTGCACGCCGAGCCGGCGGGCGTTGGCGCTGTAGTTGCCCCTGGCGTCAGGAGCAAGGAGCCAGTTCACCACCGCGTTGCCGCGGTACGTCGTCGACATCAGGTCGAGGGCCCGACCCTGGGCATGGTTGCTCCAGCACGTGCTGAAAAAGTCCGGGTTGGTGATCGGGTCGACGAGCGTGCCGTTGCAGTCCGGTTCCTCGGCGGCGTTCCAGCGCTCGCGGCAGGCGTAGAGCGTGCCGGCGGAGCCGCCGAACCGCCGTTGCAGCTCGAAGAACGTCAGCGCCGTGCCGGGGCGCATGCGCCCGTAGCAAACGTCGCGCGCGTAGCCCTCGGTCATCTGGGCGTCGTAGCGGAAGTCGTCGAGCGGCTGGAGAGCGAGCGTCGCCGCCGTCTGACCGGTCGGGCCGAGCCCGGTGGACGCCACGTCGACCCCGGCTGCGGCGAGCTGGGCGGCCGCGTCCTGCGCCGGGATCGCGATGTCCGCACCCCCCTTCCCGCCGTCGCCGTCGGCGGGCGGCGGCGCGGCGGTGGTGGGAGTGGGACCCGCGGCGACGAGGAGTGGGATGGACAGGGTCACGGCGAGGAGGACGGCCGCCCGACCGCCGCGTGAGCAGAGCATCGTTCGGGCATATTACGTATCGATGACAATGGGTCGCGGCATGGACGTCTCGCTCGAGGACCTCGCCGGAGATCCCCACCCCCACCTGGCCCGCTGGCGTCCGGTGGCGTGGGTCTTCGCCATCGACGGGTTCGTCGTCACCGGGCGGCCCGCCGCGCTCGAGGTTCTGCGGGATGCCGAGGTGTTCACCGTGGACGATCCCCGGTTCTCGACGGCCCAGGTCGTCGGGCCGAGCATGCTGTCGCTCGACGGACCGGCCCACGAGCGCCACCGGTCGGCGTACTCCGGCGTGGTCCGGCCACGAGACATCACGGACCGGTTCGCCCCGTTCGTGAGCACGGCGGTCGAACGGCGGCTCGACGCGATCGCGGCGCGCGGTCGCGCCGACCTGCGGACCGAGCTCGCCGCGCCGCTCGCCGCGTCCGTGGTCGCCCAGGCGCTCGGTCTCGACGGCGGCGACGACGTCGCGGTCAGCCGGCTCGTCGGCTGGTATCGCGCGATCGTCGCGTCGGTGTCGGCGATCAGCGCCGGCTCCTCTCCGACGTCCGCGGGGGCCGAGGCGATGACCGCGCTCGGCGAACACCTCGAAGGCCACCTCCCTCACGGCGGCGGGCTGAGCACGGAGGCGATGGTGTCGAACGCCGCGGTCGTGATGTTCGGAGGGATCGAGACGACCGAGGGGATGATCCTCAACGCGCTGTGGTACCTGCTGACCGTCCCCGGCCTGCGGGACGAGGTGGGCCAGGATCCCGAGCTCGTCGCCGCCGCGGTGGAAGAGGCGTTACGGCTCGAACCAGCGGCGTCGCGTGTCGACCGCTTCGCGACCCGGCGAGCGATCGTGGCGGCGACCGAGATCGCGGCCGGCAGCCTCGTCGTCGTGTCGCTCGCCGGCGCCAACCGCGACCCGGACGAGTTCCCGGACCCGGACCGGTTCGACCTCCACCGGCCCAACGGGCGACGTCACCTCGCCTTCGCCGCCGGACCCCATCTGTGCCTCGGGATGGACCTCGCCCGCCTCGAGGCGCGGACCGCGGTGGCGGGCGTGCTCCGCCGGCTGCCCGACCTGCGCCTCGATGACGACGCGCCGCCGCCGACCGGGCTCGTCTTCCGCAAGCCGGATCGCCTCCCCGTCTCGTGGAGGACCTGACTGGCACAATCCCGCAACTGTGGTCAGGAGGCGACGAAAACTGTCGCCCTGTGGCAACTGTTGTCGAAAAGCGACAGTCGGCCGCCGCGGCCCGGGTTGACCCTTACCATGGCTCCGTGACGAGCGACACGACCGTGCGGGGCCCGCTGACGTCGAAGCTGCAGGGCTTCGGGACGACGATCTTCGCCGAGATGTCCGCCCTCGCCGTCGCCACCGGGGCGATCAACCTGGGGCAGGGCTTCCCCGACACCGACGGCCCGCCGGAAGTGCTCGACGCCGCCGTAGCGGCGATCCGCGGTGGGGTCAACCAGTACCCGCCGGGGAACGGGTTCCCCGTCCTGCGCGAGGCAATCGCCCGGCACCAACAGCGTTTCTACGGCCTCGTCCACGACCCCGACACCGAGGTCCTCGTGACCGCCGGGGCCACCGAGGCGCTCGCCGGCGCCCTGCTCGGGATGCTCGACGACGGCGACGAGGTCGTCGTGTTCGAGCCGATGTACGACAGCTACCCGGCATGCATCGCGATGGCCGGCGCCCGCCCCGTCCCGGTCGTGCTCCGGCCCGGATCTGACGGCCGCTACCACTTCGATCCCGACGAGCTCCGCCGGGCGATGTCGACGCGCACCCGGCTGATCCTGCTCAACTCCCCGCACAATCCGACGGGCAAGGTCTTCGATCGCGCCGAGTTGGAGATCGTCGCCGCGGTCGCGGCTGAGCACGACGTCGTCGTCGTCACCGACGAGGTCTACGAGCACCTCGTGTTCCCTGGTGCGACGCACGTGCCGATCGCCACCCTGCCCGGGATGGCCGAGCGCACGCTGACGATCTCGTCCGGCGGCAAGACGTTCAACACGACCGGGTGGAAGGTCGGGTGGGCCTGCGGTCCCGCCCCGCTGGTCACGGCGGCCCGCACGGCGAAGCAGTTCCTCACCTACGTCAACGGTGCTCCGTTCCAGCCCGCGATGGCCGCCGGGCTCGACCTGGGCGACGACTACTACGCCGCGCTGGCGGGCGATCTCACGGTCAAGCGCGATCACCTCGTCGCCGGCCTCGACGCCGCCGGGTTCGAGGTGTTCCGACCCGAGGCGACGTACTTCACCACCGTCGACATCCGGCCCGTCGAGCCCGCCGGCGACGGGATGGCGTTCTGCCGCTCGCTGGCCGACCGCTGCGGCGTTGTTGCCGTCCCCAACGAGGTCTTCTACGCCCGGCCCGAGTACGGCCGGCACCTCGTGCGGTTCGCTTGCTGCAAGCGTCTCGACGTGTTGGACGAGGCGGCGAGGCGACTCGCCGGCCTCCGTGAGCGAATGGAATGAGCATGAGCGACAGCGTCCGGATCGCCGCGGTCCAGCACGACATCGAGTGGAACGACCGCGACGCCAACTTCGACCACCTCGCCCCGCTGATCGCCGCCGCCGCCGGCGCGGGCGCACGGCTCGTGCTGCTCACCGAGACGTTCTCCACCGGCTTCGCCCTCGACGTTCCCGACCTCGGCGAGCCCGAAGGGGGCCCTTCGGCGCAGTTCCTCACCGCCCAGGCTGCCGAGCACGGGATCTGGGTCGGGGGCACCTGCCCCGAGATCCCGCCCGACGCGCCTGCGGACGACCAGCGCCCGTTCAACAGCTTCGTGCTCACCGGCCCGGACGGGACGACGCATCGTTACCGCAAGATCCACCCGTTCAGCTACGGAGGTGAGGAGAAGCACTTCCGGGCCGGCGACGAGCTGATCACGGTCGACATCGCCGGGCTGCGGATCAGCCCGTTGGTGTGTTACGACCTCCGCTTCGCCGACGAGTTCTGGCAGCTCGCCGGGTCCACCGACGTCTATCTCGTGCCGGCGAACTGGCCCGAGAAGCGCCGGCTGCACTGGACGGCGCTGCTGCAGGCGCGGGCTATCGAGAACCAGGCGTACGTCGTCGGGGTGAACCGCGTCGGCGAGGGGGGCGGCCTCCGCTACAGCGGGGACAGCCGTATCGTCGATCCCCTCGGGGAGCTCCTCGCCACCGGCGCGAAGACCGAGACGATCCTGCTCGCCGACGTCTCCGCCGACCACGTCGGCGAGGTTCGGGACCACTTCCGGTTCCTGCCCGACCGCCGCTGATCCCCCGTCCAGCGCCGGATACCGACCGTTCCAAACGACCGAACCATCGCTAACGTCCTCGCAGGTGGCTTTGGTCCTGGCGCGCGGCTTGGTGAAACGGTTCGGCGAGTTCACTGCCGTCGACGGCATCGACGTCGAGGTCCGGCAGGGGGAGGCGTTCGGCTTCCTCGGTCCCAACGGCGCCGGCAAGTCCTCGACGATGCGGATGATCGGCTGCACGTCTCCCGTCACCGACGGGACGCTGTCCGTGTTCGGTCTCGATCCGGCGACCCACGGGCGCCAGATCCGCGCCCGGCTCGGCGTGGTGCCGCAGGCCGACCAGCTCGACAGCGAGCTGACGGTCGAGGAGAACCTGATCATCTACGGCCGCTACTTCGACATCCCGCGCGCCGAGTGCAAGCGACGGGCCGCCGAGTTGCTCGAGTTCGTCCAGCTGACCGAGCGGGCCCGCAGCAAGGTCGAGCCCCTGTCCGGCGGGATGAAGCGGCGGGTGACGATCGCCCGCTCGTTGATCAACGACCCTGAGCTGCTGCTGCTCGACGAGCCGACCACCGGCCTCGACCCGCAGGCCCGCCACGTCCTGTGGGACCGGCTGTACCGGCTCAAGCAGCAGGGCGTCACGCTCGTCCTCACGACCCACTACATGGACGAGGCGGAGCAGCTCTGTGACCGCCTCGTGGTGATGGACAAGGGCCGGATCGTCGCCGAGGGCTCGCCGCGGGACCTGATCGAGGAGCACTCGACCAAGGAGGTCCTCGAGCTGCGCTTCCCGGCCGGCACCAACGAGGCGAGGGCGCCGGCGGTCGAGGACATCGGGGAGCGGGTCGAGGTGCTGCCCGACCGCATCCTCATCTACGCCGACGACGGTGAGAAGGCGCTCGTCACCGTGCACGACCGCGGCGTCAACCCGGAGAGCGCGCTCGTCCGCCGGAGCAGCCTCGAGGACGTCTTCCTCCACCTCACCGGCCGCTCGCTCATCGAGTAGTGGTGTCGTGACGTGAGCACGCCGGCCGCGGTGAGGGTGTGGGAGAACAACCTCGCCGTCTACAAGCGGATCTGGAAGTCGAACCTGCTCGGCAGCTTCCTCCAGCCGCTGCTCTACCTCCTCGGGATCGGGGTCGGCGTCGGGTCGCTGGTCGACCAGGGGACGTCGTCGACCGAGCTGCTCGGCGGTGTCGACTACTTCACCTTCCTCGCCCCGGCACTGATCGCGACGACGGCGATGATGGTCGTCGCCCAGGAGGCGATGTGGCCGGTGATGGACGGCTTCACGTGGAGCAACGCCTACTGGGCGATGACCGCGACCCCGCTGCGGCCGAGCGAGGTCGCGGCGGGCATCGGGCTGTGGCACGCCAGCCGGGCCGCGCTCGCCGCGTCCGGGGTCGCGGCCGTCCTGGTGCTGTTCTCGTCGACGCGGTCGTGGGGGCTCCTCGCCGCGATCCCGTTCGCCGTGCTCACCGGGTTGGCGTTCGCGCTCCCGATCTCCGCATGGACGTCGACCCGGGAGCGCAGCGACCAGTCGTTCCCGGCGATCATGCGCTTCGGCATCGTGCCGATGTTCCTGTTCGCCGGCGCGTTCTACCCGATCGACCAGCTGCCCGGCTGGCTCCGGCCGGTCGCCTACGTGACCCCGCTGTACCACGGTGTCCAGCTGTGCCGCGGCGCGGTGCTGGGCACACTCGGCGCGGCCGCGGCCGCGGTCCACGTCGGGTACCTCGCCGCGATCTCGCTCGCCGGGTTCCTGACGTGCCGCGCGACGTTCACGCGGAGGTTGCGGCGATGACCGTCGCCGTGGGGACGCTTCGGATCATCCCGCCGGAGCTGGTCGCCGCCCGCCGGCCCCACCGCATGCTCGAGCGGGCGGTGATGGTCAACCGACGGACCTGGCTGATCATCTTCAGCGGGTTCTTCGAGCCCCTCTTCTACCTGTTCTCGATCCGCATCGGGTTCGGCGACCTGGTCGGCGACGTGACGGTCGGCGGCCGGTCGATCCCGTACGCCGAGTTCGTCGCTCCCGCGTTGATGGCGGCCTCGGCGATGAACGGGGCCGTCTACGACTCGACGATGAACGTCTACTTCAAGCTCACCCACGCCCGCCTGTACGACTCGGTGCTGTCGACGCCGATGATGCCGGCCGACGTGGCCCTCGGCGAGATCAGCTGGGCCGTCGCCCGGGGCTTCATCTACTCGATCGCGTTCCTGCTGTCGATGTGGGCGCTGGGGATGGTCGCCTCGCCGTGGATGGTGCTGTCGCTGCCGATCTGCGTGCTGATCGGCTTCGCCTTCGCCGCGATCGGGATGGCGTCGACCACCTTCATGCGCACGTGGGCCGACTTCGAGTACGTCACCGCCGTCACCCTCCCGCTGTTCCTGTTCTCGGCGACGTTCTACCCGGTCTCGAGCTACGGGGACTGGGCGTGGGTCGTGCAACTCAGCCCGCTGTACCACGGCGTGGCGTTGGTGCGGGCGGCCAACCTCGGCGAGTTCGAGTGGGCGATGCTCGGCCACGTCGCCGTCCTCGTCGGCCTCGCCGTCGCCGGCATCGTCGTCGCCGCCCGCCGCATCGGCCGGCTGTTGTTGAAGTAGGCGGTTCTGAGCCTCCGCAGGATCGCTCTGCGATCCCCAGACGGCTCAGAACCTCCAAGGACCTAGCCTGATGGCATGCTGTTTCGTTCGAAGTCGCAGATGATCACTGCGGCCGACGCGCTGCCCGGCCGCACCGATCAGACGATGCCGGTGCCCGAGGCCCACTTCGTCAACGGTCGCCCGTTGCAGGGACCGTGGCCGGAGGGCTTCCAGACGGCGGTGTTCGGGCTCGGCTGCTTCTGGGGCGCGGAGCGGGTGTTCTGGCAGACCCCAGGCGTGTGGACGACGGCGGTCGGCTACGCCGGCGGCTTCACGCCGAACCCGACCTACGAGGAGGTGTGCTCGGGACGCACCGGGCACGCCGAGGTCGTGCTGGTCGTCTTCGACCCGGCGGCCGTGAGCTACGACCAGTTGCTCAACGCCTTCTGGGAGGCGCACGACCCGACGCAGGGGATGCGCCAGGGCAACGACGTCGGCACCCAGTACCGCAGCGCGATCTACCTCACCGATGAGAGTCAGCGGGCCGCCGCCGAGGCGAGCCGGCACCGCTACGCCGAGGCCCTCGGGCAGGCCGGCTACGGCGAGATCACCACCGAGATCACGCCGCTCGGCCAGTTCTGGTACGCCGAGCCGTACCACCAGCAGTACCTCGCCAAGAACCCCGCCGGCTACTGCGGGATCGGCGGCACGGGCGTCAGCTGTCCGGTCGGAGTCGCCGGAGCGACCTGACGCGGGGGTTCGTGCCGAGCGGTATTGTCCCCCGCGCGGGCGGGGCCATCCTCACCAGGAAGGAGCCCGATGAGCTTCATCGACAAGGCCAAGGACGTGGCGGGCGACGTCAAGGACAAGGCCGGGGACATCGTTGACAAGATCGGGGAGAAGATCCCCGGCACCGTGAAGGACACGGCGGGTGACTTCAAGGACAAGGCGGGCGAGCTGGTCGACAAGGTCAAGGACCGGCTCGGTTTCGGCGACGAGAAGAGCGAGACCGGCGCGACTGTCTCAGGCACCGCCGCGGACTCGTCGGACGCTGCCAAAGCGGCCGCCGCCGACGTCAAAGCGGCGGCCGACGACGCGGTCGCGGCTTCCAAGGAAGCGACGTCGACCGACCAGTAGCTCGCTCATCCTGGGCCGTCGGCGGGACGCCCGCCCGCGTCCCAGCCCGAGGCGCGGATCGCAGCTCCGTCGGCGTCGAGCGTCGGACCCGCCCACCGCAGCGCGCCCGGCGTCTCGCTGAGCCGGGCGATCAGTGACTGCATCGGCGTGCCGGCGACCTCGACGATC
Organism: Actinomycetota bacterium; assembly: GCA_046723555.1. GTDB lineage: Bacteria > Actinomycetota > Acidimicrobiia > Acidimicrobiales > Ilumatobacteraceae > JALZMG01. Next base: position 8,955 of record JBKOUV010000316.1, on the reverse strand, counting down.
GCCTCCCGGACCCGGAAGTGTGGGTCGGCGGCGATGTCGGCCATGTCCATCACCGGCCCGGCGGCCGCGTGCGCGTCGGTGAACTCGGCGATCACCTCGTCGCTGGTGCGCCCCGCACACCACTCCGCCATCGCCGCCTCCAGCTCGCCGCGATGCTCCGCTCGCCCGGCGAACGTCGTGAACCGGGCGTCGCCCGCCAGTCCGAGCAGCTGGAGCACCCGCCCGGCGACCGACTCGCTGCTCGTGGAGACCGCAACCCACCGCCCGTCCGCACACCGGTAGGTCCCGCGCGGCACGGTGTACGGGAGCCCGGCGCCGAGCCGCGGCTGCTGCTCGCCGGTGAGCGCGTACAGAGTCGGAAGCGGACCCATCAGGTGGAACATCGTCTCCAGCAGGTTGACGTCGACGACCTGGCCGCGGCCGCTGTGCAGCGCCACCATCGTGGCGAACGCGGCGGCGAGCCCGGTGACCTCGTCGGTGAGCGCGATCGGCGGGAGCAGCGGCTGGCCGTCGGGCTCGCCGTTGATCGCGGCGAAGCCGGACATCGCCTCGGCGATCGTGGCGAACCCCGGCCGTTGGGCGTACGGCCCGCTCTGGCCGAACCCGGTGACCCGCGTGAGGACCAACGCGGGGTTGCGGGCGTGCAGATCGTCGGCGCCGAGGCCGAGGCGCTCGAGTGTGCCCGGTCGGAAGTTCTCGACCAGCACGTGGGCGTCGTCGACGAGACGAAGGAAGGTTTCGACGTCGGCGGCGTCCTTGAGATCGAGCACCACCGCCCGCTTGTTGCGGTTGGCGAGCTTCCACCAGATCCCCTCGCCGTCGCGCTCGTCGCGCCACGCCATCGAACGCAGGCTGTCCCCGCCCGGTCGCTCGACCTTGATCACGTCGGCGCCGAAGTCGGCCAGGTACCGCGCACAGTTCGGGCCGGCGATGACCGTGGACAGGTCGATCACCCGCACGTCGGCGAGCGGAAGCGGCCGCGCGCTCACGCTCACGCTCACGCGGAAAGTTCGGCCGGCACCGTGCCGGCGTCGTCTGCGGCGGGGGAGCGGGTCAGCTCGCCGGCGCGGAGCTGAGCGGCGTAGCGACCGTTGCGGGCGACGAGCTCGTCATGGGTGCCGAGCTCGACGATGCGGCCGGCCTCGAGCACGGCGATGCGGTCGGCGCCCCGGATCGTCGAGAGGCGGTGGGCGATCACGACGGCCGTGCGACCGGCGAGCGCGGTGTCGAGTGCGGCCTGAACCTGTGATTCGTTGTCGTTGTCGAGGTGGCTGGTCGCCTCGTCGAGGATCATCACCGCCGGATCCTTCAGCAACAGCCGGGCGATCGCCAAGCGCTGCTTCTCTCCGCCCGAGAGTCGGTAGCCCCGCTCGCCGACGACGGTGTCGAAGCCGTCGGGCAGGGCCTCGATCGTGTCGAGGATGCGGGCGGCCCGGCACGCCGCGACGAGCTCGTCGTCCGTGGCGTCGGGGTTGGCGTACCGGAGGTTCTCGCCGATCGACTCGTGGAACAGGTGTGGATCCTGGGAAACGACCCCGATCGCGCGCCGCAGCGAGCCGAGGGTGAGGTCGCGCACGTCGTGGCCGTCGATGCGCACGGCGCCCGCCGTGACGTCGTAGAGCCGGGGGATCAGCGAGACGAGCGTCGTCTTCCCGGCGCCGGACGCGCCCACCAGGGCGACGGTCTCGCCGGGGAGCACGTCGATGGTGACGCCGTTGAGGACGTCGCGGTCGGGGTCGTGCTCGGGCGCCCGCTGCTCGAGCGAGGCGATCGCCGTCTCCACCGCCGGGGGGTAACGGAAGCGGACGGCGTCGAACGTGACCCGCCCCGTCGGCGCCACCAGGTCGACCGCGCCCGGCCGTTCCTGGATCGCTTCGGGCGCGTCGAGCACCTCGAACACCCGCTCGAAGCTGACCAACGACGTCATCAGGTCGACGCGGGCGTTGGTCAGCCCGGTCAGCGGCTGGTACACCCGGGTGACCAGCGCGGCGAGGGCGACCAGAGTGCCCGGGGTCAGCTGATCGGAAACGACGAGGTGCGCCCCGATGCCGTAGATCGCGGCGGCGCCGAGCGCGCCGACCAGGCCGAGGGCGACGAAGAAGACCCGGCCGTACATCGCCGAACGGATGCCGGCGTCGCGGACGCCACGCGCCCGGTGCTCGAACGCCCGGTCCTCCCGGGCGTGGTCACCGAAGAGCTTGACGAGGACCGCGCCGGCAACGTTGAACCGCTCGGTCATCTGGGTGTTCATCGCCGCGTTGTGCTGCATCTGCTCGCGGGAGATGTCCTGCAACCGGCGGCCGACCCGCCGGGCCGGCACGACGAACATCGGCAGCACGACGAGGGCGAGCAGCGTCAGCCGCCACTCGAGGGCGAGCATCGCGATGAGCGACGTGACCAGGACCACGATGTTGCTCACCACGCTGCCGAGCGTGCTCGTGACCGCGGTCTGGGCGCCGACGACGTCGTTGTTCAGCCGCGACGTGAGGGCGCCGGTCGGCGTGCGGGTGAAGAACGCGACCGGCATCCGCTGGACCTTGGCGAACAGCGCCCGGCGCAGGTCGTAGATCAGCCCCTCGCCGACGCGTGAGCTGCACCACCGCTGCACGATCTGGAGCGAAGCGTCGCCGATCGCCGCCAGGACGGCGACGGTGGCGAGCCACGTGATCATCGTCCGGTCGCCCTCGGGGATCGCGGTGTCGAGGATCGCCCTCACGACGAACGGCGGGACGAGGGCGAGCAGCGCGGAGGCGAGGATGGCGACGAGGAAGATGGCGATCGTCACCCGGTACGGCCGGGCGAACGACCAGATCCGTCGGAGCGTGGCCTTGGTGACCTTCGCCCCCGCCACGGCGCGCGGATCCCGGGGCGCGAAGTGCGGCGGTCCCATGCGCATTGTCGATGAGGCTACGGACGTCGCGACGAACTCTGACCCCTGGACGCGGCGGTGAGCCGCGTGCGGTCAGAGTCCTGCTGCGGCCGAGGCGAACGAGCCGGGTTTCGCCCGTACGATGCCGGCATGTCACGACGGATCCTCTTCGGGAGGGCGTGGCCGCTCGTCGTGACGTTGACCGTCGCCGCGGCAGCGTGCGCGGCCGAGAGCGGTGTGGCGACCGAGCGGGCCGACTCAACCAGCGGCACACCGTCGACCGAAGACTCCGCTCCGCCCGCCACCGAGCCAGCGGACTCCGTCGCACCGAGCACCGCTCCGGGGACGAATTCGCCGGGGACCACCGGCGAGCCAACGGGCGGGCTGCAGTGGCAACAGCTGACCGACGGCGTCGAGACGGCCACGCTGAAGGTTCCGGTCGACTACGAGCACCCCGACGGCCAGACCTTCGACCTCCACGTCGCCCGCCACCTGGCCACCGACCAGGCGAACAAGATCGGTTCGCTGCTGGTCAACCCGGGTGGTCCCGGGTTCGGCGGAGCTGACTTCGCCGTCTTCGCCGACCAGATCTACGGGCCCGAGCTGCTGCGGCGCTTCGACATCATCGGGTGGGACCCGCGGGGGACCGGGAAGAGCGAGCCGTCCATCGACTGCATCGACGACTACGACCACTACTTCTCCGGCACCGACATCACCCCTGACGACGCCGCCGAGAAGCAACAGCTCGTCGACCTCGCCAAGGAGTTCGCCGACAACTGCACGAAGAAGAACGGCGACTTCTTCGAGTACGTCGGCACCAACAACAGCGCCCGGGACATGGACTCGATCCGCCGCGCCCTCGGCGAGGACAAGATCAGCTACTTCGGCTTCAGCTATGGCAGCGAGCTCGGGGCGACGTGGGCGACACTCTTCCCGAACACGGTCCGCGCCGCTGTCCTCGACGGGGCGGCCGACCCGACCGCCGACATGACCGAGAGCGGCGTGCAGCAGGCCGCCGGCTTCGAGGGAACCCTCGACACGTACCTCGCCCAGTGCAGCGACGACAGCTCGTGCGCGTTCCACAACGATGGCGACGCGGAGGGCGCGTTCGACCAACTGATGCTCGACCTCGACAACCATCCGATCCCGTCCGAGCCCGGACGACCGGACATCACCCGCGGCGTGGCGTTGCAGGCGGTGGCCCAGGCGATGTACTCCGAGTCGTTCTGGGACCAGTTGTCCGAGGCGCTCTCCGACGCCCAGGGCGGTGACGGCGCGGGTCTACTCGCCCTCTACGACAGCTACTACCAACGGCAACCCGACGGGACGTGGGGCAACGAGTTGGAAGCGTTCCAGACGATCAGCTGCATGGACGATCCCGAGCGGCTGACCGTCGCCGAGGACGACGCCACCGCCCAGGAGTACATGGCCGTCGCGCCCCGGTTCGCGCCCGGCACGACGGGCACCTACTTCTGCACGTTTTTCCCCCCGGCGGTCGACCCGCGGGTCAAGATCACCGGCGACGGCGCCGGCCCGATCGTGGTGATCGGCACCACCGGCGATCCGGCGACGCCGTTGTCGAGCACGCGGGCGATGGCGGACACCCTCGAGGACGGACGGCTCGTCGTCGTCCACGCCGACCAGCACACGGGGTACGGCGTGAACGACTGCGTGAACGACGCGGTCAATCGGTACCTCGTCGATCTCGACGTCCCCGCGGAGGACATCGAGTGCTGACTGCGTCAGTGGCGCCCTGAGCCCGGGGTCGGAGCCAGCAAGCGGTCGACGACCCGTTCAGCGGCGCGGAGGTCGACGCCGGTGAGCTGCAGTCGCTTCTCCCGACTGGTCGCCCCGGTCTTCACGCCGACGTCGGCCTTCTTCAGGGCGAACTCCTTCGCCACCAGCTCGATCACGGCGTCGTTGGCGCGATTGCCGGTCGGGGGAGCGGCGACCCGGATCTTCAGGGCATCGCCGTGACGCCCGACGACCTCGGTGCGCCCGGCCCCGGGCTGGACGTGGACGGCGAGGATCGTCGCGCCGTCGGCCTCGCTGAGCTCGGGATGCTGCGACATCGATCCCAGTCTGACCGCTGCGCCTAGCGGTGGGCGAACAGGCGGTCCTGACCGAGGTGCGGTGATCCTTGTGCGCGCTCAGCGCGCTCATCGCTAACCCCGAGGGGTACGCGCGGTCGAGGTCCTCGAGCCGGTCGTACGAGACCTGCATCCCGCTCTCCATCCCGGTCGCCAGGACCGCGTCGCGGTCTTCCTTCGACGTGTGCTGGACGACCGTGGTGAGCGTGGTCACGCCGTCGACCTCCTCGAGGGTGGTCGTGCAGACGGGGTACTTGTCGGGTCCGGGGTTCGGCACGCCCTCGTACATCTCGGTCCACACGAGGCGGTGGGGACGGGAGACCTCCCGGTACTCACCGTGGAAGCCGACTTCGATGTCGTCGTGTTCCCGGACCACGTAGCGCCACCGGCCGCCGACGCGCAGGTCGATCTCGCAGACGAGCCACACCGCGGTCTCGAAGCCCCACCAGCGCTTGACGAGCTCGGGCGTGGTGAGGGCGTCGAACACGAGCTCGGCGGGTGCGTCGAACGCACGGGTGATGACGTACTCGGTGTCCGACGGCAGGGTGACGACGGCGGAGCCGTACCGGTTGGCGGGCTTGGTGTTCATGATGGTTCCTCCGGGTGCTGGAGCTCGGCGAGCAGGTCGTCGAGCCGGTCGAAGCGGGCGTTCCAGGTGCGCTCGAAGCCGCGCACCCACTCGTGGATCGGCTGCAGCACCGGGCCGTTGACCCGGTACCACCGGTGGCGTCCGTCGGCGCGGACGAGCACCAGCCCGACCGCGCGCAGCACGCCGAGGTGCTTGGACACCTGCGGCTGGCTGAGGCCGACGCGATCGACGAGCTCCCCGACGGTCGCCTCCCCGGTCCCGATGGCGTCGAGGAGTTGGCGCCGGCTCGCTTCGGCGACGGCGTTGAACGCGTCGGTCGTCGTCGGGGTACGAGCCATGGCAGCATTATATTCCTATATCGGAATATGTCAACCGTCTATACGAAGCGCGAGGACGAACAGCACGGTCGCGGCGACAGAGGTCAGGGTGCGGACGTGGTTCCACGGCACCCACTCGGCGAGGTACCGCGACCACGCGGCCGCGGCACCACCGTCGCCAGGGTCGACGCGGGCGAGGGCGTCGTTGCGCGGGACGTGGTAGGCGATCGTCAGCACGATGGCGGCGAGGTAGCTCAGGCCGCCGGCGAGGTGGTACGGCGCCGACGCTTCGCCCCACCGGATGACTGCCGACACGACGAGCGCGGCGCACAGCGCGGCGGTGCCGAGGAGCAGCGTCATGAACCACAGCGCGGGCGCGTGCCGGTTGATCGACTGCATCGCCACGATCCCGTCCGCCGGCGGGAGATCCTCGAGCGCCTTCATCACGAACGTGGAGAAGGCGAAGAACACGCCGCCCGCCACGCCCGCGCCGACGGCCGCGGCAAGGGTCAGCGCACGGGCATAGTTGTCGATCATCGCCCGCCGTTCCCACTGACGTCCCATACGCCGGTGGCGGCCGTCGCCGCGGCATAGTCGGCGAAGTCTCGCGGGGGCCGTCCGAGGGCGCGCGGCACGCCGTCTGCGAGGTGGGCGTTGCGTCCGTCGAGGACCCGACTGAACAACTCGGCGAGCGGGCCGGCCTCCTCGGCCGGGACACCTTGGTCGACCGCCGCGGCGGCGTACTCCTCCGGCGTCACCGACACGTAGCTCACGCGGCGCCCGGTGGCGCGGGTCAGCTCGTCGGCTACGTCGGCGAAGGTGAGCAGGCGCGGACCGGTCACCTCGTACACCTCGCCCGCATGGCCGGGCTCGGTGAGCGCGGCGGCCGCGATGTCGGCGATGTCGTCCACGTCGACGAAGGGCTCGGCGACATCGCCAGCCGGGAGCGCGATCACGCCGTCGAGCACCGGCTGGAGCAGGAAGTGCTCACTGAAGTTCTGGGCGAACCAGCTCGCCCGGATGATCGTCCAGTCGACGCCGGCACTGCACACGACGTCTTCCGCCCGAAGCGCCTCTTCCTCACCGCGGCCGGAGAGCAGCACGAGGTGGTGCACGCCGGCGGCCGCGGCCAAGCGGGCGAACTCCCCGATCGCGTCGACGGCGCCGGGGAAGGTGAGGTCCGGGTAGTACGACACGTACGCCTTCGTAACGCCGTCGAGCGCCCCTGGCCAGGTCGCACGGTCGTCCCAGTCGAAGGGCGGATCGGCACGGCGGGAGCCGAGGCGCACGGTGCGGTCGAGGCGGTGCAAGCGGTCGGCGACGCGGCGGCCGGTCTTGCCGGTGCCGCCGGTGACGAGAATGAGGTCGGATTGCATGACCACCATCAAGACGGACGCGCCGTAGACGGTCCATAGCCCAGACGCTCGATCACATGTGCTTTCGTCTACGCTCGGGCCGGTGGATGCGCTCTCCGGTTTTCTCGCCGGACCCCGCGCCCAGAGCGCGTTCGTCCTGCGCTCCATCCTCGACCCGCCGTGGTCGCTGCGGATCCAGGACGAGGCGCCGCTGACGGTCGTCGCGATGGTGCGGTCCGACTCGTGGGTGGTACCCGACGACGGGCCGCCCGAGCGCCTCGGCCCCGGCGACCTGGCGATCATCCGGGGTCCCGACCACTACACCGTCGCTGATCACCCGGCGACGCCGCCGCAAGTGGTGATCCACCCCGGCCAGCACTGCACGACGCTCGACGGCGAGAGCCTCGCCGAGGCGATGGACCTCGGCGTGCGCACGTGGGGCCACAGTCTCGAGGGCTCGACGGTCGTGCTCACCGGCACCTACCAGTCCGACGGCGAGATCAGCCGGCGGCTCGTCGAGGCGCTCCCCGCGCTCGCGGTGCTGCGGGCGGACGAGTGGGACAGCCCGCTCGTTCCGTTGCTCGCGGCCGAGATCGTCAAGGAGGAGCCGGGGCAGCAGATCGTGCTCGACCGGCTGCTCGATCTCCTGCTCGTCACCTCGCTGCGGGTGTGGTTCGCCCGTCCGGAGGCCAACCCGCCTGCCTGGTACGAGGCGAACCGTGATCCGGTCGTCGGCCGCGCCGTTCGGCTGCTCCAGAACGACCCGGCGCAGCCGTGGACGGTGGCCGGGCTCGCCGCCACGGTCGGGGTTTCCCGCGCTGCGCTCGCCCGCCGGTTTCACGAGCTGGTCGGGGAGCCGCCGATGACGTTCCTCGCCAACTGGCGGATGGCGCTGGCGGCGGATCTCCTGCGCGAGCCCGGCGCGGTCGTGGGCGCCGTTGCCCGGCAGGTGGGCTACAGCAGCCCGTTCACCTTCAGCACCGCCTTCAAGCGGGTGTACGGCGTCGCCCCGCGCGCCTATCGCGACGCCGCCTGAGCGCTGCGACGAAGGTCACATCCGCGCGAGTCGCTGACGCGATCCTCTTGCCATTACGATACTGATCGGTTCCGTTTCATAAAGACGAAGGTGTTGTGGGAGTGATGGAGGAGGCAAGGGTCATGACGGCGGTGGACGACCGGGTCCACGCCAGACGGTGGTGGACCCTGGGCGTGCTCTGCATGTCGCTGCTGATCATCGTGATGGACAACACGATCCTGAACGTGGCGATCCCGTCCCTGATCAAGGACCTCGACGCCTCGAACAGCGAGATCCAGTGGATCATCGACGCCTACACCCTGGTGTTCGCCGGGCTCCTGCTAACCTCCGGCAGTCTCAGCGACCGCTTTGGCCGCAAGGGTGCGCTCCAGGTCGGGATCGTCATCTTCGCCCTCGGCTCGGCGTCGGCGGCGCTGTCCACCACGACGATGCACCTCATCGCCAGCCGCGCGTTCATGGGCATCGGCGGTGCCCTGATCATGCCGTCGACGCTGTCGATCCTGACGAACGTGTTCAAGGACCCGCGGGAGCGGGGACGGGCGATCGCGGTGTGGGCCGGCTTCGCCGGCCTGGCCGTGGCCCTCGGCCCTGTGACCGGCGGCCTGCTCCTCCGTCACTTCGAGTGGAGCTCGGTGTTCTGGGTGAACCTCCCGATCGGGGCGCTCGCCCTGATCCTCGGGTACTTCCTGATCCCGACCT